>NZ_JASCAE010000090.1:0-22742 GCF_029967975.1 Pseudomonas sp. V98_8
ACCTCAGGTACGCCTTCGCCGGCAAGCCGGGCTCCTACAGAAGGCGATTTCGGCTCCATAACAAGGAAAAATCATGTCCAAGACTCAGTTGTTCGACCTCGACGGCAAGATCGCATTCGTCTCCGGCGCCAGCCGCGGCATCGGTGAAGCCATCGCCAAACTGCTGGCCCAGCAAGGCGCCCACGTGATCGTCTCGAGCCGTAAACTCGAGGGCTGCCAGCACGTGGCGGACGCGATCATCGCCGCCGGGGGCAAAGCCACCGCCATTGCCTGCCACATCGGCGAGATGGAACAGATCAGCCAGGTCTTCGCCGACATCAAGGAGCAGTTCGGGCGCCTGGACATCCTGGTCAACAACGCCGCGACCAACCCGCAATTCTGCAATGTGCTGGACACCGACCTCAGCGCCTTCCAGAAGACCGTCGACGTCAATATCCGCGGTTACTTCTTCATGTCAGTGGAAGCCGGCAAGCTGATGCGCGAAAACGGCGGCGGCAGCATCATCAATGTCGCCTCGATCAACGGCGTCTCTCCCGGGATCTTCCAGGGTATCTACTCGGTGACCAAGGCAGCCGTGATCAACATGACCAAGGTGTTCGCCAAGGAATGCGCGCAGTTTGGCATCCGCTGCAACGCCCTGCTGCCGGGCTTGACAGATACCAAGTTTGCGTCGGCGCTGGTGAAGAACGAGGCGATCCTGAACACTGCGCTGCAGCAGATCCCGCTCAAGCGCGTGGCAGATCCAAGCGAGATGGCCGGTGCCGTGCTGTACCTGGCGAGCGACGCATCGAGCTACACCACGGGCGTTTCGCTGAACGTCGACGGTGGGTTCCTGTCCTGATCTGATGCATCCCCTGTAGGAGCGAGCATGCTCGCGATGGACCTGAGAACGACACGGGTTGTCAGGTTCCCAACGTTATCGTTAACGACCATCGCGAGCATGCTCGCTCCTACAGGAGGGATGTACGTTTTTACTGGGTGACGCACCGCGTCACGGTTGTTTCGCGTTTTACCTCCCCTTCCGCCCGCATATCGCCCATTACCTGGGTGCTATCCGAGGTCTGGCAGGTCGTTTCAGGCGGCGGTGGTGGTGCAGCAGGTGGAGGCGGCGGCGGACTGGAGCAGCCACCGATAATCACGGCACACAGTGCCACAGGAGCAAAAACGCGTTTCCCAAGACTTTTCATAGGCTGACCCGCGAAAAAGGATGTACACGTTTGTGTGACAACAGAACACCGCTGGAAAGTTCACGGCGCGGCTGCAGAAAAATCACTTTTGTACAGTTTTATCGCGTATTCACTCGTCCGGGCATCTCAAAGCTGGCAATTCCTACACTACCGGATCCGGGCGCTGCAGGCTGTTGCACTCCAGTTCATACCTCAATTCTTCGATAAGCGTCGCCACCGATTCGGGCGTCTGCAGCAGGGTTACGTTCAATCCGCTGACCACCAGATCGACTTGTCCCGACACCGGGTGGTAGAGCTTGATGGTCAAGGTATGATCGCCAGTGATACTGCATTCACAGGCCAATGGCGAAAAGGTCCGTTCAAGCTGCGTGCGCAGCTGCGCCACATAAATCATTGCGACAGCCCACCGCGGCCATCCAGTGCGTGGGTAATGCGTTCGTCGAGCATGGCTGTTCCTTTTACGACCAGGGGAGGATGAATGATCTGTAAACGTCATTCGCCCGCTCCTAGCCTAAGGCTTGCCACCTGCATGCCAGAACCTGAGTTTGCACCCCCTCGAGTAGTGCATTTGCACCTTACCCTCAAGGCTTTGGACGCCATGCACTGGAAAACAGTCCGCGTTCGCGCGCCCAGACAATCGCCTCGCTGCGGCTGTGCACGTCAAGCTTGGAATACACGGTCGCAACGTGGTTGCGCACGGTATTGGTTGCCAGTTTCAGGCGTGCCGCGATTTCCTTGTCCGCCAGGCCTGCACAGATCAGTTCCAGCACGTCGCGCTCCCGAGCTGTCAGGTCGGTAAAGGACACGCTGGGTAACTGCGGTGCGTTGACGTTCTTCACGTTGGCGAGTTTTTCGATCAGCGTGCGACTGAACCACGAGGCATCTTTCATCACCTCCTCAATGGCCGCCACCAATTCCAGCTCGGTGCGTTTGCGCTCGGTGATGTCCATCAACACCAACAGGTAGCAAGGACTACCCTGGATGTTCACGGTGTCGGCGGAAACGGCGCAATCGATCAGCTCGTTGTCTTTCCTGCGCACACGCACGTCAACGCGGTCCAGCCTTGCGGTTTTCTCCAGGGTGGTAAAGAACCGCGTGCGAGCCCCCTTATCATGGAAGATCTCGATCTCGGCGATGGTTTTGCCGGACACCTCGTCGCTGGAGTACGCAAGGGTATCGAGGAACGCGTCATTGACATCCATCACCACCTGGTCGCTGGCGCTGCACACCAAGGTTGGCACCGGCGTCAGGCGAAAGGCCTTGGCAAACCGCTCCTCGCTCTGGCGCAGGGCCACTTCGGCCTTGCGCCGGGGCTCCATGTCGACGAAGGAAAACAGCATGCAGGGTTCGTCATGCAGCTCGAGGGGCTGGCCGGCGACGATCACTTGCTTGTTACCGCCTGCGGGCAATTGCAATTCGGCCTGCATCTGGGGAATCGTGCTGCCGTCGCGTAAGCATTGTTTCGCCAGATCCCTGTTTTCAGCCTGTGCCAGCACATCCAGCTCGTAGGTCGACGTGCCGATCACCTGGTCACGGGCGTAACCGGTCATCTCGAGGAAACCCGGATTGACCTTGATATAACGCAAATCGCTGAGACGGCAAATCACCGCGGGCGCCGGGTTGGCGGCAAAGGTTTTTTCGAAACGCTGCTCGGCGCTCGCCCAGTCGGTGACATCGTCCATGATCAATACCAGCGATTCCGGCTCGCCTCGGTTGTCGGCCAGCACCAGGCTGCGCACGCGATGGACCCACATGGGCCCTTCATCCGCCGCTGGCGTCACCTCTACCAGTACATCGTTGAAGGTCTCGCCGCGTGCCACGCGGTTGATCGGGTAGCTGTGCGCCGGGACCGGATGGTTATTGCGATACCGCAACGCGAAGCGCTTGGCATATTCCTTGGCATTGGCCCCCAGATCGCCGATGCGCTCGACGCCGTGCATCGCCAGCGCGGCGTCATTGGCCCAGAGAATGCACTGATCGGGGTCCAGCAGAATAACCCCGTCGGTCAGCCCGGCGATGATCTGCTGCAACTGGCGGCGATTGGTTTCGGTGGTCAGGACGTCCTGGCTCATTGCGACTCCACAAGTTGGGTGACTCTGTGAAGTCTCCGACCGCCCGTTTTTCGGATAGTGCAAAGAACGTGTGGGAGCGGGCTTGCTCGTGAAGGCGGTGTGTCATTCAACAGATTCAGGGACTGATCCACCGCCTTCGCGAGCAAGCCCGCTCCCACAAGGTTGTGTGTCAAGACAACCGGTCTTGCAAGACCAGCTCACGCAGCGTATCGAGAAAGAGCTTGAGCACCGGTGAATCGTCGTCCGCTCGGTAGGTAGCGTACAACGGCACCTCCGGCAACGCCGGGGTCAGGCGCCGGAACACCAGGCCTGCCGGCGCCAGCTGTTCGATGGAGGCCGGCAACAAGGCCACGCCGAAACCAGCGCGGACCAGGCTGAGCAAGGTTTGCACCTCGATCACTTGCTGGCGGATTTGCGGCGTGAATCCGGCCTGGATACAGCACTGGTAGAGAAAATCGGCAAACCGCGATTGCTTGAGCTCCAGCGCCACGAACGGCTCGGGCGCCAGGTCCGCGGGTGCCAGAAGCTCTTTTGCGGCCAACGGGTGATCGACCGGCATGACCACCCGGATCGGCTCGTAGATCAGCAGTTCATTGCGCAACTGCGGATCGTCATAGCCGACCCGAAACACGCAGGCGTCGATGCGTTTTTCCTTGAGCGCCTTGACCTGCGCCGCCGGCGTCATCTCATGCAGGCGCCAGCTCACCTGCGGATAACGTTCGCGAAACAGGTGCAAGGCCCGAGGCAGCACACCGACCATTACCGAACTGATCATGCCGATTTCCAGCTCGCCCAACTGGCCGCGACCGGTTTGCCGTGTCAGGTCGAGCGCACGGTTGAGCTGTTCGAACACCAGCGGTGCCTGTTCCTTGAGCACCTGCCCAGCGGCGGTCAGCTCAACCCGGTGATGACTGCGCTCGAACAGCGGCGTCCCGAGTTCCTCCTCCAGCAGCCGAATCTGCTGGCTCAGCGGAGGCTGGCAAATGTGCAAGCGGGTGGCGGCCCGGCCGAAATGCAGCTCTTCGGCCAGCGCCATGAAGTAGCGCAACAGGCGCAAGTCCATGCCAACTACCCCAGGTTCAAGGGCGTCGAGCGCTGGCGCACGCCGGTCAGGCTGAACAGGGCATTGGCGATGGCCGGGGCCACCGATGGGCTGCCCAGCTCGCCTACACCACCGGGCTTGCCCGGATCACCTTCGACCAGCAGGATGTCCAGCGCCGGCATGTCCGACATGCGCGCTACCCGGTAATCGTGGAAGTTGCTCTGCACCACCCTGCCCTGCCTGATGTCCAGGCGATCGAACAAGGCGTGCCCCAGGCCCCACATCAGGCCGCCGTAGATCTGTTCTTCGACGCCGCCGGGCGAAACGGCCAGACCGCAATCGACAACGCAGGTGAGCTTCTCGACCTTGACCGCGCCATCCTGTTTCGACACCCGTGCAACCACTGCGATAAAACTGCTGTAGCCCTGGTTGGTGGCGATCCCCAATGCCGTCCCTTCAGGCAGGGGCTGGCCCCAACCGGCGCGCTCGGCAGCGCTTTTGAGCACCGCAACGTGCCGTGGCCGATCCTGCATGTTGGCCAGGCGCATGGCCAACGGGTCTTGCCCTGCGCCATGGGCCAGCTCATCCATGAAGCTCTCCACGGCGAACACGTTGGGGATGAAGCTCACCGAGCGATACCAGCCGCTGGGCACCCGGGTTTCGTGCCTGACCCAGGTAAGGTCGAGGTTTGCCGGGCGATAGGCAAAATCCCACGCGGTGATGGCCTCGGTAGTGCTGTAGTCCATTTTATCGGGACGTTCGAAGTAGCCCGGTTCCCACTGCTCTGGCGAGGCGGGTGACACGGCCTCCAGCTGCAACGCCGTCAAGTGTCCCTGGGCGTCCAGCGCCCCCTTGGCCCGATGGAGCGTGGCCGGGTGCATGAACAACGAACGCATTTCGTCTTCACGGCTGTTCATCAGTTTTACCGGCACCCTGGTTTGCTGCGCCAGGTACGCCACTTCGAACAACCAGTACTTGGCTTCCCGCGCACCGAAGCTGCCGCCGGACACCAACTCATGGAGGGTGACCTTGTCCTGGGCGATCTGGCACACCGTTTGCGCCGCCTCCAGGGCCGAGGAAGGCACCTGCACGCCGCCCCACCAGGTGATGGCGTTGTCCTTGACCTGTGCAGTGATACAAATCGGCTCGAGCGGATTCTGCACCTTGTAGGGCATGCGGTACTCGGCTTCGAGCAGTTTCGCGGCGTTCGGCCATTGTCCGCTCACGTCCCCGGCAGCCATTGCACGGACCCGTTGTGCGCCCTTGTCTGCCAGCGCAGCTGCCTGGGCCTTGTGCAGTTCATCGCTGTCGAAACCGGCCAGCGGCGAGTCGCTCCATTGCACCTCGAGCAACGCGCGGCCCTGATGCGCGGCCCAGTAATGGTCCGCCAACACCGCCACGCCCTCGACGTTACCGCCGAGCACGTCGGGACGGCCCGGCACCTTGATCACCTTGCGCACCCCCGGCACCTGCAGCGCCGCCGTGCTGTCCACCGATACAACACTCGCCCCGACCACGGGCGCGCGCTCAATCACCGCCACCAACATGCCCGGCAGCTCCACGTCGATACTGTATTTGAAGCGCCCGCAGACCTTGGACTGGGCGTCGCGCTTGTGCCGCAGCTTGCCGATGTACTTGAACTGCGCCGGGTCCTTGAGCGTGACCTTGGCCGGTGCCGGCAGATGCGCGGCAACCACGGCCAGCTCACCGTAACCAAGGCTGCGCTGGCTCGCCGGATGCACGACGCGCCCCTCCTCTGTGGTACAGGTGTCGGCGCTGACTTTCCACTGCCTGGCGGCGGCGGTGAGCAGCAGCGTGCGCGCCGTCGCCCCGGCCATGCGCAGGCGCTCGTACTCCAGCGACACGCTGGTACTGCCGCCGGTGGAGAAGACCTTCCAGATCGGATGAATGTAGGTTTCGAAGAACGGATTTTCCGGCGAGATCACCTGCACAGTCATCGGGTTGACGTCCAGCTCCTCGGCCACGCACGCGGCCAGCGCGGTGTGCGTGCCAGTGCCGGAATCGTGCTTGTGCACCACCAGTTTCACCGTGCCGTCGGGCAGGATGCGCACCCAGGCATTGGGTTCGAAGTCACTGGCCGGTGCCGGGGCCATGGGGTCTGTCGCAGACAAGCCGCAGGGCAGGTAAAACGCGATGGCCAGGCCGCTGGCAGCGGTCGCGGTTTGCTTGAGAAACGTACGTCGCGAGAGATCCATCCGTGAAATCGACATCACGCCTCCTTCGGCGCGTTGGCTGCGCGCTTGATCGCTTTGTTGATCCGCCCGTAGGTGCCGCAGCGGCACAGGTTGCCGGACATGGCATTGCGGATCGAGTCGTCGCTCACTTCTGCACCGCTGCTGAGCAACGCGGCGGCGGACATGATCTGACCGGATTGACAGTAACCGCATTGCGGCACATCTTCGGCAACCCAGGCCAGTTGCAGCGGATGCTGCCCAGTGGGCGACAGGCCTTCGATGGTGGTGATCCGATGCCCCGCCACGGCGGCCACCGGCAATTGGCAGGACCGCACCGCGACACCGTCCAGATGCACAGTGCAGGCGCCGCACAGGCCCATGCCGCAACCGAACTTGGTGCCGGTGAGTTTCAAATGGTCACGCAGCACCCATAACAAGGGCATGGAGGGGGACGTCTCTACCAGCTCGCGTCGTTCGCCGTTTACCGTGAATTCGATCATTGTCAGGCTCCAAGAGAGCGGCCCGTCTTTGTGCAGGCCTGGTGCTCGATTATTGGAAGCCTGGTGAAAATCGGGCCAGCGACGATTTCTGCCATCCTGTGTAAGTAGGACTAACAGCATGTACAAGCGATACCCGTCGGTGCAGTCCATGAGTGCCTTTATCCAGGCCGCCCGCAGCGGCAGTTTCTCCAGCGCCGCGCGCAAACTGGACCTGACCCACAGCGCCATCAGCCAGCAGATCCGCTCCCTGGAAGACTTCATCGGTCAGCCGCTGTTCGTACGCGAAGGGGGTGGCAGCAACCTGACCGACGCCGGGCAGTTGTTTGCCAGCGTGCTGTCCGACGGCCTGGCGCAAATCGACCGGGCGCTGTCTTCGGTGAAAAACCGCAGTGTGGCGCAGAGGCTGACGATCGACGTAGACAGCGAACTGGCCCAGAGCTGGCTCAATCCGCGCTTGCCACAGCTGTTGGACCTGTTGCCCGAGCATGAGGTGGTATTGTTGTCGATGCCGCGCTCGGACCGCAGCACATTTGAACGCGTGGACCTGGCCCTGCGCTACGGTTATGGCGATTGGGACGACTGCGAGATGACGCAGATTTGCGGGGATCGGGTGATGGCGGTGGCGTCGCCCCGACTACTTGAGCGGCACGGTTTGCAGTTACCGCTGAGCCCGCCACAGATCCTCGTACTGCCGTTGCTGGGCTATACGCGACGCTCTTGGATTCCTTGGCTGGACGCGGCGGGCATGCCTCCCGTCGAGCCTGCGGCAAGGGTGGTGTTCGATAACGCGGCCAATCTGATCGCGGCGGCCGAGGCCGGGGTCGGCGCAGGATTGGTGCGCGGACTGCTGGCGGCGGATGCGTTGCGCAGCGGGCGTCTGGTGATGTTGAACGAGGCGCAGATTGCGGCGCATTACAACCTGTATGCGGTGTGGCCGCCGGGCCAGGCCGAGCGAGTGGCGCCGATGGTTGAGGCGGTCAAGCAGTTGGCTTTGCGTACACAACACTGACGCCTTCGCGAGCAAGCCCGCTCCCACAGGAGTATGTATTTCAAATGTGGGAGCGGGCTTGCTCGCGAAGAGGTCAGTACATCCACCACTTATTCCCCCATATCGAACGCATATCAACCCCTCGCCCAATTAATATTGTACGAACCCTACCCCCCCTTCCAATACTCCTCCCCAAGCAGCCAGCGTTCCGAGCCGGATGCGACCAGGCGAGGGAATGCGCGAGTCTTTGCGCATAGAAATGGCCGATTGCCCGGACGTGGCTGCTAGCGAACCGCAAGGTTCCTTTCCCCGCTATCAGGAGATCGACTTCAATGATCATCGATATCAGTTGCTATCCCACCGATCTGGTGGACCTCGCCTGGAGGCATGACGGTGACCCGTTCACCGGCGAGCGTCTGCTGCAGATGATGGATGGCCCGTACATGGTCAACGGCAAACCTCGCCGCATCGACAAAGCCTTCATCCAGCCCCCGCAGGGCAACACCATCTACACCTGGACCGACGGTGAACTCAGCGGGCGCGAATCCATCGACGCCTACATGGCCTACACGCTGAAAATGGTCCAGACCTACCCGGATCGCTTCATCGGTTGCTTCGTCTACAACCCGCGCTGCGGCGTGGAGAACGGCGTCGAGGCCATCGAGCGCTACGTCAAGGAACACGGCTTCAAGATGGTCCAGATGCAGGCCAACATGCACGCCTACCGTCCCGACCGCGCCCTGGACTGGGTGCGCCCGGCCTTCGAGAAGTGTGCCGAGCTGGGCATCCCGGTCAAGCTGCACACCGGCGACGGGCCGTACAGCATCCCGTCGGAATGGGTGCCGATGATCAAGGAGTTTCCCAACGTCGATTTCATCATGGCTCACTTCGGCGTGCAGACCGGTGGCGTCTACGTGTTCGAACCGATGCAATGGGCGATGGAGTTGCCCAACGTCTACTGCGAATCGGGTTGGTGCCTGCAATCGCGGATCGTCGAGTTTGCCAAGGTCTTGCCCACCCACAAGATTCTCTTCGGTACCGATACGCCGCCGAACGAACCGGGCATGTGGCTGCGCCTGCTGGAAGTGCTGTGCCACGAACCGCCGCAAGGCCTGAACCTCGACGAAGACACCCTCGAAGCGTACCTGGGCAACAACACCGCACGGATGATCGGCCTCGAACCGACACCGCCGCCGCGCTCCGTTTCCGAAGCAGAGGCGCAACTCAAGCGTCCCGTCACCACGCAACTGGCCAGGAGCTGAACCGATGATCATCGATACCCATCTGCATCCCACCAACCTGGTCGACGAGGCCTGGCGCCACACCGGCGAACCCTTCACCGGCGAGCGCATGCTCAAGCTGATGGACGGCCCGTACATGATCAACGGCAAGCCGCGCCGCATCGACATGGGTTTCATCCAGCCACCGCCGGGCAACACCGGCTACCGCGACGGCAACCGACGTGGCCGTGAGGGTGTGCGGGACTACATGTCCTACGTCGCCGAACTGTGCGTGAAATACCCCGACCGTTTCATCGGCAATTTCAACTTCAACCCGCGCTGGGGGCCGGAAAACGGTGCGGCGGAGCTGGAATTCCACATCAAGGAATACGGCTTCAAGATGCTCAAGCTGCACGCCAACATGCACGGTTATCGCCCGGACCGGGCGCTGGACTGGCTGCGTCCGGCAATGAAGGTGTGTGCCAAGTACAACATCGTGGTGCTGATCCACACCGGTGACGGCCCGTACACCATTCCAACCATGTTCTACCCGATCATCCGTGAGTTCCCGATGGTCAATTTCATCATTGGCCACTTCGGTATCCAGACCGGCGGCAACTACTCGTTCGAAGCGTTCTGGATGGCCATGGACACGCCGAACGTGTACTGCGAATCGGGCTGGTGCTTCCAGTCGCGGATTGTCGAGTTCGCCAAGGACCTGCCACGCAACAAGATCGTGTTCGGCACCGACTCGCCGCCGAACGAGCCGGGCATGTGGCTGCGCGAGCTTGAGGTGCTGTGCTCGCCCGCACCACAAGGCCTGGGCATCGACGAGGACCACCTTGAGGATTACCTGGGCAACAACATCGCCCGGTTGTGCGGCATCGAACCGACGCCGCCACCCAAGGACCTGGCCGAGGCGGACATTCGCCTGACCACGACGTATCTGTAACGCTGCCTCCCCTGTAGGAGCCGGCTTGCTGGCGATAGCGGTTTATCAGTCAACATCGTCGTTGAATGACCCGGCGCTATCGCCAGCAAGCCGGCTCCTACGGGGGACCGTAACGATTTTCCGAGGTGAAACCATGACCCTCTCGACGCTCGGCGATACCCAGGATTTTCATGTTTTTCTAGACGCCTATCGCCGGCAATACCCGGACGATGTGCTCACCGTCCAGCATTCCCTTTCAGCCGATCAGGACGTCACCGCCCTGGTCGATGCCCTGGCCAACCAGGGCCGCGATCCGCTGTTGATTTGCGAAAAAGTCGGCAATTTCGGCGTGCCAGTGGCCACCAACCTGTTTGCCTCCCGCACCCGTATCGCACGACTGTTCGGCGTTGCCCCGGCGCAACTGCACGAGACGTTCCAGCAACGCGCCAACAACCCCATCGCCCCGCGCTACGTGGAAAGCGGCCCGGTGCTGGACGAGATCTACGAAGGCGAAGCCGTGGACCTGGCGCTGTTGCCGATGCTCAAGCATTTCGCCAGTGATCGCGGTCCCTACATCACCAACGCGATCATCATTGCCGAGGACCCGGTCAGCGGCATCGCCAATATGAGCTACCACCGCTCGATGTGCCACGCCCGGCAGACCCTCGCCACCAGCCTGCACTCACGGGGCCATCTGTGGCGCATGCTGCAAACCGCCCGCGAGCGTGGCGAAGAATTGCGCGTGGCCATGGTGGTCGGCGCGCACCCTTTGTTCATGCTCGCGGCGGCCGCACGCTTGCCGTTCGGCAGCGATGAGCGCGCCGTGGCGGGCGGATTGTTCGGCGCGCCGCTGGAGCTGGTGAAGACCCCGCGCTACGGGATCGGCGTCCCGGCCAGCGCAGAATTTGTCCTCGAAGGTGCGATCGATCCCACGGCCTATGCCGAAGAAGGTCCGTTCGGTGAGTTCAGCGGTTACTCCTCGGATCGCTCGACCAACAATGTACTGCGGGTCGATACCCTGATGCGGCGCAAGGACGCCTGGCTGGTGGACGTGGTCGGCGGCCGCTACGCCGAACACCTGACCCTGGCGCGACTGCCCCGGGAAGCGGAGATGAGCGAAAAGCTCAAGGCGCGCTTCCCCGCCGTCACCGCGGTGCACTACCCGAATTCGGGCACCCATTTTCATTGCTACGTCGCGCTGGAGCAAAGCCGCGACGGCGAAGCGCGACAGATCATGCTGGCCCTGCTCGGCTGGGACCCGTACCTGAAGACCGTGATCGCGGTGGACAGCGACATCGATATCAGCGACGACAGTCAAGTGCTGTGGGCGCTGGCCACGCACTTCCAGCCGCACCAGGACATCTTCGTCATCGATGGCTTGCCTGGCAGCCCGCTGGACCCGTCATCGTCCGTCAACGGCACTACCTCGCGCATGGGCCTGGACGCTACCCGCGGCTCAGGCTTCGACGGGATCAAGGCGCAACTTGAACGGGATACGGTCGACCGCGCCCGCCAACTGCTCGCAGGCCTGCAATCATGAACCGCCAGCGCATGGTGGTCGGCATCAGCGGTGCGTCGGGTTTTATCTACGGCGTACGCCTGCTGCAATTGCTCGCCGAGCTGGACGTTGAAAGCCACCTGGTCATCAGCCGCGCCGCGCTGCTGACCATGGCCCACGAAACCGATTACAAACTGGCCGACGTCACGGCGCTGGCCAGCCATTACCACCGCGCCGATGACGTAGCGGCCGGCATCGCCAGCGGTTCGTTCCGCTGCCTGGGCATGGTGGTCGCGCCCTGTTCCATGCGCACCCTGGCGCAAATCGCCACCGGCACCTCTTCAGGGCTGATCGGGCGGGCCGCCGACGTCACGCTCAAGGAACGCCGCACGCTGGTGCTGATGGCCCGGGAAACCCCGCTGACCCTCGCCCACCTGCGCAACATGACAGCGGTCACCGAGATGGGCGGCATCATCGCCCCACCTGTTCCGGCCTTCTACGCCCGCCCGCAAGACCTGGCGCAAATGGTCGACCACAGCCTCGGCCGCGTCCTCGACCTGTTCGGCCTCGACGCCGGCACCGCAATGCGCTGGCGAGAACCCACAAACCCCTGTAGGAGCGAGCCTGCTCGCGAAAGCGGTGAATCAGCCGCCAACTTCGCTGATTGACACGCCGCATTCGCGAGCAGGCTCGCTCCCACAGTTGAAAGCACTCCAATCAGTTATTCAAGGAGCCTCACATGAACACCCCCTTCAACGCCCCAAGCCCCAACACCAAAATCCCGGTGACCATCCTCACCGGCTTCCTCGGCGCCGGCAAAACCACCCTGCTCAACTACATCCTCAAGGAGAACCACGGCCGCAAGATCGCCGTGATCGAGAATGAGTTCGGTGAGGTCGGCATCGACGGCGACCTGGTGCTCAGTTCCGAAACCGAAGAAATCTACGAGATGGTCAACGGCTGCGTATGCTGCACCGCCGAGGTTCGCGAAGACCTGGTGCGCATCGTCCGTGAACTGGTAGCGCGCCCGGTGCGCCTCGATCACATCCTGATCGAGACCAGTGGCCTGGCCGACCCCTACCCGGTGGCCCAGAGCTTTTTCATCAATGACCCGATCGCCGATGAAGTGGAACTCGACGCCATTGTCACGATGGTCGATGCCAGGCACATCGCCCAGCACCTGGAAGACCTGCAACTCGACGGCGTGGACAACCAGGCCGTGGACCAGATCGTCTGTGCCGACCGCATCGTGATCAACAAGGTCGATCTGGTCAGTGAGGATGAAGTGGCGTCCCTGAGCGGCAAGATTCGGAACCTGAATGCTACGGCGGACCTGATGACCTCCAGCTACGCGGAAATCGACCTGTCGAAAATCCTTGGCATCGGTGCCTTCGAGTCCACGCAGAAACTCATGGAAATCGGTGCCGAGCACGATCACCACGCCGATGACCATCACTACGAACATGATGATCTCGACCATGACCATGATCCGAGCGTGTCGTCGGTGGGCATCACCGTGGACGGGGCGGTCAACCTGGGCGACTTCCATCGTTGGATCACACAGTTGCGCAACGAGCAGGCCGACAACCTGTATCGCATGAAGGGCGTGCTGGCGGTAGCCGATCAGGACCAGCGCTACGTGCTGCAAGGGGTGCACAGCCTCGTCGAGTTCCGTGCCTCCACCGCATGGGGCGCCGAACCGCGCTCCAGCAAGATTGTGTTCATCGGCCGCGACCTGGACCGCGCGGCCCTGAACCAGGGCTTTGCCGCCTGCCTGGCAGGCTGAAAAAAGGCATCGGAGCCGGTGGATGGCGGTTCCGGGCACATGAATGACTGATGCCCATTTTTCAGAACGACCCAAACCCTGTAGGAGCTGGCTTGCCAGCGATGACGGCTTAACAGTCACCCTCTTTGTCGACTGACAATCCGCTATCGCTGGCAAGCCAGCTCCTACAAGGAATTAGGTGCCGTTGAACGGGCATCAGAACGAATACCCCTCTGTACCGAATAACAACAGCTAGAGGTGATTCCCCATGTCGTCAGCCAATACCCCCGCAACACCCACCATCCACCCCGTCGACCGGGTTCTGCCGGTGCGGCAAATGCTCACTCTCGGCCTGCAACACATGGCCGTCTCGTACATCGGCGCCATTGCCGTGCCGTTGATTGTCGCCAGCGCCCTGAAAATGTCCCAGGCCGACACGGTGGTGCTGATCAGCACCACGCTGTTCTGCTCGGGCATCGCCACCCTGCTGCAAACCGTCGGTTTCTGGAAATTCGGCGTGCGCCTGCCAATTCTCCAGGGCGTGGCGTTCAGCAGCGTCGGGCCGGTAATCGCCATCGGCACCAACCCGGATGTCGGGTTCGCCGGGGTCTGCGGAGCGGTGATCGGCGCGGGGATTTTCACCATGCTGATCGCACCGTTCGTAGGTCGATTACGGCGCTTTTTTCCACCGGTGGTCACCGGTTGCATCGTCACCGTAATCGGCCTGCAGCTGTTTCCGATCGCCTATGAATGGGTCGGCGGCGGGCGGCATGCCACCGACTTCGGGGCGCCGACGTACCTGGCCGTCGCAGCGGTGGTGTTGCTCAGCATCCTGCTGGTCAACCGGTACGGCAGCCCGATGCTACGCAACATGGCGGTGCTGGTGGGCATGCTGGTGGGCGCGGCGCTGGCTTACGGGCTGGGCATGGGCAGTTTTCACAGCGTGCAGGAGTCGCCGTGGCTCACCGTGCCCTACCCGTTCTACTTCGGCCTGCCGACCTTCAGCCTGATCCCCATCGCCACCATGGTGGTGGTGATGATCGTGCAGATGGTCGAATCGATGGGGCTGTTCGTGGCCATCGGCGACATCGTCGACAAACCAGTGGAGGAGAAACAGGTGATCAACGGCCTGCGCGCCAATGGGCTGGCGAGCACCATCGCCGGAATGTTCGCGGCGTTTCCGTTCATTGCCTTCATGGAGAACGTCGGGCTGGTGATCCTCACCGGTGTGCGCAGTCGCTGGGTGGTCGCCATCAGCGGCCTGCTCATGTGCTCGGTGGCGCTGGTGCCCAAGGCCGGGGCGATCATCGCCTCGATGCCGACTGCGGCGCTCGGCGGTGCCGGGATCGCCATGTTCGGCGTGGTCGCGGCGGCAGGGATCCAGACCCTGGCCAAGGTCGATTACGAGCGTAATCGCTACAACGTGCTGATCGTCGGCTTCACCCTCGCCGCCGCCCTCGTGCCGGTGCTGGCCCCGGCCCTGTTCAAGCAATTGCCCGAGTGGTCGCAGCCGTTCCTGCACAGCAGCGTGGTGATCGCCTGCCTGGTGTCGGTGTTGCTCAACGCCACCCTCAACGGCGTCAGCGTGCCTGATGCCGCCGCCAGCAAATCCGCCACCCACAGCCTCTGACTGGAGCCGACCATGACTCAACTGCAAAACATCCTGATCAAGAACCCACAGGCAGTGATGACCGGCCTGCGTGGCCCGCGCGCCCGGGCCGGCGCCGTGGACATCCGCGTCGTCAACGGGCGCATCGCCGAAATGGCCGCAGGCCTTCAAGTGCAACCCGGCGAACGGCTGATCGATGCGCGCCACGCGGTGGTGTATCCGGGCTGGATCAACACCCACCATCACCTGTTCCAGAACTTGCTCAAGGCCGTCCCTGAAGGACTGAACCAGGACCTGCAAGGCTGGCTGGCCAGCGTGCCTTACCCGCGTCTGAATCGCTTCACGCCGCAACTGGCGCGGATCGCCGCACAACTGGGCATGGCCGAACTGCTGCTGTCGGGCGTGACGACCTGCGCCGATCACCATTACCTCTACCATGCCAACGGCACCACCGAGACCGGTGACCTGCTGTTCGATATGGCCGATCAGTTCGGCCTGCGTTTCGTTTTGTGCCGGGGCGGCGCGCTGGAGTCGGCCAGCGCCCACCCGGGGTTCTCGAAAACCGCGCTGCAACCGGAAACCCTCGACCAGATGGTCGGTGACATCGAACGACTGAAATCCCGCTATCACCAGGACACCCCGGACGCCATGCGCCGGGTCGTGGTCGCGCCGACCACCCCGACTTTTTCGTTGCCGCCGACACTGCTGCGCGAACTGGCCCACACCGCCCGCGGCCTCGGTTTGCGCCTGCACACGCACCTGTCTGAAACACAGAATTACGTGAATTTCTGCCGTGAGAAATACAACTGTCTGCCGGTGGAGTTCGTCGCCGAACACGAATGGCTAGGCCCGGACGTGTGGTTCGCCCATGCGGTGCACATGCAGCCCGGTGAAATCCGCATGCTCGCGCAAACCGGCACCGGCATCTCCCATTGCCCGGTGAGCAATGCACGCCTGGGTAGCGGCGTCGCGCCGGTGCCGCAGATGTTCGAGGCCGGGGTGCCGATCTCCCTTGGGGTGGATGGCGTGGCCTCCAACGAATCCGGCAGCATGGTCGGCGAAGCGAACACCGCGTGGCTGATTCACCGGGCGCAGCAAGGCGCCTCGGCCACCACCGCCGAAGACGTCATTCACTGGGGCACGGCCGGGGGTGCGCAGGTGCTGGGGCTGGGGGCGGTTGGCACCCTGGAAATCGGCCAGGCGGCGGACCTGGTGCTCTACGGTCTCGACCATCCGCGGTTCTTCGGTTTCCACGACATTGCGGTCGCGCCGGTGGTGGCGGGTGAGCCGATCGCAGTGAAGTACAGCCTGGTCGGCGGTCGGGTGGTGGTCGATAACGGCGTGATTGCGGGGCTGGATGTGCAGCGGATGCGGGCCGAGGCGTGGGATGGGGTGCGGCAGTTGATGAACATCGACGACTGATCCACCACCCCGCATTCCTGTAGGAGCTGCCGCAGGCTGCGATCTTTTGATCTAGATCTTAAAGCAAAGTCAAAAGATCGCAGCCTGCGGCAGCTCCTACAGGGTCTCCTTCGTATTCAGGAACTGATTCCATGTCCGGCCTCAATGATCTTCTACAAGCCATCGACACCGCCGCCCACCAGGGGGAAGAAACCATCCTCGCCACCGTGGTCAAGGTGGAAGGCTCGGCCTACCGCCGTCCCGGTGCGCGGATGCTCATCCCCATACACGGCCGCACCGTCGGCACCGTCAGCGGCGGCTGCCTGGAGCAGGACCTGGCGAAAAAAGCCTGGTGGCTCACAGACTCCGGTGAACCGGTGGTGCGCCGCTACAGCACGGGCGCCACCGAGGACGAGGACGACGAGCAAAGCGCCCTGACCTTTGGCCTGGGTTGCAACGGCACGGTATTCGTCATGCTCGAACGCCTTCGGGCAAAGTCGCCTGCGCCAGCCATCGATCTGCTGCGACGGGTGCGCGACAGTCAACTACCGGCCGCCATGGCCACCGTGATTGCCAGCTCTCGCGATGCATCTGCACGGGTGGGTGACCGTTTGCTGTCGGATACCGAGGGCAGCCTGCGCAACCTGCAACTGAACAGTGCCATGCGCCGTGGTCTGCACAAGACCCTGATGCAGAAGAAGTCTTCTATACGCCTCTACAGCAACGCCCGTGGTGAAGTCGAAGTATTTTTCGAGTACATCGCCCCGCCACCCCGCCTGGTGATTATCGGCGCCGGCCACGACGCACAGCCGCTGGTGCGCATGGCCAAGTTGCTGGACTGGCACGTCAGTGTGATCGACAGCCGCAGCCACTTCGCCCGCGCCGAACGGTTCCCGCAAGCCGACGCCGTTATCCTCGCCAGCCTCGACAACCCGTTCGACCTGGCCCCGCTGATCGATGGCGCCGCCGTCGCGGTAATGACCCACAGCTACCGCCAGGACCGCCATTGGCTCGAGCTGGCGCTGCAAGCCGCGCCCGCCTACATCGGCCAACTCGGTCCCAAAGAACGTACCGAACGCCTGCTGGCGCAAATCGGCACCAGCACGTCTGCACTGCACTACCCGATGGGCCTCGACCTGGGTGGCGATGCGCCGCAAAGCGTGGCGCTGGCAATACTCGCCGAAATGACGGCGGTGATGAACCAACGCCAAGGCGGGATGCTCAGGCATCGGGGCAAACCGATTCATCATGCGGATCTTGTGGTCAGTGAAAAGCTCGAAAATACGGCAACCGTTTGAAGATCAAACAATCGCAGCCTGCAGGAACTGCCGCAGGCTGCGATCTATTGCATCTCAGGCAGCCGGAGCCCCCTTTGCCACCGCCGCCGACGCCGCCAGCATCGCCCGCAACAGCACCGCACACCCGGCCGCCAGGTCATCCGGCGCGGCATTTTCGATTTCGTTGTGGCTGATACCTCCTTCGCATGGCACGAATATCATCCCGGCCGGCCCGAGTTCGGCAAGGAAGATCGCGTCGTGCCCGGCGCCGCTGACGATGTCCATGTGCGACAGACCCAGCCCTTGGGCCGCGCCGCGCACCGCTTCGACGCAGCCCTTGTCGAAGTACAACGGTGGGAAGTCGGCGGTGGGTATCAGCTCATAGGTCAGGCCGTGTTCGTCACAAGTGGTTTCTATGACTTCACGCACTTCGGCGATCATCGAGTCCAGTCGCGACGGCTCCAGGTGACGGAAGTCCAGGGTCATGCGCACCTCGCCCGGGATGACGTTGCGCGAGCCGGGGTAGGCTTGCAGGCAACCGACGGTGCCACAGGCATGGGGCTGGTGACCGAGGGCTGCGCGGTTGACCGCACCGACAATCACTGCCGCGCCGACCAGGGCGTCCTTGCGCAGGTGCATCGGCGTTGGGCCGGCGTGGGCCTCAACGCCACGCAGTTTCAGGTCGAACCATTTCTGTCCGAGGGCGCCCATGACCACGCCGATGGTTTTGCGTTCGTCTTCGAGAATCGGACCTTGTTCGATGTGGGCCTCGAAATAGGCGCCCACCGCGTGGCCGCTGACCCTGCGAGTTCCCGCGTAGCCAATGGCATTAAGCGCTTCGCCTACCGTCACGCCCTCGGCATCGACCTTGGCCAGGGTTTCTTCCAGGGTGAACTTCTCGGCGAATACGCCGGAGCCCATCATGCACGGCGCAAAGCGCGAGCCTTCTTCGTTGGTCCACACCACCACTTCCAGCGGCGCTTCGGTTTCGATGCCCAGGTCATTGAGGGTACGCAGCACTTCCACGCCGGCGAGCACGCCGAAACAGCCATCGAACTTGCCCCCCGTGGGCTGGGTGTCGATGTGACTGCCGGTCATCACCGGTGGCAGGTCCGGGTTGCGCCCCGGGCGACGGGCGAAAATATTGCCGACGGCGTCGATACTGACGGTGCAACCGGCGTCCTCGCACCACCTCACGAACGTATCGCGGGCCTGGCGGTCGAGGTCGGTCAGGGCCAGGCGACAGACGCCGCCCTTGACCGTGGCGCCGAGCTTGGCCAGCTCCATGAGCGACTGCCACAGACGGTCGCGGTTGATGTGCTGATGGGTGGACTGCAGAACGTCTACGGCTGCGTTCATGGGGATCTCCTGAGGCTGTATGGATCTGATAGTTCCCACGCTCCGCGTGGGAATTCATCCATGGACGCTCTGCGTCCAGGCTTGGGACGCAGAGCGTCCCGGGCTGCATTCCCACGCAGAGCGCGGGAACGATCATTACAGGGTTGACTTGGCAACCACGGGGCTCGGGCGCATCGCGCATAGCCCGTAATAAATCACCCCACCCAGGGCCGAGCCGGTAAACCAGCCATAGCTGTAGAACCAGCTGAACACGTCACTGCCCAAGGACAGCAGCGTCAACACCACCGGTACCCCGAAGGCAAGAAAACCGTTCCAGTTCCATGCCGGATACACGTCGTCGCGGTACAGCCCGGCCAAATCCAGCTGCTGTTTCTTGATCAGGAAATAGTCCACCACCATGATCCCGGCAATCGGCCCCAGCAGGCTGGAATAGCCGAGCAACCAGTTGGAATAGACCGTTTCCAGGCTGAGGTCGGAAACGATCAGGCCGAGCTTTTTCAGCAGTTCATGGGCCATCAGCGCCAGCCCGACCAGCCCGGTGAGCATGACCGCCTTGGTCCGGTTGATCGCCTTGGGGGCGATGTTCTGGAAATCGTTGGTGGGCGAAACGATGTTGGCTGCGGTGTTGGTCGACAGCGTGGCGATGATGATCAGCGCCATGGCCAGCGCCACCCACACCGGGCTTTGGATATGGCCGATCAGGGTCACCGGGTCGGACACCGTCACACCCACCAGCTTCACCGAGGCGGCGGTCATCACCACGCCCAGGGAAGCAAACAGGAACATGGTCAGTGGCAGGCCAATGATCTGCCCGACAATCTGGTCTTTCTGGCTTTTCGCGTAGCGGCTGAAGTCGGGTATGTTCAGCGACAGCGTGGCCCAGAAGCCGACCATCGCGGTCAGCCCCGCCGCAAAGTAACTGGCCACGCCCGCGCCTTCGGGTCGCTTGGCCGGGATCGCCAGCAGCTCGGACATCGATACATTGGGCATGGCCCACACCAACAACCCCACCCCCACCAGCACCAACAGCGGTGCCGAGAGGGTTTCCAGCCATTTGATCGACTCGGCGCCGCGAATCACCACCCACAGGTTCAGCGCCCAGAACACCATGAAGCCGATGACCTCGCCAGTGCCGCCAAGGGATTTCCAGCCCTCGAACACCGAACCGAGGAACAGATGGATTGCCAGGCCGCCGAACATCGTCTGGATGCCGAACCAGCCACACGCCACCAAGGCGCGGATCAGACACGGGATGTTGGAGCCGAAGATGCCGAAGGACGAACGCAGCAACACCGGAAACGGGATGCCGTACTTGGTGCCGGGAAACGCGTTGAGCGTCAGCGGGATCAATACGATGATGTTGGCGAACAGAATCGCCAGCAGCGCTTCACCGACGCTCAGGCCGAAGTACGCCGTCAGCACTCCGCCCAGGGTATAGGTCGGCACGCATATCGCCATGCCCACCCACAATGCCGTGATGTGCCATTTGTTCCAGGTTCGTTCGTGCACCTTGGTCGGTGCGATGTCGTGGTTGTATCGGGGACTGTCGAGGACATCGCTACCGGCTTCCAGCTCGAACAAGCCGTCGCGCTCGTTCACTTGCGATCTGATCTGTTGCATGGCCGCTCCACTGATCTTTGAATTATTTCTGCTCATCAGGGGCTGGCGGCTTCAATAAACGTGCCGGTTGCCCCGCTTGCGCATCGGGCAGTTCCATAAACACTCTGTAAACAACTGATGTTTATCAGTTTTACTGGATCAACCAGGTAACCCTCGGCGACTTGTCACGCCACTGGGAACGATCTGCGCCAAGTTGTCCGAACAGTCAGGACTCAATCTGGTGCATCGATATTTTTCTCACAGTCGCGCATCAACCATAGACCATCCTCAAACGGCTGATTTCACATAAGAAATCTTGACCATATTTAGATCCTGTCAAGTGCGTCAAAATGGTGAGCGGCCTCACCATTTTGGTGAAAATAGGATGTTTACTTTACTTATCAAATAGTTAAAACAGTCATAAGCTTATAAAAAATATTCTTGCTCATTCCCATAACTCAGACTAGCTTTTAATCCTGACAGCGCTGACAGGAATAATCCGGTTAACGCTGGCGTCATATAAAACATCTAGAACCGGCATCAGTCGGTCATGCCTGCGAGGAACTCGGAATGTCTCTGTTGATCCGTGGCGCTACCGTTATTACCCATGATGAAAGTTATCGCGCCGACGTGTATTGCGCAGACGGCGTGATCAAGGCCATCGGCGAAGACCTCGACGTTCCAGCAGGTGCCGAGATACTCGACGGCAGCGGTCAGTACCTGATGCCCGGCGGCATCGACCCCCACACCCACATGCAACTGCCCTTCATGGGCACCGTGGCCAGCGAAGACTTTTTCAGTGGCACGGCGGCGGGCCTGGCCGGTGGCACCACGTCGATCATCGACTTCGTGATTCCCAATCCGCAGCAGTCATTGATGGAGGCCTTCCATCAGTGGCGTGGCTGGGCCGAGAAGTCGGCGTCCGACTACGGCTTCCACGTCGCCATCACCTGGTGGAGCGAACAGGTCCGCGAAGAAATGGCCGAGCTGGTGATTCATCACGGGGTCAACAGTTTCAAGCATTTCATGGCCTACAAGAACGCGATCATGGCGGCAGACGACACCCTGGTGGCGAGTTTTGAGCGCTGCCTGGAACTGGGCGCGGTGCCGACCGTACACGCGGAAAACGGTGAGCTCGTGTATCACCTGCAACGCAAACTCATGGCCCAGGGCATGACGGGGCCGGAGGCGCATCCACTGTCGCGCCCGTCGCAGGTGGAAGGCGAAGCCGCCAGCCGCGCCATCCGCATTGCCGAAACCCTCGGCACGCCGTTGTACCTGGTGCATGTATCGACGAAAGAGGCGCTGGACGAAATCACCTATGCCCGCGCCAAGGGTCAACCGGTCTACGGCGAAGTGCTGGCCGGGCACCTGCTGCTGGACGACAGCGTCTACCAGCATCCGGACTGGCAGACCGCCGCCGGCTACGTGATGAGCCCGCCGTTTCGCCCGCGCGGTCATCAAGAGGCCCTTTGGCACGGTTTGCAGGCAGGTAACCTGCACACCACCGCCACCGATCACTGTTGCTTCTGCGCTGAGCAAAAAGCCGCCGGCAAAGACGACTTCAGCAAGATCCCCAACGGCACCGCCGGCATCGAAGACCGCATGGCGGTGTTGTGGGATGAAGGCGTGAACACCGGGCGTTTCTCGATGCAGCAATTCGTGGCGCTGACCTCTACCAACACCGCGAAAATCTTCAACCTCTACCCCCGCAAAGGCGCAATCCGTGTCGGTGCCGATGCCGATCTGGTGCTGTGGGATCCGCAAGGTACGCGGACAATTTCCGCCAAGACCCATCACCAGCAGGTCGACTTCAATATTTTCGAAGGCAAGACCGTTCGCGGTGTACCGAGCCACACCATCAGCCAGGGGCGCGTGGTCTGGGCCGATGGCGATCTGCGGGCCGAGCGCGGTGCCGGGCGCTACATCGAACGGCCGGCTTACCCGGCGGTGTTCGATTTGCTGAGCAAGCGGGCCGAGTTGAACCAGCCGGTGGCGGTCAAACGCTGAAATCAAGGCCTTCGATCGCTCCCACATCTGGAATGCGAACCCTGTAGGAGCTGCCGCAGGCTGCGATCTTTTGATTTTGCTTCCAAGAT
>NZ_JASCAE010000091.1:0-21644 GCF_029967975.1 Pseudomonas sp. V98_8
TGTAGATCGCAGTCTTCTGGCCCGCAGTGATGGTGACGGTCTTGCCGTTGCTCAGGCTAACCACCAGGTTGTCGGCGAGGACGCGGTTGATGGACACGGTGAAGGTCGGTGCATGGCCTTCGGTGACGTCGCCGTTGGCGACGATGCCGACGGTGACCTTGTTGGCATCGCCTTTTGCGTCGTCGCTGATGGTCACGCTGGTTTTGTCGCTGCCGAGCACCAGGTTCTCGTAGTTGTTGCTGCCGCTGACACCGGTCAACTGATTGTCGATGACAACAGGCTGATCAACGTACAGGTTGTCCGGCACCGGTACGCTGGTGCTGCCGCTGGTTTGGTTGGCAGCGACATTGATGACGGTGCCGTCTTTCAGGGTGAAAGTCAGGCCGCCGTGGTTGTTCACCGGCAAGCCGTCAGCGTTGCTCAGGGTCACGGTGTAGGTGATCTGGCCACCTTCGCTGACGCTGGTGCTGTCCACGGTCAGCTTGGCCACCACGTCATTGGTGGTGTCGGTGGTGTTCACCGTGGCCGTGGAGTTGTCGATCACCAGATTCTCGAAGGTCTTGCCGGCCACGGAGGCGCCGGTGACGTTCAAGGTCTGGGACGATGGATCTTGGTAGACGTCTTCGCCATTGACATCACCGGTGTAGATCGCAGTCTTCTGGCCCGCAGTGATGGTGACGGTCTTGCCGTTGCTCAGGCTAACCACCAGGTTGTCGGCGAGGACGCGGTTGATGGACACGGTGAAGGTCGGTGCATGGCCTTCGGTGACGTCGCCGTTGGCGACGATGCCGACGGTGACCTTGTTGGCATCGCCTTTTGCGTCGTCGCTGATGGTCACGCTGGTTTTGTCGCTGCCGAGCACCAGGTTTTCGTAGTTGTTGCTTCCGCTGACGGATTGCAGCTGGTTGACCACAGTCACCGGCTGGTCGACGTAGAGGTTGTCTGCGACCGGAACGCTGGTGCTGCCGCTGGTCTGGTTGGCGGCGATGTTGATCACCGTGCCGTCGGTCAGGGTGAAGCTCAGGCCGCCGTGGTTATTCACCGGCAAGCCATCGGCGTTGCTCAGGGTCACGGTGTAGGTGATCTGGCCGCCTTCGCTGACGCTGGTGCTGTCCACGGTCAGCTTGGCCACCACGTCGTTGGTGGTGTCGGTGGTGTTGACCGTGGCCGCGGAGTTGTCGATCACCAGGTTCTCGAAGGTCTTGCCGGCCACGGAGGCGCCGGTAACGTTCAGGGTCTGGGACGTCGGGTCTTGGTAGACGTCTTCGGCGTTGATATCGCCGGTGTAGATCGCGCTGGTTTGACCCGCCGTGATCACCACCGATTTCCCGTTGCTCAGGGTGACGGTGAAGTCATCGGCCAGGACGCGGTTGATGGACACGGTGTAGGTCGGCGCAGTGCCTTCGGTGACGTCGCCGTTGGCGGCGATACCCACGGTGACCTTGTTGTCGGCGCCGTTCGCTTCGTCGCTAATGGTGACGCTGGTTTTGTCGCTACCGAGCACCAGGTTTTCGTAGTTGTTGCTGCCGCTGACGGATTGCAGCTGGTTAACCACGGTCACCGGCTGGTCGACGTAGAGGTTGTCTGCGACCGGCACGCTGGTGCTGCCAGACGTTTGGTTGGCGGCGATGTTAATGGTGGTGCCGTCAGTCAAGGTGAAGGTCAACCCACCGTGGTTATTCACCGGCAGGCCGTCGGCGTTGCTCAACGTCACGGTGTAGGTGATCTGGCCACCTTCGCTGACGCTGGTGCTGTCCACGGTCAGTTTGGCCACCACGTCGTTGGTGGTGTCGGTGGTATTAACGGTTGCATCCGCACCGCTGATGACCAGGTTTTCGAAGGTCTTGCCGGCCACGGAGGCGCCGGTAACGTTCAAGGTCAGGGACGATGGGTCTTGGTAGACGTCTTCGGCGTTGGTGTCGCCGATGTAGATCGCGCTGGTTTGGCCTGCGCTGATCACCACCGACTTCCCGTTGCTCAGGGTGACGGTGAAGTCATCGGCCAGGACGCGGTTGATGCTGACGGTGAAGCTCGGCGCGTTGCCTTCCACCACGTCGCCGTTGGCGGCGATACCCACGGTGACCTTGTTGTCGGCGCCGTTCGCTTCGTCGCTAATGGTGACGCTGGTTTTGTCGCTACCGAGCACCAGGTTTTCGTAGTTGTTGCTGCCAGTGACACCGGTCAACTGATTGTCGATGACAACAGGCTGATCAACGTACAGGTTGTCCGGCACCGGCACGCTGGTGCTGCCAGACGTTTGGTTGGCGGCGATGTTAATGGTGGTGCCGTCAGTCAAGGTGAAGGTCAACCCACCGTGGTTATTCACTGGCAGGCCGTCGGCGTTGCTCAACGTCACGGTGTAGGTGATCTGGCCACCTTCGCTGACGCTGGTGTTGTCCACGGTCAGCTTGGCCACCACGTCGTTGGTGGTGTCGGTGGTGTTGACCGTGGCCGCGGAGTTGTCGATCACCAGGTTCTCGAAGGTCTTGCCGGCCACGGAGGCGCCGGTAACGTTCAGGGTCTGGGACGTCGGGTCTTGGTAGACGTCTTCGGCGTTGATATCGCCGCTGTAGATCGCGCTGGTTTGACCCGCCGTGATCACCACCGATTTCCCGTTGCTCAGGGTGACGGTGAAGTCATCGGCCAGGACGCGGTTGATGGACACGGTAAAGGTCGGCGCAGTGCCTTCGGTGACGTCGCCGTTGGCGGCGATACCCACGGTGACCTTGTTGTCGGCGCCGTTCGCTTCGTCGCTAATGGTGACGCTGGTGGTATCGCTGTCGAGCACCAGGTTTTCGTAGTTGTTGCTGCCGCTGACACCGGTCAATTGATTGTCGATAACGACAGGTTGATCAACATACAGGTTGTTCGGCACCGGTACGCTGGTGCTGCCAGACGTTTGGTTGGCGGCGATGTTGATCACCGTGCCGTCGGTCAGGGTGAAGCTCAGGCCGCCGTGGTTATTCACCGGCAGGCCGTCGGCGTTGCTCAACGTCACGGTGTAGGTGATCTGGCCGCCTTCGCTGACGCTGGTGCTGTCCACGGTCAGCTTGGCCACCACGTCGTTGGTGGTGTCGGTTGTATTAACGGTTGCATCCGCACCGCTGATGACCAGGTTTTCGAAGGTCTTGCCGGCCACGGAGGCGCCGGTGACGTTCAAGGTCTGGGACGACGGATCTTGGTACACGTCTTCGGCGTTGGTATCGCCGCTGTAGATCGCGCTGGTTTGACCCGCCGTGATCACCACCGATTTGCCGTTGCTCAGGGTGACGGTGAAGTCATCGGCCAGGACGCGGTTGATGCTGACGGTGAAGCTCGGCGCGTTGCCTTCCACCACGTCGCCGTTGGCGGCGATACCCACGGTGACCTTGTTGTCGGCGCCGTTTGCGTCGTCGCTGATGGTGACGCTGGTTTTGTCGCTGCCGAGCACCAGGTTTTCGTAGTTGTTGCTGCCGCTGACACCGGTCAATTGATTGTCGATAACGACAGGTTGATCAACATACAGGTTGTTCGGCACCGGTACGCTGGTGCTGCCAGACGTTTGGTTGGCGGCGATGTTGATCACCGTGCCGTCGGTCAGGGTGAAGCTCAGGCCGCCGTGGTTATTCACCGGCAGGCCGTCGGCGTTGCTCAACGTCACGGTGTAGGTGATCTGGCCACCTTCGCTGACGCTGGTGTTGTCCACGGTCAGCTTGGCCACCACGTCATTGGTGGTGTCGGTGGTGTTCACCGTGGCCGCGGAGTTGTCGATCACCAGGTTCTCGAAGGTCTTGCCGGCCACGGAGGCGCCGGTGACGTTCAAGGTCTGGGACGATGGGTCTTGGTAGACGTCTTCGGCGTTGGTGTCGCCGCTGTAGATCGCGCTGGTTTGGCCTGCGCTGATCACCACCGATTTGCCGTTGCTCAGGGTGACGGTGAAGTCATCGGCCAGGACGCGGTTGATGCTGACGGTGAAGCTCGGCGCGTTGCCTTCCACCACGTCGCCGTTGGCGGCGATACCCACGGTGACCTTGTTGTCGGCGCCGTTCGCTTCGTCGCTGATGGTGACGCTGGTTTTGTCGCTGCCGAGCACCAGGTTTTCGTAGTTGTTGCTGCCGCTGACGGATTGCAGCTGGTTAACCACGGTCACCGGCTGGTCGACGTAGAGGTTGTCTGCGACCGGCACGCTGGTGCTGCCAGACGTTTGGTTGGCGGCGATGTTAATGGTGGTGCCGTCAGTCAAGGTGAAGGTCAACCCACCGTGGTTATTCACCGGCAAGCCATCGGCATTGCTCAACGTCACGGTGTAGGTGATCTGGCCACCTTCGCTGACGCTGGTGCTGTCCACGGTCAGTTTGGCCACCACGTCGTTGGTGGTGTCGGTGGTGTTGACCGTGGCCGCGGTGTTGTCGATCACCAGATTCTCGAAGGTCTTGCCGGCCACGGAGGCACCGGTGACGTTCAGGGTCTGGGACGTCGGGTCTTGGTAGACGTCTTCGGCGTTGGTATCGCCGCTGTAGATCGCGCTGGTTTGGCCTGCGCTGATCACCACCGACTTCCCGTTGCTCAGGGTGACGGTGAAGTCATCGGCCAGGACGCGGTTGATGGACACGGTAAAGGTCGGCGCAGTGCCTTCGGTGACGTCGCCGTTGGCGGCGATACCCACGGTGACCTTGTTGTCGGCGCCGTTCGCTTCGTCGCTAATGGTGACGCTGGTTTTGTCGCTACCGAGCACCAGGTTTTCGTAGTTGTTGCTGCCAGTGACACCGGTCAACTGATTGTCGATGACAACAGGCTGATCAACGTACAGGTTGTCCGGCACCGGCACGCTGGTGCTGCCAGACGTTTGGTTGGCGGCGATGTTAATGGTGGTGCCGTCAGTCAAGGTGAAGGTCAACCCACCGTGGTTATTCACCGGCAAGCCATCGGCATTGCTCAACGTCACGGTGTAGGTGATCTGGCCGCCTTCGCTGACGCTGGTGCTGTCCACGGTCAGTTTGGCCACCACGTCGTTGGTGGTGTCGGTGGTGTTGACCGTGGCCGCGGAGTTGTCGATCACCAGGTTCTCGAAGGTCTTGCCGGCCACGGAGGCGCCGATAACGTTCAGGGTCTGGGACGACGGGTCTTGGTAGACGTCTTCGGCGTTGGTATCGCCGCTGTAGATCGCGCTGGTTTGGCCTGCGCTGATCACCACCGATTTCCCGTTGCTCAGGGTGACGGTGAAGTCATCGGCCAAAGCGCGGTTGATGGACACGGTAAAGGTCGGCGCAGTGCCTTCGGTGACGTCGCCGTTGGCGCTGAGGGCCACGGTGACCTTGTTGCCGGCACCGTTTGCGTCGTCACTGATGGTGACGCTGGTGGTGTCGCTGCCGAGCACCAGGTTTTCATAGTTGTTGCTGCCGCTGACACCGGTCAACTGATTGTCGATGACAACAGGTTGATCAACGTACAGGTTGTCGGGCACCGGAACGCTGGTGCTGCCGCTGGTCTGGTTGGCAGCGACGTTGATCACCGTGCCGTCTTTCAGGGTGAAAGTCAGGCCGCCGTGGTTGTTCACCGGCAAGCCGTCAGCGTTGCTCAATGTCACGGTGTAAGTGATCTGGCCACCTTCGCTGACGCTGGTGCTGTCCACGGTCAGCTTGGCCACTACGTCGTTGGTGGTGTCGGTGATGAGCACCGAAGCCGGATTGCCAATGACCAGATTTTCCAGCGCAGTGCCACCGGAAGTGGCGCCGTTGACGCCGAGCGTTACGGTGCTGCCATCCTTGTAGACGTCATCGCCTTGAGCCGAAAGGGTGTGCACCTTTTCGGTTTCGCCAATGGCGAAGGTCACGGTCTGGCCGTTGCTCAGGGTCACGGTCAGGGCGTGATCCTGGGCCTTGTCCAGCTTGATGGTGAAGCTCGGATCCTGGTTTTCCGCCACCGAGCCATTGCCGACGATGGAGATGCCGACCTGGTCGTCTTGACCGGCCGGCTCGTCGGTGACAGTGGTTTCCAGCGCGTTCTGCCCGAGGGTCAGTTTTTCGAAATTGTCCGCACCGCTCACCGATTCCAGCTTGTTGATGATGGTAGGCTGGCCGCCGACCAGGATGTCATCCGGGGCGGTGATGGTGAACGAACCGGAAGTCGTGTTGGCCGGCACCTTGATCTGTGTGCCATCGGTCAGGGTGAAGGTCAGTTCGCCGTGATTGTTGATCGGCAGACCTGCGGCGTTGGTCAGGGTTACGGTGTAGGTGATCTGCCCGCCTTCCGCGACAGTCGTTTTATCCGCGGTGAGTGTCGCAACGACTTCGCTGATGGTATCGCTGATGACCACAGACGCCGGATTGCCAACGACCAGGTTTTCCAGGACCCTGCCATCGGCAGTCGCACCGCTGATGCCGAGGTTGACGGTGCTGCCGTCCTTATAGACGTCATCACCCTGGGCTGGCAGGGCGTAAGTGGTCTGCAACGCACCTGCGGCGATCACCACAGTCTGGCCGTTGCTCAAGGTCACGGTCAGGTCGTGATCAAGTTGTTGGTCAACCTTGATGGTGAAAGTCGGTGCGCCATTCTCCAACACGTCGCCAGCACTTTCGATGGTGACAGTGACTGCGTCGCCCGCTCCAGCCGGCTGGTCGGTGACGGTCGTGGTCAGCGTGTTCTGATCCAGGGTCAGCTGTTCGAAGTTCTCGCCACCCAGGGTCACGGATTCCAGCTTGTTGACCAGCGAGGGCTGGCCGCCCGTGAACACGTCATTGGTCGTGGCGACGATGGCCGAGCCCGTGGTGCCGTTCGCTGGAACGGTGATGGTCGTGCCGTCGGTAAGCTTGAACGTCAGCTCGCCGTGGTTGCTGATTGGTAGGCCCGCTGCATTGCTCAGGGTCACGGTATAGGTGACCAAGCCGCCTTCAACGACCGACGACTTGTCGACGGTCAGGGTGGCGATCACTTCGCTGGTGGTGTCGCCGATGTTAACTTCGGCTTCGTTGCCGATCACCAGGTTTTCAAAAGTCTGGCCGTCCACAGCGGCGGTGGTGATGCCCAGCTTGATGGACTCGCCATCTTTATAAACATCGTCACCCTGAGCCGGCAGGGCGTAGGTGGTTTGTGTCGAGCCGGCCGCGATGGTTACGGATTGGCCGTTGCTCAAAGTCACCGTCAGATCATGATCGAGCTTCTGATCGACTTTGATAATGAAGGTCGGCGCGGCATTTTCCAGCACATTGCCAGCGCTTTCGATAGTTACGGTGACCTTGTCAACGCTGTCGCTGATCTGGGTGACGGCGGGCTCGGGATTTGGCACCAGATTTTCAAAATTGCCGCCGGTAGCGCCAGTAATCGTGGTGCTGACCGTGCTGCCATTCACGTACACGTCATTGGCCGGTGTCTCAACGACCACGGTACCCGTAGTCTTGCCCGGCTCGATGGTAATGACCGAGCCATTGCTCAAGGTCACGGTCACCGGCGTTCCGGCCGGGTTGGTCAAGGTCGCGGTGTAGGTGATCGACCCCCCTTCGACCACGGCGCCGGTCGCGGTGAGCGTCAGGCCAGTGGTGTCTGGCGAGTCGGTGATGGTGGTCACGGCAGGCGTGGTGCTGGGCACCAGGTTTTCAAAGTTACCGCCGGTAGCGCCAGTAATCGTGGTGCTGACCGTACTGCCATTCACGTACACATCATTGGCCGGTGTCTCAACGACCACGGTACCCGTAGTCTTGCCCGCCTCGATGGTAATGACCGAGCCATTGCTCAAGGTCACGGTCACCGGCGTTCCGGCCGGGTTGGTCAAGGTCGCGGTGTAGGTGATCGACCCACCTTCGACCACGGCGCCGGTCGCGGTGAGCGTCAGGCCAGTGGTGTCTGGCGAGTCGGTGATGGTGGTCACGGCAGGCGTGGTGCTGGGCACCAGGTTTTCAAAGTTACCGCCGGTAGCGCCAGTAATCGTGGTGCTGACCGTGCTGCCATTCACGTACACGTCATTGGCCGGTGTCTCAACGACCACGGTACCCGTAGTCTTGCCCGCTTCGATGGTAATGACCGAGCCATTGCTCAAGGTCACGGTCACCGGCGTTCCGGCCGGGTTGGTCAAGGTCGCGGTGTAGGTGATCGACCCACCTTCGACCACGACACCGGTCGCGGTGAGCGAAACCCCGGTGGTGTCTGGCGAATCGGTGATACTGGTCACGGCAGGCGTGGTGCTGGGCACCAGGTTTTCAAAGTTACCGCCGGTAGCGCCAGTAATCGTGGTGCTGACCGTGCTGCCATTCACGTACACATCATTGGCCGGTGTCTCAACGACCACGGTACCCGTAGTCTTGCCCGCTTCGATGGTAATGACCGAGCCATTGCTCAAGGTCACGGTCACCGGCGTTCCGGCCGGGTTGGTCAAGGTCGCGGTGTAGGTGATCGACCCCCCTTCGACCACGGCGCCGGTCGCGGTGAGCGTCAGGCCGGTGGTGTCTGGCGAATCGGTGATACTGGTCACGGCAGGCGTGGTGCTGGGCACCAGGTTTTCAAAGTTACCGCCGGTAGCGCCAGTAATCGTGGTGCTGACCGTACTGCCATTCACGTACACGTCATTGGCCGGGGTTTCAACGACCACGGTACCCGTAGTCTTGCCCGCTTCGATGGTAATGACCGAGCCGTTGCTCAAGGTCACGGTCACCGGTGTGCCGGCCGGGTTGGTCAAGGTCGCGGTGTAGGTGATCGAACCGCCTTCAGCCACGGCGCCGGTCGCGGTGAGCGTCAGGCCGGTGGTGTCAACGGTGTCGGTGACCTGAGTTACGGCTGGAACCGTTGGAGGAATGACCACTATTGCGCCGCCGGTAATGCCGGTGACAGTGACCGAGATCTGGGTCGCATCCTTATAAACGGTGTCGTTCGGCGCGAGCGGAACGTTCACGGTGCCGGTGGTTTGACCGGCGGCGACGATGATCACTGCACCATTGGACAGCGTAATGGTCAGGTCGGTCAGGGGCGCCTGGCTCAGAGTCGCGGTGTAGACCAGCATGCCGCCGGCCTCGGTGATTGTCGGAGTGGCGCTCAGGCTCAGTGTCGACTGGAGCGGGTCATTGGCATTCGCATTGTTGTTGGTCGACTGGCCGCCCGGGGTCTCCAGGGTGACCTGCGCCGCGGAATCGAGGCCTTCGGTCGGGAAACCAATGGTTGGGTCTACACGGCCAGCGGTGGCGTCCAGCATCACGAAACTATGGCCACCGCCAGCTGCGCCGCCAGTGCCTGCCGCCGCTGGCCCGGCCGCGGTCGGTTCAAGAACCTTGGTCGGGTCGGCGCCAGCAGCGATGGCTTGCTGCAGTTCTTCAACGGAGGGCGCGGCCTGTGCTGTGGCTGCTGCCAGGTCGGTGCTGGAGTCCGGAGCGCTGCCGCTCCACTGAGTATCGCGGCCCAGATCCAAAGTCCGGCCATCCGCCAACTCGAGCGTAACGGCCCCGGCCGCGCCCGTGTCTACCTGGTCGCCGACAAACAGGCGGTCGCCTTCAACGAGCACACGACGGATGCCCTCTGGGGACACCACGAAAACTTGACCAACAATGCTTTTGACGATGGCCACAACGCTGCTCATTGAAGACTCTCCGGTGACACGTTCAGTTGACTTCCATGACCTGAGAGGCAATCGCCTGATCAGTCTGGCCGTGCTTTTAAACTACTTGAGTGAAATATTGACGCTATAGAAGGTCAATTTATTGACTATAATCTTTCGCTATTAACTTTATGCCAAACTATTGACCTTCCTGTGGGCATCCTAAACAATCGTCCCAGTAATGTCACATTGATATTCACGCGGTGACTGCCTCACAGGATGTGACCCAGATCTGAATTTTAACTTTCCGACATACGGCCATTCCGGTTGCCATCATCCGATGCAGCGCCGCGTTCTGCAGTGATTCAAGACAAGCATTCCCCGGGAAATTCCAACTATGCGTTTGCACCTGTTCAAGGCTTTACCCTTCGCCGTTGTCGCCAGTTTTGTTCAGGCTCAGACCCTTCCGCAGGCCATGCAACAGGCGTTGGAAGTCCATCCGGAGATCCAGGCAGGTGTTAACAGTCGATTGGCTGCGGATTATCAGTTAAAAGCAGCCCAGGGGGGATACCTGCCACGGGTCGACCTGCTGGGCGGTTATGGTCGTGAAGGCACTGACAGCGTCACCACTCGAGGGGCTGGCAGCAACAACCACTGGGAAACCTTGAACCGCAGCGAGTCGAACTTGCGCCTCTCGCAAATGGTGTTTGACGGTTATGCAACGTCCAGCGAAGTGGGGCGTCAACAAGCCACCGTGAATGCTCGCGCCTACTCCCTGTTGGGCACTTCGGAGCGAACCGCTCTCACCGTGGCACAGGTGTACCTGGATGTGCTGACGCGCCGCGAATTCGTGCGCCTGGCTGAAGAGAACCTCAAGAGCCATCAACGGATTTACGACCAGATCCAGTTGCGCACCCAGCGCGGTGTTGGCAGCGGTGCGGACCTGGACCAGGCTGAGGCGCGCATGGCTCAGGCGCGCAACAACCTGATTACCGAACAAACCAATCTGGCCGATGCCGAGACCAACTTCCTCAGTGCTGTCGGGCAGATGCCAGATCAGCTTGAACGTCCGGCCCCGTTCCTGGCGCTATTGCCGGCCAGCCTGAACGAAGCCCGTGCACAGATGCTGGAAAACAGCCCGATCCTGCGCTCCGCCGAGTCCGATATCGCGGCAGCGGAAAAACAGTATGAAGCCGCCAAGTCGAGCTTCTACCCTCGTTTCGATGCCGAGCTCGGTCGTTCCGCCGACAATGACATCGATGGCCAGAACGGCCACAACAACGAATGGCAGGCCATGCTGCGCATGCGTTTCAACCTGTATGCCGGCGGCAGCAACAAGGCCGACATGGAATCGAAGTCCTACCTGTCCAACCAGGCGCTGGATATCCGCAACAACGCGTTGCGTCAATTGAACGAAGAGCTGGGCCTGGCGTGGAACGCGCAGAACAACGCCAATGCCCAGGTGCCCATTGCCCAGCAATACGTGGACCATAGCACCAGCGTGCGCACGGCCTATCAGCGCCAGTTCAGCCTCGGTGAGCGAAGCCTGCTGGACTTGCTCGACAGTGAAAACGAGTTGTTCAACGCTTCGCGCCGTTTGGCGGAGATCAAGAACATTCAGTTATTTACTCAGTATCGAATCAAGGCGACCATGGGCGAGTTGCTCAAGAGCCAGGGAGTGGTCGCACCGTTGGCATCAGTCGTGCAGAACGATGTAAAGCCAAAGGTCCAGCTGCCCGGTATGAACTGAGCAGGATCTTATTGTTCATCCGTTAGCCAAGAGTGCCGAGCGTGGAATCAGAAGCCAGTCGAGTTCATCTCATTCATGACCCACGCGCGTTGCATGACGATCCTTTGCTGGACGGCTTGCTGAGCCTTTGTACGTTGCATCAAAAGCCCGCCAGCGCGGCGATGTTGACCACGGGCCTGCCGTTACCCAAGCAACGCCTGAGCGTCGAATTGTTGCCACGCGCAGCGGCGCGCGCCGGTTTGCAAGGGCGGGTGCTGGTGCGCAAGCTGGACCAGATCCCGGCGATCGCGATGCCGGCACTGTTACTGCTCAAGGACGGTCGCAGTGCCGTGCTGCTTGGCTGGCAAGGCGACGACCAGGCCCGGCTGTTGCTCAGTGAAAGTGACGGCGGCGAGAGCCTGGTCAGTCGCGAGCTGCTGAACGACGACTACAGCGGCAAGGTGTTCTTTGCTCAACCCCAGCATAAATTCGACGTCAATCACGGCACCCTGATTCCCCGGGCGCGCTCATGGTTCCGCGACACCCTCATGCGTTCGCGCTGGCTTTACGCCGATGCCATCGCTGCCAGCTTCCTGATTAATATCATCGCCATGGCCGCGCCATTGTTCGTGATGAACGTCTACGATCGCGTGGTGCCGAACCAGGCCGAATCGACCCTGTGGGTACTGGCCATCGGTATCACCGGGGCTTACATATTCGACCTGATCCTCAAGAGCCTGCGCAGCCTCTGCCTGGACCTGGCGGGCAAGAAAACCGACCTGATCATCTCGGCGACGTTGTTCGAGCGCATCGTCGGCATGGCCATGAAGTACCGTCCGGCGCGCGTCGGCAGCTTTGCCCAGAACATCCATGAGTTCCAGAGCCTGCGCGATTTTCTTGCGTCGCTGACCCTGACCAGCCTGATCGACCTGCCTTTCACGCTGCTGATCTTCCTGGTCATCGCCATTCTGGGCGGACACCTGGTGTGGATTCCGGTGTTGGCGTTCCCGATCGCCTTGCTGATCGGCTATGCCTTGCAGAAACCCCTGGTGGCCACCATGGAGCGCACCATGGCGCTGGGCGCCGAGCGACAGTCGAGCCTGATCGAGACCCTTGCAGGGCTTGATGCGGTGAAGGTCAACAACGCTGAGAGCGAGCGCCAGTATCAGTGGGAGCAAACCATCGGCACCCTCAGTCGCCTTGAGTTGCGGGTGAAAATGCTGTCTGGCCTGGCGATGAATATCACCTTGCTGATCCAGCAACTGGCCGGCGTGATCATGATCGTCTTTGGTGTGTACCAGATCATCGCGGGCAACCTGAGCATGGGTGGCCTGATTGCCTGCTACATGCTCAGCGGTCGCGCGCTCAGCCCGCTGGCCTCGTTGTCCGGCCTGCTGACACGCTACCAGCAGGCGCGTGTCACCATGACCTCGGTCGACCAGATGATGGAATTGCCCCAGGAGCGTAATTTCGAAGAACGCCCCTTGAGCCGCAAGGTGCTGCAAGGTGCCATCGAATGCCGCCAGCTGAATTTCACCTACCCGGACCAGCAAAACCCGGCGCTGAAAAACATCAATCTCACGATCAAGCCGGGCGAGAAGATCGGCATCATCGGTCGCAGCGGCTCGGGCAAGAGCTCCCTGGCCAAGCTGGTCGTGGGCCTTTATCAGCCCGATGACGGCGCGCTGTTGGTTGACGGTGTGGATATCCGTCAGATCGACGTCAGCGAACTGCGCCACAACATTGGCTACGTGCCTCAGGATATCCAGCTACTCGCCGGTACGCTGCGCGACAACCTGGTCTCGGGTGCACGCTATGTAGAAGACGAAATGGTGCTGCAAGCCGCTGAACTGGCAGGCGTTCATGAGTTCGCCCGCTTGCACCCGCAGGGCTACGAACTGCAAGTCGGCGAGCGAGGGCAGAACCTGTCCGGCGGTCAGCGCCAGAACGTCGCCCTGGCCCGTGCATTGCTGCTCAACCCGCCGGTCCTGCTGCTCGATGAGCCAACCAGCGCCATGGACAACACCGGCGAGGAACGCCTCAAGCAACGGCTCGCCGCGGTGGTTGAAAACAAGACCGTGGTGCTGGTGACGCACCGTGCTTCGCTGCTGTCGCTGGTCGATCGCCTGATCGTCATCGACCGTGGGCAGATACTCGCCGATGGTCCGAAAGCCGTCGTGATGGAAGCGTTGAAGAAGGGGCAGATCAGTGTTGCTTAAGTCCGGCCTCAAAGGCTCCATCCGACGTTACTTCAAAGGTTCCGACTCGCTTAGGGACCAGCCTCTGCCCGAGGTCAACAAGGCGCTTATCGAAGACGCCCCGCGCGTGGTGCGGCTGACAATCTGGGCAATTATCGCCTTCTTCGTCTTCCTGATGCTCTGGGCCAACTTTGCGGTCATTGACGAAGTGACCAAGGGCGACGGCAAGGCGATTCCTTCCTCCAAGATTCAAAAGATCCAGAACCTTGAGGGCGGTATCGTCGCCGAGTTGTTCGTCAGTGAGGGGCAGATCGTCGAGGCCGGCGCGCCACTGATCCGCCTGGACGATACGCGGTTCGCCTCCAACGTCGGCGAAACCGAGGCCGACCGGCTATCGATGTTGCTTCGGGTGGAACGCTTGAGTGCTGAAGTCGATGACCGTCCGCTGAATTTTCCGGCTGACGTCTTGAAAGCGGTTCCCGGTCAGGCCGCGAGCGAAGAATCCCTGTACATCAGCCGTCGCCAGCAACTGCAAGATGAAATCGGCGGTTTGCAGGAGCAGTTGATCCAGCGTCAGCAAGAACTGCGCGAATTTACCTCCAAACAGTCCCAGTACCGCACTGCGCTGGGGTTGCAGCGCCAGGAAATCAACATGTCCGAGCCGCTGGTGGCCCAGGGTGCCGTTTCGCCCGTGGAAGTACTGCGACTCAAGCGCGCCGAGGTTGAAACCCGCGGGCAACTGGATGCCACCACCCTGGCGATCCCGCGTGCGGAGTCGGCGATCAAGGAAGTGGCGCGCAAGATCGAAGAGACCCGTGGAAAATTCCGCAGCGAGGCACTGACCCAGCTCAATGAGGCGCGCACTGACCTGAACAAGGCCCAGGCCACCGGCAAGGCGCTGGAGGATCGCGTCAGCCGGACAATGGTCACATCGCCGATGCGCGGCATCGTCAACAAGCTTCTGGTGAACACCATCGGGGGTGTGATTCAGCCAGGCAGCGACTTGGTGGAAATCGTTCCGCTGGACGATACCCTGCTGGTGGAAGCCAAGATCCGCCCACAGGATATCGCCTTCCTGCACCCTGGGCAGGAGGCGACAGTGAAATTCACCGCCTATGACTACACCATCTACGGTGGGCTCAAGGCCAGGCTCGAGCAGATCGGTGCGGACACGATCACCGACGAAGACAAGAAGACCACCTACTACGTCATCAAGCTGCGCACGGAGCGCAGCCACCTGGGGACGGATGAAAAGCCCCTGTTGATCATTCCGGGCATGGTGGCGTCGGTGGATATCATCACAGGCAAGAAGACCGTTCTGAGTTACCTGCTCAAACCGATCATCCGGGCTCGCGCCGAGGCATTGCACGAGCGGTGATTCGTTGGTACGGCTGATTGGCCTCTTCGCTGGCAAGCCAGCTCCCACCGGATCCCGCGGTACCTTGTAGGAGCTGGCTTGCCAGCGAAGGGACCCGTAAGGCTATTACAAGATTCAAGACCGCCTTCGCCGGCAAGCAGGCTTCTACACCTACAAGGGTGCGGCATTTCAAAAGCCATATCGTTATTCGTTAACGGTATTTAAATTTCTATTCTTATATCTATAAAGTCACTCTCCTGCGTACCTGCCGACCAATCGGCGCGCCGCACGACACGAACCAACACGGGACCTCCGTGAGTTTCTGATCGACGCGCGCGCCTTTGAGCGTGCCGTGCGTGGGAGTGATTTATGTCTGCAGCTTCACCATCGCCAAGCATCGCGCCACAATCTTTCGACATCCGCCCGTTCAGCGGTGCGGTGGGCGCCGAAATCATCGGCCTCGATTTGTCCCGCCCGGTCAATGACCAGGACTTCGCGCGCATTCACCGCGCGCACCTGGACCATCACGTGGTGGTGTTCCGCGACCAACGCATTACCCCTGAGCAGCAAATCGATTTCAGCCGCCGTTTCGGTGTGCTGCAGATCCATGTGCTCAAGCAATTCCTGCTGGCCGGGCACCCGGAAATCCTCATCGTTTCCAACATCATCGAAAACGGCCAATCCATCGGCCTGGGTGACGCCGGCAAGTTCTGGCACTCCGACCTTTCCTATAAAGAACTGCCAAGCCTGGGCTCAATGCTGCATGCCCAGGAACTGCCGTCCGAAGGCGGCGACACGCTATTTGCCGACATGCACAAAGCCTGGGGCAGCCTGCCCGAGGCATTACGCAAAGCCGTTGAAGGTCGCTCGGCCGCCCACTCCTACACGGCGCGCTACAGCGAGACCAAATTCGAGGGGAACTGGCGCCCGACCCTGACCCCGGAACAACTGGCCCAGGTTGCCGAAGTCATTCACCCGGTGGTGCGCACCCACCCGGAAAACGGGCGCAAGGCGTTGTTCGTCAGCGAGGGTTTCACCACCCGCATCGTTGGCCTTCCGGAAGACGAGAGCAAGCAATTGCTCGACGAGCTCTACGCCCACAGCGTGTTGCCGCAAAACATCTATCGCCACCAGTGGCAGCCCCATGACCTGGTGTTCTGGGACAACCGATCGCTGATCCACCTCGCCGCCGGATGCCCCAGCCATCTGCGCCGCAAGCTGTATCGCACCACCATCCAGGGCGACGCGCCTTTCTGATTTGTCGGAGATTTGACCATGTCCAAACGTCTACCCTTTGCACCGCTGGCCGCGGCAATCGGCTTGGGGTTCAGTCTGATCGCCGGCAGCCTGGTCGCACCGACCGTGGCCCAGGCCGAAGGTGAAATACGCATCGCCGAACAGTTCGGCATCGTTTACCTGCTGCTCAACGTGGTGCGCGATCAGAACCTGATCGAGAAGTACGGCAAGCAGCAAGGCATCGACATCAAGGTCGACTGGACGCAGCTCTCCGGTGGTGCCGCGGTCAACGATGCGCTGCTCTCCGGCTCCATCGATATCGCGGGTGCCGGCGTCGGCCCGCTGCTGACCATCTGGGACCGCACCCACGGCAAGCAGAACGTCAAGGCCGTGGCCTCCCTGGGCAACTTCCCGTACTACCTGGTCAGCAACAATCCCAAGGTCAAGACCATTGCCGACTTCACCGAGAAGGACCGTATCGCGGTTCCGGCGGTGGGCGTGTCGGTGCAGTCGCGCTTCCTGCAATATGCCGCCGCCAAGCAGTGGGGCGACAAGGAATTCAACCGCCTCGACAAGTACACCATCGCCGTGCCGCACCCGGATGCCACGGCAGCGTTGATCGCCGGCGGTACCGAGCTGAGCGGGCACTTCTCCAACCCGCCATTCCAGGATCAGGCGCTGGCCAATCCAAACGTGCATGTGGTGCTCAACACCTATGATTTGCTGGGCCCGAACTCGCCGACTGTGTTGTTCGCCACCGAAAAATTCCGCAATGAAAACCCGAAAACCTACAAAGCCTTCGTCGACGCGCTGACTGAAGCCGCGACCTTTGCCCAGAACGATAAAGGCGCGGCAGCGGATACCTACATTCGCGTCACCAAGGCCAAGATCGACCGCGCCGAGCTGCTGAAAATCATCGACAACCCGCAGTTCGAATTCAGCGTCACGCCAAAAAATACCTACCCCCTGGCCGAGTTCCTCTACCGCGTGGGCGCGATCAAAAACAAACCGGATTCGTGGAAGGACTACTTCTTCCAGGACGCCAAACCGCTGCAAGGGAGCTGACCGACATGAACGCCCCTTTGCAAGGCCACACGGTCAGCAAACCGAACGTCTGCGCCCAAGCGTTGCTGTCGGTCGATAACGTCAGCCTGGAATACCGCACGCCCCAGCGGGTGGTGCGTGCCACGCACCAGGTCAGCTTCGAGGTCGACCCTGCGGATCGCTTTGTGCTTCTTGGGCCGTCCGGGTGCGGCAAGTCGACATTGCTCAAGGCTGCCGCGGGATTCATCCAGCCAGTCGAAGGCGAGATCCGTCTGCAAGGCCAGCGCGTCCATGCGCCAGGGCCTGACCGGATCGTGGTGTTCCAGGAGTTCGATCAACTGCCACCGTGGAAAACCGTCAAGCAGAACGTGATGTTCCCGCTGCTGGCTTCGAAAACTCTCAAGCGCAAGGAAGCCGAAGAGCGGGCGTTGCACTACTTGGACAAGGTCGGTCTGGCGGCGTTTGCCGATGCCTATCCGCACACCCTGTCAGGCGGCATGAAGGCGCGGGTCGCCATCGCCCGGGCCTTGGCGATGCAGCCGAAAATCCTCTTGATGGACGAACCCTTCGCCGCGCTCGACGCCCTGACCCGACGCAAAATGCAGGAAGAATTGCTGCTGCTCTGGGAGGAGGTGCGCTTCACACTGCTGTTCGTCACGCACTCCATCGAAGAAGCGTTGGTGGTGGGCAATCGCATCCTGCTGCTGTCGCCGCATCCGGGGCGCGTGCGTGCCGAAGTCCACAGCCATCAATACGACTTGCACAGCCTGGGCGGCGTGGCATTCCAGGAGTCGGCGCGGCGCATCCATCGGTTGTTGTTCGATGAAGGCCAGTCGCCGGGAACCGAGCGCGAGCTGGATTTCGCCGACATCCGCATTGCTTATTGAGCCAGTTTGAGAGGAGGGCCCGATGAGCCATTTATCATCCCCGCGTGAAGAATTCGAAACGGTTTTGCAGCCACTGACCAGCGTACCGCTGGAGCGCGAGCTGCCGCTTGGCCAACGCCTGTGGCAACAGGGTTGGCTGCGCAAAAGCCTGATCCTGGTTTTGCTCGCCGTACTCTGGGAAGCCGTTGCCCGTTATCAAAATAACGATCTGCTGTTGCCGAGTTTTGTGCAGACCACACATGCGCTGTACGACGGCCTGCTCAGCGGCGAATTGCTGGGCAAAGTGTGGATTTCCCTGGTGGTGCTGCTCAAGGGCTACCTGATCGGGATCGTCCTTGCGTTCGCCCTGACGACTTTGGCGGTGTCGACGCAATTGGGTCGCGACCTGCTCAGCACCCTGACCTCGATGTTCAACCCGTTGCCAGCGATTGCCCTGCTGCCGCTGGCGTTGCTGTGGTTCGGCCTGGGGCAGAACAGCCTGATCTTCGTACTGGTGCATTCGGTGCTCTGGGCCCTGGCGCTCAATACCTACGCAGGCTTTCTCGGCGTCTCGGAAACCCTGCGCATGGCCGGTCGCAATTACGGCCTCAAGGGCCTGCGCCTGGTGCTGTTCATCCTGATCCCGGCAGCACTGCCATCGATCCTCGCCGGCTTGAAAATCGGCTGGGCCTTTGCCTGGCGCACGTTGATCGCGGCCGAACTGGTGTTTGGCGCGACCAGCGGCAAGGGCGGTTTGGGCTGGTACATCTTCCAGAATCGTAATGAGCTGTACACGGACAAGGTGTTTGCCGGGTTGGCGGTGGTGATTCTAATTGGGTTGCTGGTGGAGAATCTGGTGTTTGATTCGTTGGAAAGGGTGACGGTGAAGCGGTGGGGGATGCAGCGCTGATCCGTTGAGTCTGCCTGTCAATGATTTGCTAGCATTGCGCCTGAATCAACCCTGATAAGGCACGAGTGCTCACCATGCAACTACCAGACATGAACCTCCTGGTCGCCCTCGACGCCCTGCTCGACGAGGGAAGTGTGGTGGGCGCCGCGCGGCGAATGAACCTCAGCCCGGCGGCCATGAGCCGCACCTTGACGCGTATCCGCGAAGCCATTGGTGATCCGATCCTGGTGCGAGCCGGCCGTGGCCTGGTGCCGACGCCGAAGGCGCTGGAGTTGCGCGAGCAGGTGCGGGACGTGGTGGAGCAGGCCGCGCACCTGTTCCACTCGGCCAGGGTTGTGGATCTGGGCAGCCTGCGTCGGCGCTTCAGTATCCGGGCCAATGATTTTTTCATCGGCATCTACGGCGGCAAGCTGTTCGACACCATGGAGCGTCAGGCTCCGCATTGTGAATTGCGTTTTGCGCCGGAGGGCGATGGCGATGATGAGGCCCTGCGCGAGGGTCGCATCGATCTGAGCGTCAGCAACAACCGGCCGTTGATGCCGGAAGTGAAGGTGCAGAATTTGTTCTCCACCCAATTTGTCGGCTTGGTGCGCGAGGATCACCCCTTGCTCGATCAAGAAATCACCGCAGAACGTTTTGCTGGCTATTCCCATATCAGCATGTCCCGTCGCGGGATCGCTCGCGGGCCGATCGATGCGGCGCTCAACGCCTTGGGGCTGGAGCGGCGAGTGGCGGTGATTGCGCCAAGTTTCCACGCGGCGATGTTTGCCTTGCCCGACTCCGACCTGATTCTGCCGGTGCCCAGGGAGACGCTGTTGAGCGTGCGCCGACTGGGGTTGAAGTTGCGCTCGTTCACCTTGCCCATTCCATTGCCGACTATCGTGCTTAACCAGGCTTGGCACCCGCGCTTCGACAATGACCCCGCTCACCGCTGGCTGCGTGAAACGCTGAAAGCCTGCTGTGACGAAACGTGGCTCGCCGCTCAGCCTGTCTTGGGATGAGCGATGCCCCTGTGGGAGCGACCTTTGTGGTGAGGGGATTTATCCCCGTTGGGTCGCGCAGCGGCCCCTGAAAATGGGACTGCTGCGCTGTCCAACGGGGATAAATCCCCTCGCCACAAAGGCGCGCTCTCACAAGGACTTCCATCGTTGCGTATAGCGCACTTATAACCTGTAGATAAGTCAGTTTTCGTCAGGCCCTTCTGCGCTGGTGATTTTGTTTGAGTTGTTAGTGGAGAGTCTGGTGCTGCGGTAGGGTTTCATGCTGGTAACATAGATTTTCATGGCATAAGCCCAATCATCGAATGTTCGCGAGAGGACATTGCATTAATTTTAGCTCCTGACTTTAACGCGGGTGGCGGCGTATATCCGAGGCATTTGGATTATTTACAGTGGGATACCGCTGATGATGAGAGCGAATTTGGATATTTCTATGTCCGGTGGAAGACGTATCTTCCACCCATCCGCCACCGGTAGGGTTATTACCCGCTATTCTATATTGCGTGAAGACTGGGGTGGAATCACCGGGAGAGGTGTGAGACCTGAGATCGCGCCCCGACGAACCGGTGCCTCCACCACCCTTAATTCGAGCAAACTCAATACTTCTCCCATGTACTCCACCATTACTCGTCCATTTGTCTCCATTAGAGAATAAAGAGGCTTCAATTGAGTCTGGTGTATTTCTGGGGGGTCTAAGGTTGGGATTATCGATACCGCGCGCCCTCGGTTGTGGGGCGGCCATAGCTACTGGCCATTTCCCTCCGACGCTATGCCCTGATTGCTCAGGGAGGCTTGCTGTATTAGCGCGAAGACGCCAAGGTGGAAGCGAGTATAAGTGTGTTCCCAACTCGCTCAAAAAAGATGGAGAGGGAGAAGGCTTGACGTTGTTGAGGCTTTGAATACGGGCTGACTTTAGCATATTAAGTGCTCCTGAGAGGTCCAAGTTTTCCAAAGGCACTGGTCGACTTTTCCCAAGACCAAATCCACCTTCTTTGATGGAGGTAAACAGGCTTTTCAGACCTCCAATATGCCCCGTCGGATCCGATCTATTAACCGGGTCCCCTACGCAATACATATAAGCATTCAAGCCGCCCCCGCCAAATGGGCTCCAACTGTCCGGACTGTGGAACCGCATCAGCCGAGGGTTGTAAGCACGGTATCCATTACCCAGCAAATACCAGCCGATCCTCGCTTCGCGTATTTGGCCGTTGAAACCCAGCCGGTCCTTGTCTTCCTGCTGCGCGGATTGCTCGCCATAAGCCGAGTAGGCGATGGGATTATGCTTACCATCAACAATGGCACCAATGATTGAAAGGCTATTGTCGGCTGCCAACAATGTCGTGCGTTGCCACGTGCAAGTATTTTGATCAGCAATTTTGAGTTGAGGCATGGCGATGGCCGCCGATTTATGGTCGAGGGATTTAGTTTTACACCTCAAGTCCTCTATCGAGAACTATCAGAACTGATAGTGATTCCCGCCGCTCGTTTGGACCAGATAACAAAAGGGATATTTGCCAGCATTGCGCCTGAATCAATCCTTATCAGTCACGAGTGCTTGTGATGTAACTACGAGGCCTGGCATCCGCGCTTCGACAATGATCCGCTCACCGCTGGCTGCGTGAAACGCTGAAAGCTTGCTGTGACGAGACGTGGCTGGCAGCGCAACCGGTGGTGAGTTGAACCAATGAACCTGTGGGAGCGAGCCTGCTCGCGATAGCGGGGTGTCAGTCAACGGTGATGGTGAATGTTACGACCCTTTCGCGAGCAGGCTCGCTTGTATGGTAGGACTTGAAGGGAGGAGGAGGGACAA
>NZ_JASCAE010000092.1:0-19483 GCF_029967975.1 Pseudomonas sp. V98_8
AAGGCAACACTGTCGCTGCCGATGGCTCCGACCGCCTGCAAGGCAACACTGTCGCCTGAACCCATCGCTTCACCGCACCCACAAAAAAGCCCGGCCTGATCAGCCGGGCTTTTTTGTCACAGGGTTCTACCCCTGGCTCTTGATCGTCTATCCTGAGTGCCCGATTCTGGCCATGCCGCCATCCCGCCGGAGACACCTGTGCCGCCCCTTACTGCCCGAGAGATTTACCAGCAACTGCGTGACGCCGCATTGGGCCTGCGCCCGCTCCGGCGACTTGACGGGCAAGCCGGTCCGGTATTGATCGACATCGAAGGTTGGCGCTTGAGCCTCGATGTCGACCACCTTCACTTGCGTCACTGCCTGCATTGCCAGAGCCCGGATGGCCGTGCGTTCGACGGTGGGCAGCGTTTCGGTACCGACCCTGTGAGTTTGCTCAGCACCTGGGAGCTGGCGCAGATCGAGCGGATGCTGGCCGGCGACTGAGGCGCAACCGGGATATTGCGAAAGTACTCGTTGAACTATCGTTCATCTGACTCAGCTGTGATACATAAGACTTGATGCGCATCCCGTGCCCGAGAGGTTGCTTATGTTCCACTGCCCACGCTTGCCGCAAGTCCTGGCTTGCTCGCTGTTCGGCTTACTCGCCAGCGTCGCCCATGCCGCCACGCCCTCCCCGGCACCCGAAACGCTGCAGCCACTGCTGAACACCATCAACGAGCGCCTGGAAGTCGCCGATATGGTGGCGCTGGCCAAGTGGGACAGTGGCAAACCGATCCAGGATACCGCACGGGAAACCCTGCTCATCAACAACGCCAGGAAGCAGGCAACCGGTAGCAACGTGAACCCGGACGAAGCCGCCGACTTGATCGCCGCACAGATCGAAGCCAACAAACTGGTGCAATACGGACTGATCGCGCAATGGCAAGCGGCGCACAAGGCGCCCGACTTGCCGAGGCCGGACTTGACTCAATTGCGCGTTAAACAGGATGAGCTGCAAGCCCGTCTGCTGCAGCAATACGCCGATTTCGTGCCCTATCGCGTCGACCCCGAATGCCCGCAGTGGCTGGCTGAGCAGCGCTCGGGCCTGATCAAGGATGCCCTGCATGGCCAAGCGTTGATCCGCGCTACAGGGGAGCTGTGCATCACGGATCTATGATCAATACCCATCTCCCCCCTGTAGGAGCGAGCATGCTCGCGATGGAGGTCAACGATAACGCAGGGAGCCTGACACCCCGCGGCGCTCTCAGGTTTTTCGTCGGAACGCCGCCCGGAGCGTGCTCGCTCCTGCAGGAAGTGTTCTGCACGTTTTGAACAACAACAAAAAACAGGAGTTGAATATGTCTGAACTGCAACTGCATCCCAAGGCCGCAGAGTCCCTGAGCCTGTGGCACGCGATGATCCGCACGGGCGATCTCAAGGCCTTGCCTGCGTTGCTGGACCCGCAAGCGGTGTTTCGCTCGCCAATGGCCCACACTCCGTATCCCGGGGCACCGGTGGTTTCGATGATTCTCAACACGGTGTCCAAGGTGTTCGAAGATTTCACCTATCATCGCGAACTGGCGAGCGCCGACGGCTTGAACGTGATTCTGGAATTCAGCGCCAGGGTCGGCGACAAACAGCTCAAGGGCATCGACATGATCCGCTTTGACGAGCAGGGAAAAATCGTCGATTTCGAAGTGATGGTCCGCCCCCTCAGTGGCTTGCAGGCACTGGGCGAGGAAATGGGCCGGCGGCTCGGCGCCTATCTGGCCGCCAGCAAAGCCTGATCGTTGTGCAACGCCGGCCGAGCCTTGGGCACCACCTGCAACTCGACCGGCTCACCCAGCAACGCACAGCAGCGCGAGCGTAACCAGCGCTGGCCGGGGTCGTTGTGCACCGCTGCGCGCCAGGCCATGGACAGTTCCGGTACGGGCAGTTGCAACGGTACCGGCTCAACCCGCATGCCTCCCATCGAAACCACCGCCTTGGCCACGTAATCCGGCACGATCGCCAGCATGTCGGTTTGCGCCAGCAACCCCGGCAACACACTGAACTGCGGGACGGTCAGCACCACTTTGCGTTGCCGGCCCAGCAGGCGCAAGACGTGGTCGGTGTCATCCGCCGCATTGCCCATGGATGACACCAGCACATGGGGCCGCCGGCAGAACTCGTCCAGCCCCAGCACTCCCGGCCGGGTGTCAGCGCGCAGCAGCATCGGGCGGATGGGCCGCAAGCCTTTGCGCCGGGCGTTGGCCGGCAGCTCGTCGGTGTGACTGATGCCCACGCAGATGTCGCCATTGCCCAACCTGTGCGACATCTGCTGCTGATCGACACGGCGCACGATCAAGGTGATGTGCGGTGCCTCGATGCGCAATTGGCGCAACAGCCGCGGCAGCAGCGCGTATTCGACATCATCGGACAGGCCGACACGAAACGTTGTCTCGCTGGTGCGCGGGTCGAACGATTGGCAACGGCTCAACGCGGCGGCAATGCCGTCCAGCGCCGGTGCCAGGTTGGCGAAGATTTCCTCGGCCCGTGCGGTCGGTTCCATCATTCGACCGCAACGAATGAACAGCGGGTCATCGAACAGCGCACGCAAGCGGCCCAGGGCACCGCTGATGGTGGGCTGTCCGAGGAACAGCTTTTCACCGACGCGGCTGACATTTCGCTCATGCATCATCGTCTCGAAAACCACCAGCAGGTTGATGTCGGCACGACGCAGGTCATTTCTGTTCATGAGGTTCGCTACCCGGCACGCGGCCTTTGAGTTCGGGAAGGTGCCTGGACAGGTTATGGCCGCGCAGGAAAAACGTCTGTCGTACTTGGGGACAACGGGATCATGCGTTGGGTGGGCAGGTTGATACTTCGGTATGACCCTCGCCAAAAAAAAACCAATGCAATGAAGGGGTTAGTCGTTACTGCGGAAAACGCCCAAGTCGATCACCGCGGCAGTTTTTTCGGGTTTTTTGTCCTAACGGAATCAGACCCCGTGCTTCTAGGATACCGAACCGATTCTCCGCTTCCAGCCCGAACGAACAACCGAGGCGCGCATGATCGACACCCCGACAAAAAAGCCTGCCACTGCACGCAGCGCACCTACCTTCGTGAAAGGAATCTACAGCAAGATGCTGTACAACCGCGGCGAAAAAAGGACGTCTCGCCTAACGCCCGGCCTGAGTCTCAAGCCCCTTGAAAACCTCTTGGTATGGCTGATGGGGCTGATCGTGGCGTGCGGGATACTGATCAATACCGAAACCCGGGTCGACTACGCCACCACGACGCTGTACATCGCATTGTTGCTGATGGCAATCAACCTGTTGTCGATCAGTGCGGTGATCGTGGTCGCGCTGTTCTGCATGGTGGCATTGACGTCGATATGCCTGTATCAGGATGGCTTTTACCGCTGGGAATCGACCTCGGACTTGCTGCGCAGCCTGACGGTGCTGGCGGCGATCATCTTCCTGGCGCTGCGCAGCAAGCAGGCATCCGACAGCCTGCGCCACAAGGAAGTCTATATGACCGGTGCCCAGCGCCTGACCCAGACCGGTTGCTTCGGCTTTCACGCAAACCTCGCGAGCATGAGCTGGTCGGAGCAAGTGGCACGCATACTCGAATACCCGGCGGCCGCCCCCGCCTCGGCGTCCTTGTACCTGGAGCGCACCCACCCCGATGACGTGCCCCTGGTGCTGGCCGGCTTCGAAAAGGCGGCGCGCCATGCGACCCTGATCGAAGTCAGGCACCGCCTGTTGATGCCCGATGGACGCGTCAAGCATTTGCACATGCTCGCCACCCCACTCCTCGTCCGGCACAGGCGCATTGAATACCTGGGCGCGCTGATGGACGTGAGCGCCAGCAAACAGGCCGAAGAAGCGCTGTTCCGCGCCCAGACCCAGTTGGCCCATGTCACCCGCGTGACATCCCTGGGTGAGCTGGCAGCGTCCATTGCCCATGAAGTCAATCAACCGCTGGCGGCGATCGCCAGCAGCGGCGAAGCTTGTCGCAACTGGCTGAACCGCCCGCAGCCCGATCTGGCCGAAGCACGCCAGGCACTGGAGCGAATCATCGCCAGCGCCCATCGAGCCACCGAAATCACCCGCCGCGTTCGGGCCTTGTCGCGCAAGAGCGATCCGCTGCGCCGAAACGAATCGCTCAACGACATTGTCAGCGAGACCTTGAGCCTGCTCCGCTATGAACTGGCCCATCACCAGATCAAGCCGAACATCGAGCTGAACGCATTCGGCGGCCAGGTCAGCGCCGATCGCGTGCAACTGCAGCAAGTCATCATCAACCTGATCGTCAACGCCTGCCAGGCGATGGACTCGGTCAACGCCACACAACGGGCACTGCTGATCCGCACCTGGGTAAAGGATAACGAGGCCGTGCTGGAGGTGGCCGACCAGGGTCCGGGCATCGCCAGCGAGGTCTTGCCGCAGTTGTTCACACCGTTCTTCACCACCAAGGAAAACGGCCTGGGCATGGGACTGTGCATTTGCCGCTCGATCATCGATTACCACGCGGGCCGGATCTGGGCCACCAGCACCACAGGCCAGGGCAGCTCGTTTCTGTTTGCCTTGCCGATACGGGTCGCCAACGACGCGGGATACGCCGCGGCCATCTAATACACAGGTATGAGTGCCGTCCGCCCAACCTGCATTTAATGTTGCGCCCCTCGCCAGCAACACCGCGCCGGGCGGTTGCATGTCCAGCCTCTTGGAAACCAGCCATGAACGAACAACACCCCCTCAACAAAATCAATCATAACGACTCCATGGTTTTCGTCGTCGACGACGATGCGCCACTGCGCGAATCCCTCGGCAGCCTGTTGCGTTCCATCGGCTTGAGGGTCGAGTTGTTCGGCTCGGTGGCCGACTTCATGAAGTACCCGCGCCCGGACACGGCCAGTTGCCTGGTACTGGATGTGAGGTTGCAAGGCAGCAGTGGCCTGGACTTTCAAAACGAATTGGCCGCCGCCGGCATCAACGTGCCCATCGTGTTCATTACCGGCTACGGTGACATCGCCATGACGGTACGGGCAATGAAAGCCGGCGCGGTGGATTTCCTGACCAAGCCCTTTCGCGAACAGGACCTGATCGATGCGGTTTGCGCTGCCCACAGCCGCGACCGGCAGCGTCGCGAGTCCGAGCGCCATGCCGAACAATTGCGTGCGCGCCACCAGACGTTGACCGCGCGGGAACAAACGGTCATGGCGCTGGCCGCCTCGGGCTTGATGAACAAGCAGATTGCCGGCGAAATCGGCCTGAGCGAAATCACCGTGAAGATCCACCGCGGCCAGGCCATGCGCAAAATGGGTGCGCGCTCCTTTGCCGATCTGGTACGCATGGCCGAGGTGTTGGCGACCCAGCCCGCTATACGATGAATATACCCACGTATACTGTGCACCCGATCATGACGGCGTATCTTGCATTGATGGCGCAGTGACTCCAAGTATTTTGCGCGACTACGCAGGTCACCACTATGCATAAAGAGGCAATGATTGCCGTAGTCGACAACGATGAAGCGGTTCGCATGGCCCTGGACAGTTTCTTGCGTTCCAGTGGATATACAGTTCGAACTTACAGCGGATCCCATGAGTTTCTCGATTCCGATGGTCCGTTTATTACGTCCTGTTTGATCTGCGATATACAAATGCCGCAAATGGACGGGATCGCCCTGTATGAAGAACTGGCGACCAGGGCCATACATATCCCGGTGATCTTCATTACCGGCAACCCCGGCGCGCAGCGGCCGCCGGGTAACCATGCCAGGATTCCCATTGCCTTCTTTCCCAAACCCTTCGCCACCGAAAAGTTGCTCGCCTGTATCGAAGCAGTGCTCGCGAGACTCCACTGATCTTTGTTTATCAAGGCAACTAACACTTTGGTATAGCTCATTAATACCTAGTCATACCCGGGCTGACCCTATGTAGCAGTGCCAGCGTTATCACCCTCGAATAACATCTGTTGCAGATCAAGCCGATCCCGATGTTTCGTGCTGTGAACGACAGCGCAAACAATCAGCCACAGCGGACGTGCGGCAATAACTTATTCACGCCCTCGATTGTTCTTCAGGAGCTAAACAATGAAACAGCAAATCTTGATTATTGGTGCAGGGTTCGGTGGTGTCTGGAGCGCCTTGAGCGCTGCCCGTCTGCTGGACAAGCACGATCGAAATGACGTCGAGATCACCGTGTTGGCTCCTCAGGCCGAGCTGCGCATCCGCCCGCGCTTCTACGAGCCTGACGTGCACACCATGAAGGCACCGTTGGACGAGCTGTTCGACGCCGTGGGGGTGAAATTCGTCAAGGGGTCGGCCGAGGTTATCGACGAGAGCAGCAGACAGGTCAGCTACGTCAACGCCGCAGGTATCCAGGGCAAGCTGGGCTACGACCGCCTGGTGCTGGCCGCTGGCAGCAAGCTGATGCGTCCCCCGGTCGACGGCCTGGAACACGCCTTCGATGTCGATGAGATCGAGTCCGCCACTCGCCTGGAAGCTCACATCAAATCCCTGAAGGACAAGCCGGTCAGTGCGGCCCGCAACACCGTAGTGGTGGCAGGCGGTGGTTTCACAGGGATCGAAACAGCAACCGAAATGCCGGCGCGCCTGCGTGCCGTACTCGGTGAAGACGCTGACATCCGGGTCGTCGTGGTTGACCGTGCCGCGCAAATCGGCGCCGCCCTGGGTGACGGCATCCGCCCTACGATCGTTGAAGCCTCGGAGCACCTGGGCATCCAGTGGATACTCAACACCACTGTGGCCGCGGTCGATGCCAACGGCGTCACCCTTGCCGATGGCCAGCGTATCGAGTCGAACACGGTGATCTGGACCGTCGGTTTCCGTGCCAACTCGCTGACCGAGCAAGTGCAAGGTACCCGCGATCATCAGGGCCGCCTGCATGTCGATCAGCACCTCAAGGTGCGCGGTCACGCCGATGTGTACGCCAGCGGTGACGTGGCCTATGCCGCCACCGACGACCTGGGCAACTTCGCGGCAATGTCCTGCCAGCACGCCATCGCCCTGGGTCGTTATGCCGGCAATAACGTCGCCGCCGAGTTGCTGGGTGTCGAGCCGATCGCCTACAGCCAACCCAAGTATGTCACCTGCGTGGACCTGGGCGCCTGGGGCGCGGTATTCACCGAGGGCTGGGATCGCCAGGTCAAGCTGATCAAGCAAGAAGCCAAGGAGCTCAAGACTCAGATCAACACCCTGTGGATCTATCCGCCGGCGGCTGATCGAGCCGTGGCGCTGGCGGCCGCCGATCCGTTGATTCCGGTGGCCTGAGGACGATCGATACGGCCGTGCCAACCACGGCCGTCACCCTACACCCTGGCACTGCAAGACGCAGGTGATCGACATGTCTGGTTTTTTTGAGCATCCGCATCGGGCCTTGAAGTTGTCGCACGTCATGCTGATCGCAGGGCTGGTCGCACTGGTCGTCGGCGCCATTCTGGCTTACGGCCTGGATCAGCATCTGTCGCTGCCCGGCCTGGTGATGGCCCATGCCATGACGATACTGGGGCCCACCGCCATCAAACTCGGTTATGTACTGCGCCTGCTGACGCTCAATCGCCTGCGGCGCCAACCGCTCGTTCAGCCACCTGGCCTCGCCGGGTGATGTGAAGTCTACGCCTGTATCCCGACCAGCCCACTCCTTGCTGGCCCGGGGCCTTTCCCAAGCGCCCGCCACTGGTTTTTCTGGCGGGCGTTTTTTCTCCAGTCCGATCAAGCACCAACACTTCAAAGAGTTTGCCCGGCATCACCGATGCCTTGTGAGTTGCCGTTCGATAGCAAAAATCCGGAAGAACAAATGTCTATCATTAAACGTTGCAAGAAACTTTTTTTTTCAGACCCCGTCGCCTGGCTGGCCGCCATTGCCGTCGGCAGCATGATCTTCATTACCAATTCGCTGCTCGACCTGGATGTCGCGCCGACCCTGCTGTACATCACGCTGGTGTTCATGTCGGCAAGCATATTTTCCGTGCCGGTGTTCCTGACCGTTGCCTTCAGTTGCGTGGCCATCCTGAGCGCCAGTTTCATCATCGATGAAGGGTATCGTGATCACAGGCTCATCGCCGGTTTCGTGCGCTGCCTGATCGCGCTGACCACCATCACCCTGCTGGCGCTGCGCAGCAAGCGCGCCAGCGATACGTTGCGGCGCAAAGAGGCGTTTTTCCTGGGTGCCCAGAAACTCAGCCATACCGGCAGTATCGGCCTGATCATCGATGACCCGGTGATGCTGTCATGGTCGGAAGAGGCCTCACGCATTTTCGAATACCCGCTGAATGTCGCACCGACCCTGGCCATGGTCAGGGCGCGCATGCACCCCGATGACCTGCCCATCGTCGACAGTGTTCTGGAACAGGCTGCACGCCGGCAAAACCTGATCGAAGTGGAATATCGGCTGGTCATGCCCGATGGGCGGATCAAGCAGGTGCAGATGCTCGCCAATCCGCTGTTCAACCATGGCCGGCGCGTTGAATACGTCGGCGCATTGATGGACGTGACTGCATCCCGGCAATCGGAGGAAGCGCTGTTTCATTCCCAGGCCAAGCTCGCCCATGTCACGCGGATTACATCCATGGGCGAACTGGCCGCCACCATTGCCCATGAAATCAACCAGCCCCTGGCGGCGGTGATCACCAGCGGAGAATCGTGCAAACGCTGGATCAACCGCCCCGAGCCGAACCTCGAAGAAGCCCGCCGTTCGCTGGACCGGATCATCCAGAATTCATCCAGGGTAAGCGATGTCATCACCTGTATCAGGGCGCTGTCGCGCCAGAGCGATGTGCAACGCAAGGCCGAAGTATTCGACGAGATCGTCCGAGACTCACTGGCGCTCATGCAACATGACATCGGCAACCATCAGGTTCGCCCGCACCTGCAGCTGGGTGCACCCGGCGCTCACATCAAGGGCGACCGGGTTCAACTGCAGCAAGTGATCATCAACCTGATCATCAATGCCTGCCAGGCCATGGCCAACGTGCATGACCGCCCACGAACGCTGCGCATACACACCTCCGTCCAGGGCAACGAGGCGGTGCTTGAAATCGCCGACTCCGGCACCGGGATTGCCGAAGATATCCTGCCCTCCTTGTTCGATCCGTTCTTTACGACCAAACCCACCGGCCTGGGGATGGGCCTCTCGATCTGCCGCTCGATCATTGAATTTCACGGCGGCCGGATCTGGGTCGACAGCACCCTGGGGGTCGGCACGCAGATGCTGTTTGCGATTGCTTTGACAGCCCCCAGACACGATGAGCATCTTCCTCCCCACCTGGCGCCGGGAGCCGGCGACATCGACACCGGCAATGTCTATCAATGCCGTGAACCCGCTGTTGCGCCGCAGTATCCCGCCGCTCATACCCAGGTATGACGGGCCTGACCCCATGTGCTAGCGCGGTGTCTTGAGGTAGGAGTGTTATCGCGGGTCCATCGCTTTAGGCTGGTCACCTCGAAAAAATCCACTCATCGCGCCAATGCGCTGACCTGGGGATGGTTGCCATGAACGCACTGCAAAAGCTGTACTTCGTCAGTCATCCGCTGCGCCTCAGCCGCTATGGCGCGCATACCTCGCTGTCGACCGCAGAACGCATAGAGATCATCGACGCATTGACGCAGATCCTGGGCACTACGCTGGGCATGCTCGCGCAACTCAGGCTGGGTCAAAAGAAAGTGCGCAATGGCAGCTTCCTGCCGGTGCAACAGTTGTTCCATCGCCTGGTGCGCGCCAATACCGACTATGCCGATTTTCTCATCAGCGGCATCACCGACCTCGGGGGCTACGCCGATACCGCGGCGCTCTATTTCCTGAATGACGCCTGTGGGCCGCAGTGCTTTGCCGACTGCCTGACCGGCATTGGTCAGGGCATGCGTCGGCTGCGGGCCGTCGATGCCTTGCTGCGTGACTACCGTGCATCCGCCACCGCCAACAAGGACAATGCGAGCAAGCGTTTTTTTGAAGAATGCGTGCGGCGCAACGCGCGTTTTCTGTCGATGATCGAGAACAACCTGCCCCATGACCAGCCAGGGTGAGGCAATCAACAGAAGCGACCCATCGCAACCACCGCGCAAAAAACAACTGCACATACCCAAGCAGGTTCCTGCACTTTTGTGCAGCACATACCTTGGCGGTATGACGGGCTCCCATTAGCGCCACTCGCAATGACGCAGGTTTCTACATGTTCAACCCAGCTATTATTTCAGTTGTTGATGATGACGAACTCATTCTTGTCTCACTGGACAGTTTGTTGCGCTCTTATGGTTACACCGTAAAGACCTACAGCAGTGCCTGGGCGTTCCTGGAATCCAGCGGACCTGCGCAGACAGACTGCCTGGTGTCGGATATCCAGATGCCAGGCATGTGTGGAGTGGAAATGTACGAGTCCCTGGCGAGCAGAAACATCCATATTCCTACCCTGTTCATCACCGCAAAGCCCGGCCTGCCGCCACAATTCAGTGCCCGCGTGCGTAAACCCGAAGGTTATTTCTCCAAGCCGTTCAACACCGATGCGCTGCTGGCGTGCATTGAACGGGCCTTGAAGCGCCGGGTTGCAGGGTGAACACATGACATTGCCAGGGGCCGGCACGTTGGGTTGATCTTTCGGGCCACATCGCTGGCAGGCCAACGACCACTATGGGTTGCGCAAGGCTGATCCCTGGTTGCCGCAACCTGCACAAGCCAGTTGTCCGGATCAAGCGACCGAGGCCGGCGTCATCGGTATCACGGGTGCGCGAGCCGGGCGTCGATGGCATCATCACCGGCTTCGAAGGTTTCGATGCCAACGGTGAATGGGTCACCCAACTGATCGACTAAGGAAGCGACCTGATGCGTATCAAATGCCTGCAGGCCTGCGCCGGCCTGCTCCCGAGCCAAATGACCATGGCCGACGCCCTGCCCCGGCGCTGGGTCAGTGCCGGCGGCGCCTTCAGCGAATGGGTGGTCGCCCTCGCTGGCGAGGGCAAGCTGGTGGGCGTCGACAGCACCAGTCAGCACCCGCGCCCATTGCACAGCGTGCCGAGCGTCGGTTACCCGCGGGCGAAGGCATTCTATCCGTCGGCACAGGTTCACATGGCCGGGCTCCCGACAACAGAGAGCGCCCGATGACGGCCATCGTTCGGCCACGGCCGATGCTGATTACCCTGGGTCTGTTATTGCTGCTGGTGTTCTGGCTGTCCCTGGCCCTGGGGCCGGTCAGCCTGCCGCTGGGCGATACATTGCTGGCCGGGTTGCGGCTGCTCGGATTGCCGGTGGAGGGAGGCGACAGCCAACAGGCGCAGCTGATTCTGGGTCAGATTCGCCTGCCGCGCAGTTTGCTCGGCATCGCGGTGGGTTCGGTGCTCGCGTTGTCCGGCGTGGCCATGCAAGGGTTGTTTCGCAATCCGCTGGCGGACCCGGGGCTGGTCGGGGTGTCCGGCGGCGCGGCGCTGGGTGCGGCTGTCGCCATCGTCGGCGGCAGTCTGCTGGGCGGTTTGCCGCCGGCCATCGAGCCGTACCTGCTGTCGGTGTGCGCCTTCGCCGGTGGCCTGATCGTCACGGCGATGGTGTATCGCTTTGGCCGCAGCGACGGCCAGACCAACGTCGCCACCATGCTCCTGGCAGGCGTGGCGATGACGGCCATGGCCGGGGCCGGGGTTGGTCTGTTCACCTACCTGGCCGATGACGCCACGCTGCGCACCCTGACCTTCTGGAACATGGGCAGCCTCAACGGCGCCAGTTACCCGCGCCTGTGGCCGCTGCTGATCGTGGCGGTGGGCGTGGCGTTGTGGTTGCCGCGGCGCGCGGCGGCGCTCAATGCGCTGCTGTTGGGGGAGTCCGAAGCCCGCCACCTGGGTTTCAATGTCGAGCGGATCAAGCTTGAGCTGGTGCTGTGCACCGCGCTGGGTGTGGGGGCCGCAGTGGCGGCGGCCGGCCTGATCGGCTTTATCGGCCTGGTGGTACCGCACCTGATGCGACTGCTGGTCGGTCCCGATCATCGGGTGTTGCTGCCTGCTTCATTGCTGGCCGGCGCCAGCCTGTTGTTGCTGGCCGATCTGGTCGCGCGTTTGCTGCTGGCGCCGGCCGAGTTGCCGATCGGCATCGTCACCGCACTCATCGGTGCGCCCTTCTTCCTTTATCTGCTGGTACGGGGGCGCTCCTGATGCTGCGAGCCAACAATTTAATGGTGCGACGCGGCAATCGCACCGTACTGGCGGACATCGATATCGAGCTGCATCCGGGTCAAGTCCTCGGCGTGCTGGGCCCCAACGGCGCCGGTAAAAGCACCCTGCTGGCCGCTTTGTGCGATGAGCTGCCGGCCAACGCAGGCACGGTCAGCCTCGACGAACGTGCACTCGCCGACTGGCCGGGCCAGGAGCGAGCCAGACGCCTGGCGGTTTTGCCCCAGAGTTCGAGCCTGAACTTTGCCTTCTCAGTCAATGAAGTGGTGGGCATGGGTCGTCTGCCCCATGCCAGCGGGCGCGTGCGCGATGCGCAAATTGTCGCCCAGGCCCTGAGCGCCGCCGACGCCCTGCACCTGGCGGGACGCAGTTATCTGGCCCTGTCCGGTGGCGAACGCCAGCGTGTGCACCTGGCGCGGGTGCTCGCGCAATTGTGGCCGGGTGCCGAGGGTCAGACCCTGCTGCTCGACGAACCCACCTCGATGCTCGACCCGCTGCACCAGCACACCATTCTGCAAGCGGTGCGCGATTTCGCCGGGCGTGGTGCGGCGGTGCTGGTGATCCTGCACGACCTGAACCTGGCTGCCCGTTATTGCGATCATTTGTTGCTGTTGCAGGAGGGTCGCCCGCACGCCTATGGTCCACCGGATGAAGTCCTGACCGCCCAGGCCCTGGAGGCGGTGTACGGGCTGCAGGTGCTGATTCAGCGGCATCCGGAACGCGGTCATCCGTTGATTATCGCGCGCTGATTCCCGCCCCCTATCGCTAATGCGAGCGTAGGGACCACCGACTAACGAGGAAAACCGATGCGTATTCTGCTGCTATGCCTGGTCAGTCTGCTGGCTGCCTGCCAAACCCATTACGTCGCAGCGCCTCCATCGGCAATCGCCCCGCAAGGGCGAGATCACGCCGATCTCGGGGTGATCCGCGAACTCGCCACCGGACGCGCCCTCACCCCGCAGGAGCTGGTCGAGCGCCTGGCGATTGCGCCACGGGTGCTGGTCGGCGAGCAACACGACAATCCGGATCACCATGCCTTGCAACTGTGGCTGCTGCGCCAACTGGCGGCCCAACGTCCACAAGGCAGCCTGTTGATGGAAATGCTCAACCCCGACCAACAGGCAAAAGTCGATGCGGCCCAGGCCGCGACCCGTGCCGGCCAACCACCGGCCGACGCTTACCAGGCGCTGTCCTGGCAGGCCAACTGGGATTGGGGCGTCTACGGCGCACTGGTCACCTACGCCCTGCGCCAACCCTACCCCCTGCTGTCGGCCAACCTGGACCGGGCGCAGATCATGCAGATCTACAGACAGCGCCCGCCGCTCAGCGGTGAAGCGTCCACTACCCAAAGGGTACAAGCGACATTGCTGGACGATATCCGCGCGTCCCATTGCGGCTTGCTGCCCGAAGCGCAAATGCCGGCGATGCTCGCTGTGCAGCAACAGCGTGACCGGCGCATGGCCGAACGTCTGCTGGCGGCGCCGACGCCCGCGCTGTTGCTGGCCGGGGCGTTCCATGTGCGCAAGGATCTGGGGGTGCCGTTGCACCTGCAGGACCTCGGCGCTGGCAAAGGTAACGCAGTGTTGGTGCTGGCTGAAGTGGGCAAGACCGTGAGCGCCGACAGCGCGGATTATGTGTGGTATACGGCAGCGCAACCGGAGCAGGACCATTGCGCTGAACTGCGTCGCTAAAAATGCACCCCTGTAGGAGCTGCCGCAGGCTGCGATCTTTTGATTTTTCCAGGGCCAAAGCAAGATCAAAAGATCGCAGCCTGCGGCAGCTCCTACAGGTCGAGGTACATCTGCCAGTTTTCAGGGTGCCGGGAAGGTCTGGATGTAAGCCAGCAAATCATCGATCTTCTCTCGATCGCTGATCCCCCAGAAAATCATCCGCGTGCCCGACACCACGGCTTTCGGGTCCTCGATGTACGCCGCCAGTTTTTCACGCGTCCAGACAATGCCCGACGATTTCATCGCGTCGGAGTACTGATAGTCCGTGGTGCTGCCGGCAACCCGTCCGACAACACCGTTGAGTTGCGGACCAAAAAACGCCCGCGCCGACTCGCCGATCTGGTGGCAGCCACCGCACACCCGCTTGAACAGTTTACCGCCCGCCTCGGCATCGCCCTGCGCGTTCGCTTGCGTGGCGAACAGGCCTGCACCGAGGATCAGGACGAGGGTCATCACCGCCACTTTGTTCATTTCCAGTTCCAGCCCGAAGCAAAAAAATGGCTGCCATTTGAGCATGGCCAAGGCCCTGAACCGAAGCTTTTCAGACGCGCGAGGCCAAGGCCTGCCGTCCATCCCGCCAACCCACGCCCCGCGTTCGCCCGCCTAGACTAGCTACTCACGACGTGCGTGGCATGCCACACCAACAGACGGAGGCTCAAACATGAAAATTGTCGTCATCGGCGGTACGGGCTTGATTGGAACACAACTGTGCAAACTCCTGCGCGAAGGCGGACATGATGTGGTGCCCGCCACGCCGAGTACCGGCGTCAACGCCGTCACCGGAGAAGGCTTGCAGGCCGCGCTGCAAGGCGCCGACGTGGTGGTCGACGTCGCCAATTCACCTTCGTTCGAAGATGCCGCCGTGCTGGAATTCTTCGAAAAATCCGGGCGCAATCTTGCCGCCGCCGAGAAGGCCGCCGGGGTCAAGCATCACGTCGCGCTTTCGGTAGTGGGCACGGAGCGGATGCTCGAAAGCGGCTACTTTCGCGCCAAGATGGCCCAGGAAGAGATCATCAAGAAAGCCGGTGTGCCTTACTCGATCCTGCGCGCTACGCAGTTCTTCGAGTTCATCGGCGCCATTGCACAATCAGGCGCACAAGGCGACACCATTCGCCTGACATCGGCCGCCCTGCAGCCGATCGCCTCGGCCGATGTCGCCGCGGCACTGGCCAAAATTGCCGTGGCGGCGCCCACCGGCAAAATCGAGGAAGTGGCTGGCCCTGACAAACAACCTCTGGTGTCGTTCGCAAAAACCTACCTGCAACACACCAAGGATCAGCGTGAAGTGATTACCGACGACAACGCCGGATATTACGGCGCGATCATCAACGACCAGTCACTGACCCCTGGCGCCAATCCCATCCTCGGCAAGATTCACTTCGATCAATGGCTCAAGAGCGCTGGCGTCTAATAAGGCAAACCGCGTACACATTCAGGAGAGTCCCATGCGAACCCACGTTCTCCTCGCCCTGCTTGCACTGTCCACCCTGCCTGCCCGGGTCCTGGCCGCCGACGCGCCGCACCCGGATGTCAAGGAAGTGTCGGTCACGGCGCTGCCCGATTACCCCGGCAAGGAAGTGCTGATGCTCACCGTTGAATACCCGCCGGGCGGTGCCGACCCGGTTCATCGACACGACGCCCACGGTTTCATCTATGTGCTCGAAGGCTCGATCGTCATGGGGGTCAAGGGTGGCAAGGAAGTCACGTTGATGCCCGGACAGAGCTTCCATGAAGGCCCCAACGACATTCACACGGTGGGCCGCAATGCCAGCAAGGACAAGCCGGCGAAATTCGTCGTCTTTCTGTTGAAGGACCAGGGCAAGCCGCCCGTGTTGCCTGCCGATTGAAAGTCGCTCGGCATACTTGCGTATGAGCGGCTAATACCTGGATGTTGATCTGGACAACCTATGCATGAGTGACGGGATTTTTCAGGCAATTAAGATGCAGGCATCGAATGTCAGGGCTGCAATAGCCGGCATTCCTGCCTGCCCACTTGTTGCTTGAACAATCCCGTGACTCATTAGGTGAACATGATGAACACCCCCCGCCTTGCAGTAGGACTTGCCCTCTTTTCGGCCCTCGGTTTGCTCGCGGCCAACGCACAGGCCGCCGAAGCGGGCGCCGGAACGTCCGGCGCCCACACGGCCGTGCACAACGCTGCCGAGGGGGGTGCAGACCGCACCAAGGAACCACAACTGGCTGCCGATGGTGCGCAGCGTCTCAAGCAGAATCAGGTCGCCGAAGGTGGCGCCGATCGCCTGAGAGAACGGCAGCTCAAGCAGAATAAGGTCGCCGAAGGTGGGGCTGATCGTTTGAGAGAACGGCAACTGGCCGAGGGCGGCGCCGAACGCCTGCGCGAGCGGCAACTGGCATCGGACGGTTCCGATCGACTGAAGCAAAACAACGTTGCCGCAGGCGGATACAACTCGATGCGCGGGACAAGGGTGGCGGAAGGCGGCTCCGACCGCCTGCGGCACAATCATTACGCCGATGGCAGCAATGGCTACGATGCCAGTTCCGACGTCATGCCCTACTTCTGCATGGAATGTCGCTGATTGGCGATCGGCACGGGAGGTCAGATCACGATAGCGTTATTGGAACCTGTAGGAGCGAGCATGCTCGCGAGAAACCTGAGGGCACCGCGGGGTGCCAGGCTCCCCGCGTCATCGTTGACGACCATCGTCGGAACGCCGCCCGGAGCATGCTCGCTCCTGCAGTAAATCGGGTACAGCCGTCTCCCCCCTGGTATCAGGGCGATCAGGTCTTGAGATAGTCCAGCGTCTGCGCCGTGGTCCACAGGGCGTTGGCGATATAACGGTAGTTGATCAACGCAGCCAGATAGCCATCGCCCTCCGGCGTGCTCGGGCCGGCGGTGGCGTCGCGGACCACCGCCACTTCAAAGCCCTGCTCCAGCAACTCACGCAGGTGCGACTCGACACAGAGGTTCGCCGCCATCCCCGCCAGAATGATTTGCGAAACACCGTGCTTGCGCAGTTGCAACGCCAAGTCATTGGTTTCAGGGCCGTACACTTTATGCGGCGAAGCGATGATGGTCTTGCCGTCGAGAATGTAGGGCTTGAACCCGGGCATGAAGTCGGCACCTGAGTTTTCGAAACCGTCGAGGCTCAGCGGCCCCTGCCGATCGAACATACAGATGCTGTGCATGACCTTTTCCAGCGGCCCGCCGAAATGCCAGTCGTGATCGCACGGGTAGTAATAGTGCGGGGAAACAGCGACGGTGATGCCTGCTTCTTTGGCAGCGGCAAACAACTGCCCGAGGTGATTGACCACATCGTGCTCCACTACACTCTTGCCGAATACACCCCAGCTCACACCTTCGGGGCTGAGGAAGTCGATCTGCGGGTCGATGACCACCAGTGCTGCGCGGGCCAGGTCGAGCTGCATGCCCGGGTCCGGCAGCGCAGGCTCTGTCGGGTCGGCATACGGGGCGGTGGTGCGAATCGAATCGTTGCTCATGACAGTTGACTCCGCTCAAGGATGGAAAAATCGCGCTGCGCCATGGCACCCGGCAGGGGTGTTGTTTACCATCGGCGAGAACGTCATCCTACGGTCGCGCCCTGTTCCTCTTTTGCCAGGACGTACAGCGTCTTTACCCAGGCGTCTCCAACATGGATATCCTTTCCGAATTCTTCGAGCGCACACATCTGCAGGGTCGGCTGTTCTTTTCCGGCCCCATGGTGGGCACATTGGTGCTCGACAAGCCGCCGGGCATGGCGTTCATCCATGTGATCCGTCGTGGCGGTATCCACATGGTGCAACCGGGGCTGCCAACGATCTCGATCAGCGAGCCCAGTGTGCTGTTTTGCCCCAGCAGCTGCCGTTATCAATTGCGCTCAAGCGCGGTCGAGGGCGCCGAATTGATCTGCGCCTCGTTCCAGTTCGGACGCAACTCCCTGCAGCCCTTCCCGCTCGGGCTCAAGGAAACCCTGGTGTTTGCCTTTCGCCAACTGGAAAACCTCACGCCCCTGCTCGGCACCCTGATCAATGAATTTCAGGACCAGGCCCCCGGTCGAACCAAAGCCCTGAACCTGCTGCTCGAATACCTGTTCGTGCTCCTGGTGCGCCGCTCGGTCAGCGAGGGCAAGATATCCAGCGGTTTGCTCTACGCCCTTCAGGATGGGCGCCTCGGGACAGTGTTCAAGCGCATTCACCAGGAGCCCGAGGCGCCCTGGACCGTAGAGAAAATGGCCAGCCTTGCGAATATGTCGCGGTCAAAATTTGCCGCCTGTTTTACCCGGATCATGGAAATTTCGCCGATGGGCTACGTTACCGCCTGGCGAATGAAACTGGCCCAGGATCTATTGCGCGATGGTGTGCAGATCAAAGTCATCGCCCCGACAGTCGGCTACAGTTCGCAAGCCTCGTTCTCCCGAACCTTCCTCAACGTGGTGGGCTGGCCGCCGGCCGAATGGCTCAAGCGCGATACCAGCGGCGAGGCTGTCGCAAACGTGGCGGCGCGGCTTCTGCCCGACCTGCCGGACGATTCAACCACCGAACATAGCTAACCTGTCAGAGAGAAAAAACCGATGGTCACCTGCTACCTGAAATATGTGCTGGACCCCTACAAGCTCGATGCATTCGAACACTACGGCAAACTGTGGATTCCACTGGTGGAGAAGTTCGGCGGCCAGCATCACGGCTACTTCCTGCCGTCCGAAGGGGCCAACAACGTTGCCCTGGCCATGTTCACCTTCCCTAGCCTTGCGGCCTACGAAACGTATCGCCAACAGTCTATGAAGGATGCGGAATGCATCGCCGCCTTCAAGTACGCAGAAGAAACGCGCTGCATCCTCAGCTATGAACGCTCCTTCTTTCGTCCGGTGTTCGGCGAAGTAAAACAGCCAGCAGCTTGAGAAAATTTCAACAGCAAGCTTGCTTGCAATGGACGAAAAGCGCCGCGTTTCGCCGCAGATGAAAACCTGCCTCCAGAGCGGCAGCCTCGTCGAGGCTGCCGCTTTTTTTGAACCTAGTCTTGTTTCAAGTCCAGGCAATAGGTGTAGTAGCCCGGATCGCGTACATAGCCCAGTGACTCATACAGGCGCTGGGCACTGAAATTGTCGGTGGCGGTTTCCAGGGTCATGCCCTTGGCTCCCATCAACCGTGCAAAGTCGCGGGCGGTATTCATCAGCAGCGTACCAACACCTTTGCCCCGGGCGGCGGGCCTGGTGAACAGGTCGCCGAGCAGCCAGGTGCGGTGGGCGTCGATGGAGGAAAAGGTCGGGAACATCTGCACGAAACCCAGCGCCTGGCCGTCGGTGTCCTCGGCGAAGAAGATCACCGACTCGTCGCGGGCGATGCGTTCGGCGATGAAGTCGCGGGACTGGGGCAGGTTCGACGGCTGGCCGTAGAAGCCACGATAAGCGTCGAATAACGGCGCGATCGTGTCGATGTGGGAGGCGTCGGCGCGCAGGGCCAGGATAGCCATGAGGGTGCTCCATTGCGGTCTTGGGAGTTTGAGCCTAGCAATGGCAATCGAATTTTTCCTGTGGGTGCGAGCCTGCTCGCGAAGGGCCATGACATTCAACATTGATGTTGACTGGTCCATCGCTTTCGCGAGCAGGCTCGCTTGTATGGTAGGACTTGAAGGGAGGAGGAGGGAC
>NZ_JASCAE010000093.1:0-19161 GCF_029967975.1 Pseudomonas sp. V98_8
GGCTGCGATCTTTTGACCTTAAAAAATCAAGGTCAAAAGATCGCAGCCTGCGGCAGCTCCTACACAAGACCGTGTTGTTTCAGGGCCCACTCGACGTGTTCGCGGACCAGTTCGGATGGATGTTCGCGTCGCGCCTTCAACGCCTCCAGTACCGGAATCGTTGAAGGCGCATTGCCCAAGCCCACCGCCAGGTTACGCAGCCAGTTTTCGTAACCGGTCCGGCGCAAGGGCGAACCTTCGGTGCTGCTGAGGAATTTATCCTCATCCCACATGAACAGCTCGGCCAGTTCGGCGTTGTCCAGGTTGTGCCGTGGCTTGAAGTCGCTTTCGCCGGACGGACGGGCAAAGCGGTTCCACGGGCAGACGATCTGGCAGTCATCGCAACCGAACACCCGATTACCGATCAGCGGTCGCAGCTCTTCGGGGATGGCGCCCTTGAGTTCGATGGTCAAATAGGAAATACAGCGCCGGGCGTCCAGCACATAGGGGCCGACGAAGGCGTTGGTCGGGCAGATGTCGAGACAGGCGCTGCAGCGGCCGCAGTGTTCGCTGGCATGGGGTGGGTCCACGGGCAACGGCAAATCGACGAACAGTTCGGCGAGGAAAAAATAACTGCCAGCCTTGCGATTCAAGACCAGGGTGTTTTTGCCGATCCAGCCCAGACCCGCTTTCTCTGCGATGGCTTTTTCCAGGACGGGAGCGCTGTCGACAAACGCGCGATAACCAAACGGGCCAATTTCGGCCTGGATTTTTTCCGCCAATTGTTGCACGCGTTTGCGGATCAACTTGTGGTAATCGCGGCCCAAGGCGTAACGCGAGACGTAGGCTTTTTCCGGTTGGGCGAGCAATTGCGCCATTCTGGTATCGCCCGACAGGTAGTCCATGCGCAGCGATATTACGCGCAAGGTGCCTGGTACCAGTTCTTCGGGGTGCGAGCGTTTGCTGCCGTGGGCGCCCATGTATTCCATTTCGCCGTGGTAGCCGGCTGCAAGCCAGCGTTCCAGGTGCTGCTCATGCTCGGCGAGGTCCAGGCCGCTGATGCCGACTTGTTGAAAGCCCAGCTCACGGCCCCAGTCCTTGATGGATTGGGCGAGGGCAGGCAGATCTGTGGTAATAGCGGGCATGAGGCGAGAGAAACCGGAGCTGAGGTGCGTATAATTCTGCCAGACATCGGAGCCCGTAGACGCATGCCGCACACTAAAGATGATTTACCCGACGCGCTGTACAGCGCCGCGCAGGTCCGGGGGCTCGATGCGAGCCTGATCGCGGCTGGCACACCGGGCTTCGAATTGATGCATCGCGCCGCACGAGCCACCTGGCGAGCGCTGGTCCGGCAGTGGCCGGCGGCGAATGAATTGACGGTGGTCGCCGGCCACGGCAATAACGCTGGCGACGGTTACCTGGTTGCCGTGCTGGCCAAGCGCGGCGGGTGGACGGTTCGGGTTCTGGCGGCGGGAGATCCCCGGCAGCTACGCGGTGATGCGGCTTCGGCGCATGCCGAAGCGGTGGCCGAAAACGTTGCGATTGAAGCGTGGAGCGCGCAATCGGTCTGTCGAGGCATCGTCCTGGACGCCTTGCTCGGTACCGGTCTGACCGGAGAGGTGCGCGAGCCGTACGCCAGTGCCATCGCCGCGATCAACGCCAGCGGCCTTCCGGTGGTGGCGGTGGATATCCCCTCCGGGCTATGCGCTGATACCGGGCGCATCCTCGGTTGTGCCGTGCGAGCCGATCTGACGGTGACCTTTATCGGCTTGAAGCTGGGGTTATTCACCGGCGACGCGGCAAATGTGGTGGGCGAGCGAGTGTTCAATGACCTGCACGCCGATCCCCGGCTGCTCGAGGGTGCGCCGATTACCGCTCGACGCCTGACAGCCGGCAACCTGCCGCGCCTGGCCGCCCGCAGGGGCGCTTCCCATAAGGGCCAGTTCGGCCACGTATTGCTGATCGGTGGCGATCGCGGGCTGGGCGGGGCAATCCTGTTGAGCGCGCAAAGTGCATTGCGCAGCGGCGCGGGCATGGTGTCGCTGGCGACCCGTCCCGAGCATGTGCCGGCTGCCCTGGCCCGGATCCCCGAGGCGATGGCGCTGGGCGCTGCGTCGGCCAATCAGCTGATGGATTTGCTTCAAAAGGTGTCCGTACTGGTGGTCGGCCCTGGACTGGGGCAGGGTGCATGGGGGAGAAGCCTGTTGTCGGCCGCCGCCAACGCACCCCTGCCGCAAGTCTGGGACGCCGATGCGCTGAACCTCCTGGCGGAAGGCCGGATGAGCTTGCCCAAGGGCTGCGTGATCACGCCGCATCCGGGAGAAGCCGCTCGGTTGCTGGGACTCAGCACTGCCCAGGTTCAGGCCGATCGCCCCGCGGCGGCCCATGCACTGAGCAAAAAATACTCAGCAGTGGTGGTGCTCAAGGGGGCCGGCAGTCTGATCGCCTGTCCTGACGGGCGCCTTGCCGTGTGTCATCAAGGCCATCCGGCAATGGCTGCCGCCGGTCTGGGTGACGTGCTGGCGGGTCTGGTCGGTGCGCTGCTGGCCCAGGGCATGGACGCGTTCGATGCGACTTGCCTGGCCGTCTGGCTACACGCCAATGCCGGTGAACGCCAAGGTAAATTCGGCCGTGGACTGGCGGCCAGTGATCTGATACCAGCCATTCGTCAGTTGTTGGAGGAGCAAGCACCGTGTCTGAAGTAACCCTGTACCTGGCCGATGAGCAGGCCATGAGCGACTTTGGCGCACGTATCGCCCGTATCACCGAGGGGCATGGCCTGATCTTCCTCGAAGGTAATCTGGGGATGGGGAAAACCACATTGTCCCGGGGTATCATTCGTGGTTTGGGGCATGTCGGGGCGGTCAAAAGCCCGACCTTCACCCTGGTCGAACCCTATGAGATCGGTGACATTCGTGCGTTCCATTTCGACTTGTATCGCCTGGTCGATCCGGAGGAGCTGGAATTTCTCGGCATCCGCGACTATTTCGAGGACGATGCGCTGTGCCTGATCGAATGGCCTGATAAAGGTGCAGGCTTTTTGCCAAAGCCCGACCTGACCATTACCATTAGCCCGCAAGACAGCGGGCGTTCGCTGAAAATTTTACCCAGGGGTTCGCGTGGCGAGGCCTGGTGTGCCGCTTTGGCATTGGAATCCAAATAGATGATGGGGTTAGGTATGCGCTTTCGCGCGTTGGTTGCTGCCGTAGGGGTGATGTTTCTGGCGGTGACCGTCGACGCTGTGGCCGAGACGAAGGTCAACAGTGTTCGCCTGTGGCGGGCTCCGGACAACACGCGGCTGGTGTTCGACCTGTCCGGTCCGGTGCAGCACAGCGTCTTTACGCTGACGGCCCCGGATCGCCTGGTCATCGACATCAACGGCGCGAGCCTCGGTGCGCCGTTGAACGTCAACTCGTCCAACACCCCGATCACCGCGATGCGCTCGGCACAACGTACGCCGACCGACTTGCGGGTGGTCATCGACCTGAAAAAGGCGGTGACGCCAAAAAGCTTCTCCCTGGCGCCCAACGCCCAGTATGGCAATCGCCTGGTGGTCGATCTGTTCGATAACCCGGCCGATGCCGCGCCAGCGCCAGCGCCAGTGCCGACGCCAACGGTGGCCACGGTGCCGGCCGTTCCGGTCACGCCATCCGAACCTTCGATCAAGCTGCCTCCCGCACCGGCCGGCAAGCGCGACATCGTTGTGGTAATCGATGCCGGTCACGGTGGTGAAGACCCGGGCGCCTCCGGCTCACGTGGTCAGCGCGAGAAAGACGTGGTGCTGCAGATCGCCCGTGAAACGCAGCGCCAGGTCAATGGCATGAAAGGCTTTCGCGCGGAGCTGACGCGCACCGGCGACTACTTCATTCCATTGCGTGGCCGTACGGAAATTGCCCGCAAGAAAGGCGCCGACCTGTTCGTCTCGATTCACGCCGACGCCGCGCCTTCTGCCGCGGCGTTCGGTGCCTCGGTGTTCGCCCTGTCCGATCGCGGTGCCACTTCGGAAACCGCGCGCTGGCTGGCCGACAGCGAAAACCGTTCCGACCTGATCGGGGGGGCCGGCAACGTCAGCCTCGACGACAAGGACCGCATGCTGGCTGGCGTATTGCTCGATCTGTCGATGACCGCGTCCCTGACCTCCAGCCTGAACGTTGGCCAGAAAGTGCTGAGCAACATCGGCCGGGTCACGCCCCTGCACAAGCAACGCGTCGAGCAGGCCGGGTTCATGGTGCTGAAGTCACCGGACATCCCGTCGATCCTGGTCGAAACCGGGTTTATCTCCAATGCCAACGAAGCCTCGAAGCTGGCTGCATCGAGCCACCAGCAGGCGCTGGCGCGCTCCATCAGCAGCGGCGTGCGCCAGTTCTTCCAGCAGAATCCGCCACCGGGCACTTACATTGCCTGGCTGCGTGATTCCGGAAAAATCGCCCAAGGCCCTCGTGACCATCGGGTAAACCCGGGCGAGACGCTGGCGATGATCGCGGTGCGCTATCAAGTGTCCCCGGCGACCCTGCGCAGCGCCAACAACCTGTCGAGCGATGAGCTCAAGATCGGCCAGCACCTGACCATCCCAGGCACTGAACTGGCGGCCAAGGAATGAACGAAGTCGTGAACAACAGCGCTCGCATCGAGCTGCTCAGCCCACGGTTGGCGAACCAGATCGCCGCCGGCGAAGTGGTTGAGCGGCCGGCTTCGGTGATCAAGGAGCTGCTGGAAAACAGCCTCGACTCCGGCGCCAAGCGCATCGATGTCGACGTGGAGCAGGGTGGCGTCAAGTTACTGCGGGTGCGCGACGATGGCAGCGGCATTTCCGCCGATGACCTGCCGCTGGCCCTGGCGCGACACGCCACCAGCAAGATCCGCAACCTGGAAGATCTTGAACAGGTCATGAGCCTGGGCTTTCGCGGTGAGGCATTGGCATCGATCAGTTCGGTGGCGCGCCTGACCCTGACGTCGCGCACCCGCGATGCCGAGCAGGCCTGGCAAGTCGAGACCGAGGGCCGGGACATGGCGCCGCGGGTGCAGCCTGCGGCCCATCCGGTGGGTACCTCGGTCGAGGTGCGCGACCTGTTCTTCAATACTCCGGCACGCCGCAAGTTTCTCAAGACCGAAAAAACCGAATTCGATCACCTGCAGGAAGTCATCAGGCGCCTGGCCCTGGCGCGGTTCGACGTGGCCTTTCATCTGCGCCATAACGGCAAGACCATCCTCAGCCTGCACGAAGCCCGCGACGATGCGGCTCGCGCCCGGCGCGTGGCGGCCATCTGCGGACCCGGTTTCCTGGAGCAGGCGCTACCGATCGAAATCGAGCGCAATGGCCTGCATCTGTGGGGCTGGGTAGGGTTGCCGACCTTCAACCGCAGCCAGGCGGACTTACAGTATTTCTTTGTCAATGGTCGTGCCGTGCGCGACAAGCTGGTGGCACACGCCGTGCGCCAGGCTTATCGCGACGTATTGTTCAATGGTCGGCATCCGACGTTCGTGCTGTTCTTCGAGGTCGACCCGACGGGCGTCGATGTCAACGTGCACCCCACCAAGCACGAAGTGCGCTTCCGTGAAGGGCGCATGGTTCACGATTTTCTCTATGGCACCCTGCACCGTGCCTTGGGCGATGTGCGGCCGGACGATCATCTGGCAGCACCGGTTGTGACAGCCACGGTGCGGCCTACGGGCCTTGAGGCCGGTGAGTTCGGCCCGCAGGGTGAGATGCGCCTGGCCGCCAATGCGCTGATGGAACAACCTCAGGCACAGCCTTCGTTCAATGCACCAACCGGTTCGGGTGCTGGGGCTGGATATCAGTATCAATACACCCCGCGTCCCCAGTCAGCTGTTCCGGTTGCAGAAGCACAGGCCGCCTATCGCGAGTTCTTCGCGCCGTTGCCCGAGGCCAATGCGGTAGCGCTGCCAGCTGGTCAGGACGACATCCCGCCGCTGGGCTACGCGCTAGCGCAGCTCAAAGGCATCTACATCCTTTCGGAAAACGCCCAGGGTCTGGTGCTGGTAGACATGCATGCCGCTCATGAGCGGATCATGTACGAACGCCTGAAAGTCGCCATGGCCAGCGAAGGCTTGAGCGGGCAACCGCTGCTGGTGCCGGAAACCCTGGCGCTCAGTCAGCGTGAAGCCGATTGCGCCGAAGAGCACGTCGCCTGGTTCCAGCGCCTGGGCTTCGAACTGCAACGCCTCGGCCCGGAAACCTTGGCTATCCGGCAGATCCCGGCCCTGCTCAAGCAGGCTGAGGCCAATCGACTGGTGGGTGACGTGTTGGCTGACTTGATGGAATATGGCACCAGCGACCGGATTCAGGCGCACCTCAACGAATTGCTCGGCACCATGGCCTGCCATGGCGCGGTCCGGGCCAATCGGCGCCTGGCCCTGCCGGAAATGAACGGTCTGCTGCGCGACATGGAAAACACCGAGCGCAGTGGTCAATGCAACCATGGCCGACCGACCTGGACCCAACTGGGCCTGGACGATCTGGACAAACTGTTCTTGCGCGGTCGTTGATGAGCCAGTTCCCTCCTGCGATTTTCCTGATGGGCCCGACCGCCGCCGGCAAGACCGACCTGGCCATCGAGCTCACCAAGGTGCTGCCGTGCGAGCTGATCAGTGTCGATTCGGCGCTGGTCTACCGCGGCATGGACATTGGCACCGCCAAGCCATCAAAAGAGCTTTTGGCTGAGTTTCCGCACCGTTTGATCGATATTCTCGACCCGGCGCAAGCGTATTCGGCGGCAGATTTCCGTCGCGATGCCCTGCAAGCCATGGCCGAAATCACCGCGCGGGGTAACATTCCGCTGCTGGTCGGCGGCACAATGCTCTATTACAAGGCGTTGGTTGAAGGGCTTGCGGATATGCCGGCCGCCGACCCGGAGGTCCGCGCGCAGATCGAGGAAGAGGCTGCACGCCTTGGCTGGCAGGCGTTGCACGAGCAATTGGCGGTCATTGACCCGGTTTCCGCGGCACGTATTCATCCGAACGATCCGCAGCGTTTGAGTCGAGCGTTGGAAGTTTACCGTGTCAGCGGTCAGAGCATGACTGCGCTTCGCTTGCAACAATCTGCGCAAAGTACTGAAGCAGCCGCTTCGGGACGGCAACAATTGCCCTATACTGTCGCGAACTTGGCCATTGCTCCGGCGAATCGCCAGGTACTGCACGAGCGAATTAAACAAAGATTCACCTTAATGTTGGAACAGGGATTCATCGACGAGGTCCTAGCCCTGCGTAATAGAAGTGATCTGCATACAGGGTTGCCGTCTATACGTGCGGTGGGCTACCGCCAAGTCTGGGATTACCTGGATGGCAAGCTGACGTCAGCCGAGATGCAGGAGCGTGGCATCATTGCCACGCGCCAATTGGCGAAGCGCCAGTTCACCTGGCTTCGCAGTTGGGCTGATTTACACTGGCTGGACAGTCTCGATTGCGACAATCTGCCGCGCGCCTTGAAATACCTGGGGACCATCTCCATATTGAGCTGAGTCCTTGCAATTGCCGTCTATCCTTGGGGGTGGGGCGGCCAAAGCCATCTGATTACCTATTTTTTATATTGAATCCTTAAAGGAGTGCGGCACATGTCAAAAGGGCATTCGCTACAAGACCCTTACTTGAATACTTTACGTAAAGAGAAAGTTGGGGTGTCCATCTACCTGGTCAACGGGATTAAACTGCAAGGTACGATCGAGTCTTTCGACCAATTCGTTATCCTGCTGAAAAACACCGTCAGCCAAATGGTCTACAAACACGCTATCTCTACAGTAGTGCCGGTTCGTCCAATTCGTCTGCCTAGCGCAACCGAATCCGAAGCAGGTGATGCTGAGCCAGGTAACGCCTGATAGGAGTCTCCTTTGTTCTTTGAGCGCCACGGTGGTGGTGAACGGGCCATTCTCGTTCACTTGGATGGACAGGACCCTGAGGCGCGCGAAGATCCGCAGGAGTTTCAGGAGTTGGCAATTTCGGCTGGCGCCGAGACCGTCGCGTTTTTCAACGTGCCGCGTCATCGGCCATCCGCCAAATACCTGATTGGCAGTGGCAAGGTCGAAGAATTACGCGACCTGGTCAAAGCCGAGCAGGTAGATCTGGTGATTTTCAATCACACCCTCACGCCCAGTCAGGAACGTAACCTCGAACGCGCTTTCGAGTGTCGCGTGATCGACCGTACGGGTCTGATTCTCGATATCTTCGCCCAACGCGCCCGCACCCATGAAGGCAAGCTCCAGGTTGAACTGGCCCAGCTTGAATACATGAGTACGCGGCTGGTTCGCGGCTGGACTCACCTTGAGCGGCAGAAAGGTGGTATCGGCTTGCGCGGTCCGGGTGAAACCCAGCTGGAAACCGACCGGCGTCTGTTGCGGGTTCGCCTGCGGCAGATCAAGGGGCGCCTGGAAAAGGTCCGCAGCCAGCGCGAGCAGTCGCGTCGTGGCCGCAAACGGGCTGACATACCGACGGTTTCACTGGTGGGCTACACCAACGCCGGCAAGTCGACGTTGTTTAACTCGGTGACCGAATCCGAAGTTTTCGCCGCCGACCAACTCTTCGCCACCCTCGACCCGACCTTGCGCCGACTCGAACTCGATGACCTCGGGCCGATCGTGCTGGCCGACACCGTGGGTTTCATTCGTCACCTGCCGCACAAACTGGTCGAGGCATTTCGGGCTACGCTCGAAGAGTCGAGCAATTCCGACCTGCTGCTGCATGTGATCGACTCCCATGAGCCCGAGCGCATGGCCCAGATTGAACAGGTCATGGTGGTGCTTGGGGAGATCGGGGCTCAAGACTTGCCGATCCTGGAGGTCTATAACAAACTCGATTTGCTCGAGGGCGTGGAGCCGCAGATCCAGCGCGATGCCGATGGCAAGCCGCAGCGGGTCTGGTTGTCGGCCAAGGACGGTACAGGTCTGGACCTGCTCAGGCAGGCCGTGGCCGAACTGCTTGGGGATGATTTGTTTGTTGGCACCTTGCGCTTGCCCAACCGATTTGCTCGACTGCGTGCGCAGTTCTTCGAACTCGGGGCGGTACAGAAGGAAGAACATGACGACGAAGGCATCAGTTTGCTGGCCGTTCGTTTGCCACGCGCCGAGTTGAATCGGCTGGTGAGCCGCGAAGGTTTGCAACCGGTGGAATTCATCGAGCAACACACTTTGCAATAAAAGCCTGAGAAAGCGGTTGTGCCGTGGTGACAGGCATTCTGTAGCATTGGTCGGCGCGCCGTGGGTGCGTCTTTGCTTTATCAGATGGAGAGCGCTATGGCTTGGAATGAGCCGGGTGGCAACTCGAATAATCAGGATCCTTGGGGTGGCAAGCGTCGTAATAACGGCGACCGCAAGGGGCCGCCGGATCTCGACGAGGCCTTCCGAAAGCTGCAGGAAAGCCTGAATGGGTTGTTCGGTGGTGGCAAGAAACGCGGGGATGATGGTGGTGGTTCGGGCAAGAGCGGCGGCTTCGGCGGCCTGCTGGGCATCGGCCTGGTCGTATTGGCAGCCGTTTGGCTGTACAGCGCGGTCTATGTCGTCGACGAGCAGGAGCAAGCCGTGGTGCTGCGCTTCGGCAAGTACTACGAAACCGTCGGCCCCGGCCTGAATATCTACTTCCCGCCGATCGACAAGAAGTACATGGAAAACGTCACGCGTGAGCGGGCGTACACCAAGCAAGGTCAAATGCTGACTGAAGACGAAAACATCGTCGAAGTGCCGCTGACCGTGCAGTACAAGATCAGCAACCTGCAGGACTTCGTGCTGAGCGTCGATCAGCCGGAAATCAGCCTGCAGCACGCGACCGACAGCGCCCTGCGCCATGTGGTGGGTTCCACTGCGATGGACCAGGTGTTGACCGAAGGTCGTGAATTGATGGCCAGCGAGATCAAGGAGCGCCTGCAACGCTTCATGGATACCTATCGCACCGGTATCACCGTTACCCAGGTGAACGTACAGAGCGCAGCGGCACCGCGTGAAGTACAGGAAGCCTTCGATGACGTGATCCGCGCCCGTGAAGACGAGCAGCGTTCGCGCAACCAGGCTGAAACCTATGCCAACGGCGTCGTGCCGGAAGCTCGTGGTCAGGCCCAGCGCATCCTTGAAGATGCCAATGGCTACCGTGACGAAACCGTCTCGCGTGCCAAGGGTGAGGCCGATCGCTTCACCAAGCTGGTCGCCGAGTACCGCAAGGCACCTGAAGTCACCCGCCAGCGTCTGTACCTGGACACCATGCAGGAAGTCTTCAGTAATACCAGCAAGGTTCTCGTGACCGGCAACAAGAATGGCCAGAGCAACCTGCTGTACCTGCCGCTGGACAAAATGGTCGAAAGTGGTCGCAGCACCAGCACCCAGGTGACCGGCGCGGCAGCCACCAGCAATGAAGCGAATGCGCGTGCGGCAGCTGATCTGCAGCAACAGCAAGCACGTACCAGGGAGAGTCGCTGATGAGCAATAAATCGCTGATCGCCCTTATTGTCGGCGTCGTCGTGGCGATCGCTGCCTGGAACTGCTTCTACATCGTGGCTCAGACCGAGCGTGCGGTGTTGCTGCAGTTCGGTCGCGTGGTCCAGGCCGATGTTCAGCCAGGCCTGCATGTGAAAGTGCCTTACGTTAACCAGGTGCGTAAATTTGATGCTCGCCTGATGACGCTGGATGCACCGACGCAGCGCTTCCTGACGCTGGAAAAGAAGGCCGTGATGGTCGATGCCTACGCCAAGTGGCGAGTGAAGGACGCCGAGCGTTTCTACACCGCGACTTCCGGCCTGAAGCAGATTGCCGACGAGCGTCTGTCCCGTCGTCTCGAATCGGGCCTGCGTGACCAGTTCGGTAAGCGCACCCTGCACGAAGTGGTATCGGGTGAACGTGATGCGCTGATGGCGGATATCACCGCTTCGCTGAACAAGATGGCTGAAAAGGAACTGGGCATTGAAGTGGTCGACGTTCGCGTCAAGACCATCGACCTGCCCAAGGAAGTGAACCGCAGCGTGTTCGAGCGTATGAGCACCGAGCGTGAGCGTGAAGCTCGCGAGCATCGCGCCAAGGGTAACGAACTGGCTGAAGGCATCCGTGCCGACGCCGATCGTCAACGTCGCGTGCTGTTGGCTGAAGCCTATCGTGAATCCGAAGAGATTCGCGGTGACGGTGACGCCCAGGCCGCTTCGATCTACTCCAAGGCCTACGGTCAGGATCAGGAGTTCTACGCGTTCTACCGTAGCCTGCGTGCCTACCGTGAAAGCTTCGCGAACAAATCCGATGTCATGGTCCTGGACCCAAGCAGTGACTTCTTCCATTACCTGGAAAAAGCCAAGCCTTGATACAACGTTGACCTGATTCATCCCGCCGGGCGGCTAATACCTCTGGCGGGGTGATCCTTTGGGAAAACGTGTGTATGATGCGGCAGCCGGGAAATTCCCGGCTTTTTTGCGTCTGCATGTTTGAATGCTGTTTTGTGCAGGTGCCCGAGCTGAATGCTCGACAGGTTTTTCGAGGAAAGTGATTGGCGAAGCCGGTAACAGGCGTTTCGCTTCGTTGCTCCTGCGCCTGATTTATGAACATGGGCTGATCATTTTCTGCTTCACTCAAGGCTCGGCCGCAGGCTGGCCGCCCGGATACAGGGGAAGGCGTAATGGCAACGGTAGACCGCTGGCTATTGCCAGATGGCATCGAAGAAGTACTGCCACCGGAAGCGGCGCGTATTGAAGTTGCGCGTCGTCAGGTGTTGGATCTGTTCCAGAGCTGGGGTTACGAGTTTGTCGTGACTCCCCATATCGAGTACCTGGAGTCCCTGCTGACCGGCGCCGGCCAGGACCTGGATCTGCGTACCTTCAAGGTCATCGACCCGCAATCGGGCCGGCAGATGGGGTTCCGTGCCGACATCACGCCGCAAGTGGCGCGCATCGATGCGCATACCTTGCGCCGCGAAGGGCCAAGTCGCCTGTGCTACGCCGGTAGCGTGCTGCATGCCCAGCCACGTGCCTTGTCGTCCTCGCGCAGCCCGATCCAGTTGGGCGCCGAGTTGTATGGCGATGCCAGCCCGAGCAGCGACGTGGAAGTCATCAGCCTGATGCTCGCCATGCTGCAACTGGCCGATGTATCGGATGTCCACATGGACCTGGGGCATGTCGGTATCTACCGCGGCCTGGCTCGCGCCGCCGGTTTGTCCGGTGAAGTTGAACAGCAGTTGTTCGATGCGTTGCAACGTAAAGCCATCGATGAGGTCATTACCTTGACCGAAGGCTTGCCGGCTGACCTGTCGGGCATGCTGCGCGCCCTGGTCGACCTGTGTGGTGGCCGTGAAGTGCTGGCGGCTGCGCGTGAGCGTCTGGCCAAGGCCCCGGCTGCAGTGTTGGCGGCATTGGATGACTTGTTGGCAATCGCCGAGCGTTTGTCCGTGCGTTTCCCGCAGCTGCCACTGTACTTCGACCTGGGCGAGCTGCGCGGTTACCACTACCACACCGGTGTGGTGTTCGCCGTGTTCGTGCCGGGTGTGGGCCAGTCCATTGCCCAGGGCGGTCGTTACGACGACATCGGCGCTGACTTCGGTCGCGCTCGTCCGGCAACCGGCTTCTCTACCGATTTGAAAACCCTGGTGACCCTGGGGCGTGCTGAGATCCAGCTACCGTCTGGCGGTATCTGGATGCCTGACAGTACGGATGCGGCACTCTGGCAGCAGGTTTGCCAGTTGCGCAGTGAGGGTCAGCGTGTCGTCCAGGCGTTGCCTGGGCAACCTTTGGCCGCCGCCCGTGACGCGGACTGCGACCGGCAATTGATTCAGCAGAACGGGCTTTGGCAAGTATCGCCACTGGCTTCTTGAGTTTTCCTGCCGGCTGCCGCCGGCACCAAGTTTGCGCGAATGAGGACAAGTGTTATGGGTAAGAATGTCGTAGTCCTGGGCACCCAGTGGGGTGATGAGGGCAAAGGCAAGATCGTTGATCTGCTGACCGAACATGCTGCCGCCGTAGTGCGCTACCAGGGTGGCCACAACGCTGGTCACACCTTGGTGATCGACGGTGAAAAAACTGTATTGCACCTGATCCCTTCGGGCGTATTGCGCGAAGGCGTGCAGTGCCTGATCGGCAACGGCGTGGTGGTTGCACCTGACGCCCTGCTGCGCGAGATCACCAAGCTGGAAGAAAAAGGCGTACCGGTGCGCGAGCGCCTGCGTATCAGCCCGTCCTGCCCACTGATCCTGTCCTTCCACGTTGCATTGGACCAGGCCCGCGAAAAGGCCCGTGGCGAGCTGAAGATCGGCACCACCGGTCGCGGCATCGGCCCGGCTTACGAAGACAAGGTTGCACGCCGTGGCCTACGTGTGGGCGACCTGCTCAACATGCCGCGCTTTGAAGACAAACTGCGTGAACTGGTGGAATACCACAACTTCATGCTGGTGGGTTACTACAAAGAGCCGGCCATCGAGTTCGACAAGACCCTGGCCGAATGCAAAGAATACGCGGAGCTGCTCAAGCCGCTGATGCTGGATGTGACTGCCGAGTTGCACGACCTGCGTCGCGCTGGCAAAGACATCATGTTCGAAGGCGCCCAAGGCTCCCTGCTGGACATCGACCACGGTACCTACCCGTACGTGACCAGCTCTAATACCACCGCTGGCGGCGTAGCTACCGGTTCGGGTGTTGGCCCCATGTTCCTGGACTACATCCTGGGCATTACCAAGGCTTACACCACGCGCGTAGGTTCGGGTCCATTCCCGACTGAGCTGTTCGACGAAGTCGGTGCACATCTGGCCAAACAAGGTCACGAGTTCGGCGCGACTACCGGCCGTGCTCGTCGTTGTGGTTGGTTCGACGCTGTTATCCTGCGTCGCGCTATCGATGTGAACAGCATCTCGGGCATCTGCCTGACCAAGCTGGACGTGCTCGACGGCCTGGAAACCATCAACATCTGCGTCGGCTACAAAGATGCGCAAGGCAACGCCGTTGCCCCGACTGATGCTGACAGCTACGTGGGCCTGCAGCCTGTGTACGAAGAAGTGCCGGGCTGGACCGAGTCGACCGTGGGTGCCAAAACCCTGGAAGAGCTGCCAGCTAACGCCCGTGCTTACATCAAACGCGTCGAAGAGCTGATCGGCGCGCCGATCGACATTATTTCGACGGGTCCGGACCGCAACGAAACCATCGTTCTGCGCCATCCGTTCGCTTGATAAGCTGTTGATGTAAAACACAAAGGCCCCTCAATAGGGGCCTTTGTCGTATATGTCTGTAGGACGGCATGACCTTTGCTATTACCTTTGCCTAAAGCGTCACTTTCGGGCGTGCCATCAATTTAATGGCGCAAATGCAGAGGGATTTCAAGTGTCAGCTGTTCTCTCGTTGTTACAAAGCCGTTTGTTGCGGCCTGTATTCGTTACCCTTGGTATCGCCCTTTTGGTGCAGGTGCTGGTGGCGGTCGCGCTGACCCGGAGCACTGTGACGGCGCTGGAAGCCGATCTCGCCCAGCGCCTGGGGGCGGACAGTCAAAAACTGTCCGGTGAGCTCGAGCAGGCGGGGCGTGAAGTCACGTCGAGCCTGGACAGCCTGTCTGCCAGTACGCGTCAACGCCTCACGGCTGGCTTGTCCTCGCGATTGAAGGACGAGCAGGCCCAGTTGCGTTCGACCCTGGAAAAAGATCTGAAGGATTCCGCCAGCGACATGGCACAGCTTCTGGCCTCGGTGGCGCCTCGCGCCATGTGGGATAACGACGTTCCGACCTTGTCCGAGTTTGCCCGTCGGGCCCAGCGCAACCCCAATGTCCTGTTCGTGGTGTACGACGACGCCACGGGCCAGCATCTGACGCGTTACCTCAACCGGGAAAACCCGATCAACAAGGCACTGCTGGAAAAAGGCCAGGGCGAGCGCGCACTGGACAAAGTGCTGGATGCGGCGAAGAACGATCCGTCGGTCTTCTACATCGAGGCCTCGATCAACCCGAATGGCGTGGAGATCGGCAAGGTCTTGATGGGTGTCTCGACGGCATCGGTAGAGGCCGACCTGGCGGCATTGGACAAGCGCTTCTCGGCGTTGATTGCCAGTGGCGACCAGTTGGTGGGCGACAGCCTAAAAGGCGCGGCGGCCGACAGCGCAGCGGCCATGGGTGCACGTCTGCAATCGGCGCAGTCCACGGCCGCTGCAATGAAAGCCAATACCACCGCCACCGTGCAGGAGGCCGCGACCACCCTGCGCTGGCGTATTGGCGTGAGCCTGGCTTTGGTGGGTTTTGGTGTCCTGTTGTTGCTGGCGGTCGTGCTCGGGCGTCGAGTCGTCAATCGCCTGAGGATGTTGATTGTCGCCATGGATGACCTGGCGGCGGGTGAGGGCGATCTGACCAAGCGTGTGCAGATCAGCAGCAGGGACGAAATCGGCGATATGGCCTCGGCGGTCAATCGCTTCGTCGACAAATTGCAGCCGATAGTGCGCGAGGCAGGTGATGTCGCCCAGCGTACCGGTGTGGAAATTGGCGCCATGACATTGCGCAACGCGGGGGCGGATGCGGCGGCAGGCATGCAGCGCGATGAGGTGGCTGAAAGCCTGCGGGCCTTGTCGCGAATGGCGGATGAGGCTCAGTCTGAAAGCCAGGCCATGCAAGCGGCATTGAAGCAGGTAGTGGATATTCGCCAGGCCACCGACGAAAACACCCGGACTTCGGCGAAAGTCGGCACGCTGATTGAAGCGTTGGCGGGCCAGGTCGAGACTGGCGCGCAAGTGATTGAGCGCCTGGCACAGCAGAGTGAGCAGATTGAGGTAGTGCTGACGGTTATTCATGGGATTGCCGAACAGACCAATCTGCTGGCGCTGAACGCGGCCATTGAAGCGGCGCGCGCCGGCGAAACCGGTCGCGGCTTTGCGGTGGTGGCAGATGAAGTGCGCGCGTTGGCGAGCAAGACGCAAAGCTCCACCGGCGATATCCAGGCGCACATCGTAGCGTTGCAGCAAGGCGCCCGCGAGGCGGTGGCGGCAATCGGCCAGGCCGGGCGTCAGGCCAGTGAAGGCCTGTTGGTTCTACGTGACAGCGCGCGGTTGCAGCAATCGGTGCAGGCTTCGGTCGAGCAGGTGCACACGGCAATTGGCCTGGCGACCCAGGCTGCGGAGCATCAGGCTCGGGGGGCACAGGCGGTGCGCGGTCGGGTCGAGACCATTCATGTGCAAGCCGAAAAGGCGGCCCAGGCGGTGGTGGAGACCACGGCCAGCGGCAAGGTGCTCGATGGCCTGGCGGCGCAGCTCAAAGCCAGCTTGGGGCAGTTCAGGGCTTGATGCTTTGCCAGGCCAGGCCTCTTCGCGAGCAGGCTCGCTCCCCACAGGTGATCTACCGAACCCTGTGGGAGCGAGCCTGCTCGCGAAAGCGATCTCAGCGGCTCAGATACATCCGGGTCGTTAGCAGGTAAACGGGCAACCCCGACACCAATATCAACAACGCCGCATAAGGCGCCGCCGCCGCAAACTCCACATTCGCGGTATGTGCCCACACCTCGGTGGCCAGCGTGTTGAGCCCGGTCGGGCTCAACAGCAAGGTCGCCGTCAATTCCTTCATCGCATCCAGAAACACCAGTGCAAACGCTGCTCCCAGCGCCGGGAAAATGATTGGCAGCGTTATCCGGCAAAACGCACTGAACGAAGATGCCCCCAGCGTGCGCGCCGCCTCTTCCAGTTGCGGCGCAGCCTTGTTCAGCGCTGTGCGAATCGGTGCCTGGGCCAGCGGTAGAAACAGCAGCGCATAGGCAATCAGCAACAGTGTCGAGGTCTGGTACAGCACTGGCACATAGTGCAGCGCGAAATACACCAACGTCAGTGCAATCACCAAGCCTGGTAGCGCGTGCAGCAAATACGGCAAGCGCTCGGCCCAGATTGCCAGTGGCCCTTTATAGCGCACCACTAGCAACCCCACCGGCAACGCCAGCAGCAGGCAAAACGCCGCTCCGCCCAAGGACAGGGCCAGGGAGGAGAGCAGCGCTTCGCTGATCGCGGCGATCGGGAATGCCGCCGACGTGCCCACGGCCAGCCAGTACGCCAGCATTCCCAGCGGAATGCCGCTGCCGATGATCGCCAGCAACAGGCAGTAAAACTGCCCAGCCATCATCCAGGGGCCCAATCGAACCTGTTCTGCCTGTCGCGCCGCGCCCTGGCCTGTACGTACGTGCCGGCCTTTGCCGCGAACACGCAGTTCCAGCCACAGCAACATCAAGCACAGCGCCAGCAACACCGCCGAGAGCATCGCGGCGTTGGCGTTGCTGAACTCCAACTCGAACTGTTGGTAAATGGCGGTGGTGAAGGTTTGCAGGCCAATGATCGACAGTGCACCGAATTCCACCAGCATGTGCAGGGCAATCAGGAGCGATCCCGCCAACAGCGAAGGCCAGAGCAGCGGCAGGGTGACGCGGAAAAACACTCCCCGGCGATTCTGCCCCAGGGTGCGGGCAGACTCTTCCAGTGAGGGGTCGAGATTGCGCAGGGTGGCGGCCACCGGCAGGAAGATCAGCGGGTATTTGGACAGGCTCATCACTAGGATCGCCCCGCCGAGCCCTTCGAAATGTGCGCTCAGTGACACCCAGGTAAAACTGCTGACAAACGCCGGTACGGCGAACGGCAAACACAGAATCACGCCCCACAGGCGTCGCCCAGGCAGATTGCTGCGCTCCAGCAGCCATGCCAGCGACAGGCCGATCACGCCGCAAGTCAGTGTTACGCCAATCATCAGCGCCAGGGTATTGCGCAGCAGGCCAAATACATAAGGCCGCCACAGCAAATGCAGCGCCTGGGCCCAACCCGCTTGCCAGGCCTTCAGGCCGACGTAGGCCAGGGGAAGCAAGCTGAGCACGACCAGCAGTAACACCGGCAGAATCAACCAGATGGAAGGCCGCCTGCGCCCCGGTACGTATCGACCGTGCGAGGCGGAGGCGGATAGCGATGCACTCATCAGTTCAGGCCAACCTCGCGTTCCAGGTCCAAGGCTTCTTCGGCATTGCCGAGGTCGGCGGGCGTGACGTTCGGCGCTTGCAGTTCGCTGAAAGGCTTGAGGCCGCGATCCGATTGCATGCCTTTGTGCAGCGGGTATTCGGCGGTGGTCTGGGTGATCACGCGCTGGCCCTCTTCACTGGCCATGTAGGCGAGCAGTTGCTGGGCTTCTTTTGGATGTTTGCTGGATTTCAGCACGGCTGCACTCGATACGGTAATCAGGCCGCCGACGTCGCCGCCGGTGAAGTAATGCAGTTTCGAATCGAGCTGGCCCTTTTCGCGCTGCAAGGCGAACCAGTAGTAGTTGTTTACCAGCACCGTCGCCACTTCGCCGTTTTCCACGGCCTTTAGGGCAACCATGTTGTTGCTGTAGGTCTTGCCGAAAGCGCGCAAGCCGGTCAGCCATTCTTCCGCAGCCTCCATGCCATGCACCTTGATGATCGCCACGGCTTGTTCCTGGAATGCGCCGCTGGTAGGGACGAAGCCGACCTTGCCTTGCCATTTTGGATCGGAGAATTCCATCACCGATTTCGGCAGGTCTTTTTCGTCGATCAATTTCGGGTTGAACGCGACGACGCGCACCCGAGCGGTGACGCCAATCCAGGTGCCGTCAGCGGCGACGTAGTCCTTGGGCAGAACGGCCAGCGTGGTGTCGTCGGCCTTGGCCAGAACACCTTGCTCGCCGAGTTTGTTCAGTGGCGGCGACTCTTCGGTGTAGATCACGTCGGCGGGAGAGCGATCGCCTTCTTCGACGACTTGGCTGGCAAGCTGGTTGCTGCTGCCCTTGCGCACATTGACGTGAATGCCTGTCTTGGCTTCGAAGGCTTTGGCGACGGCATCGCCGACTTCCTTGTGTTGGCCGTTATAGAGCGTAAGGGAGACTGGATCGGCAGCCTGGGTGAGGGGGGTGGCGAGCGCCAGGCCAAGCAGGGTGGTGGTCAGGCCGCGGCGCAGGGTATTTCGAAACATCATTCGCAGGGTTCCTCACTGTCGCATTGCAAAATCTTGCAACAATGATAAACGATATTGCTTCTCATATGCGCTCTGGGCGGAGCAATTGATCTGTAGGAGCTGCCGAAGGCTGCGATCTTTTGATCTTAAAAACCAAAATCAAAAGATCGCAGCCTTCGGCAGCTCCTACAGGGGCCAGAAACGCAAAAACCCGCTTTCGCGGGTTTCTGTGAAATTCAAGGCCGAAACCTTGAATTTGAATTTGGTGCCCAGAAGAAGACTCGAACTTCCACGACCTTGCGGTCACCAGCACCTGA
>NZ_JASCAE010000094.1:0-18877 GCF_029967975.1 Pseudomonas sp. V98_8
ACCTTGGTCTTGAGCTCGTAGTTGACGGTCAGCAGTTCCTCGTTGATCGACTGCAGCTCTTCCTTGCTGGTCTCCAGCTCTTCGGTGGCCGAACGCAGCTCTTCATTGATGGCCTGCATTTCTTCGTTCGAAGCCTTGAGCTCTTCGCTGGAGACCTCCGATTGCTCGATGGTCTCCTGCAAGTGCAGCTTGGTACGTTGCAGCTCTTGCTCGAGATTGCTCAACATCCGGTTTTCGGTCTGGTTGGCGGCGCTGGCGAGCGAGTCCTGAGGATCGACTTCGCGTTCCTCAAAGATCACAAGGATGTATTCGTTTTCGGTCTCGTCGTCCTTGTAGGGGTGAGCGGTCAGGTCGACCAGATAGCTGCGCCGCTCACGCTCGATTCGCACTTTGCGCGAGGTCGCTGGCGTACCGGCCTGCTGCACCTGAAACAGCGTGGTGCGGATCTCCAGTCGCAGGTCCGGATGGGCCAGCGTCAGCAAGTTGCGCGACAACTCGCCCGCCACATAACGCAGGAAGCGCCCAGCACCTTCGGTGATGTGCAGGATATTGGCATTGGCATCGACGATGATGCTCGGCGGCGCGGCCTTTTCCAGGGCGCGCAAATGGATATCGGCGTAGGACGTCTTGCGTGCGGATTGGGCGACGACGGGGCTGCTGGCGATGGTCGTGCGCACGTAGCCACCGCGAGGCATGGCCGGTGCCCGTCGGGCATGGGTCAGGCCACTCTTGGCGCGGAAGATGCGGTTGCGTTTGTCCACGGGGGTGAACAGGTCCAGGCAAGCGTCAGCGGACTCGGAGGTCCCCAGGAACAGGTAGCCGCCCGGGCGCAGGGCAAAATGGAACATTTGCATGATGTCGCGTTGTACGTCGCGGTCGAGGTAAATCAGCAGGTTCCTGCAGACGATCAGGTCGATTTGCGAAAACGGCGGGTCCAGCAACAGGCTGTGCTTGGCGAACAGCACTTTCTCGCGGACTTCCTTGCGCACGCGAAAGTGCTGTTGTTCGCGGCTGAAGTACTGGCGCATGTATGACGGCGGGACGTCGGTTGCGATCGCTTCGGGATAGACGCCGTTGCGGCCGAAGGCGATGGCCCGGTCATCGATATCCGTGGCGAAGACTTGCAGCTTGGCGGGGCTCTCTTGCTGCGCCAGCTGTTCGGTCAACATCATTGCCAGGCTATAGGCTTCTTCGCCCGTCGAGCAGCCTGCCGACCAGACGCGTATCTCGTCACGCTGTGGCCCCAATGATTTGAGCAGGCTGGGTACGACGTCACGCTCCAGCGCCTGGAAGGCTTCGCGGTCGCGAAAGAAATTGGTCACGCCGATCAGCATGTCGCACAGCAGTTCCCTGGTTTCTTGCGGATGAGCCTGCAGGTACTGGTAATAGGCGGCCAGATCCGGTTGCGCGGTCACTTGCAGGCGCCGCTCGATGCGGCGCAACACCGTCGCGCGCTTGTAGTGCTTGAAGTCATGGCCAGTGCCCGCCCGAAGTTGTAGCAGTATGTCCTGCAGCCATTGTTCCGCGACGGCGGCGTCGCGCTCGCCGGGAGCCGGGCCGATACTGGCGTCAGGATCGATGGCGATGGGCAGGCGAATGGCTTGCGAGTTGCGCCACAGCTCCAGCAGCTTTTCCGGCATTTGTACCACCGGCAGCACCAGGTCGACCATCCGGGTTTCGATGGCGGCGCGAGGCATGCCGTCGAACTCGGCATCTTCGGGTGCCTGCACCAGCGTGACGCCGCCTTGTTCCTTGATTCGCGACAACCCCACCGCGCCATCAGAACCGGTGCCCGAAAGCACCAGGCAAAAGGCACGTTCCTTATGCACATCCGCCAGGTCCCTGAAGAACAGGTCGATGGCGATGCTCAAGCCAGGGTGTCGATCGGTCGAAGTCACCGACAGGTGGCCATCGCTCATTGCCAGGTGGTGCGCAGGCGGGATGACGTAGACGGTGTTCTTCTTGATATCAGTCGTTTCGGTCACCTGCAGCACCGGCATCGCAGTGACATCCTGGATGATCCGGTCGACGATGCTGTGGTGATCCGGTGACAAATGAAGAATCACCACGAAGGCCATGCCGCTGTCATCGGGCATGTGTTGAAAAAATGACTTCACGGCCTGAAGCCCGCCGGCGGAAGCGCCGATGCCTACCACAGGAAAGTCCAGGGTACTGGGGGTCAACTCTCTGCGCTGGGGGGCATCGGGTGCGTGCTTCGTGGAAGACGTCATACATTAAGGCCTTAAATGGCGACCGCAGCAGCCTGCCCACGCCAATTCAAACGGGTTCATGAAAGGGGTAAGGATAATGTGGGTAGCGCCGCATTGCGAAGCCAAACAGCGGCGCTGCTGGCACCAGCATAGATCAGGTTTAGGGGTTGTCTGGCATGGCAGCGAGCAGGCGCACTGAAAAGGTGGGGTTACGCTGGCTTTTGAAACATTGGGAGATAATGTCGTTTTCGTGATGCCCTGCGTGCAAGTGCGCTATCGATTCTGCGAGATGCTGTAGAAAATCACCGTAGATGCATGATTTAAGGCGCTTTTTTTTTCGCAGCCGACTGCGGCCAGTGTTCGAAAAACACCGTTGCAAACTTGCTTCACTCGGTCGGGATGTATATATTCCCCCCTCTGCTTCACCGCGCTACCGCCCGAATGGCGAAACTGGTAGACGCATGGGACTTAAAATCCCCCGCTCGTAAGGGCGTGCCGGTTCGATTCCGGCTTCGGGCACCATATATTTCAAGGGTTTGCGAGCGGAAGCTAAGCAAGCCCTTGTTCGTTTCTGGTCCGCAATTATTGGATTGGTCCGCAATTCACTTGGTTGGCGAGACTCGTCATTACGACGGTCGTATGCCCAAGTTGATCCCTAGCCTGCAAAATATCGCGGCTTGATTCGGCTTTGTCCGTACCGGCTTTAGCGTGCAAGTCGCGCATTTGTAACGCGGACTTTTCGACCCCGGCCCCTTCCCTGGCCAAGTCAAATCTCCCCCGTAGCACCGCTACCGACATTGGTGCGCCATCCTCTAACGATCAACCGCGTCGAGCGGACCTTGTGTTCTGACTTCCGGGACATGATTCGATCAATCAAAACCCTTAGCTCGCCAGTGATTTCAATTCGCCGCTTTGCGTTTGTATTGCCCTGCAGCACCCATATCTGACCTTCGCGAACGTCTCGCTCATCCAACAATCGAGTGTCGGTAACCCGCTGGCCAGTCAAATAGGCCTGTTTCCGTTTGCACTGCTGCATCATTGGGGTGTGATCTTGTGCTGGGATTTCGCCGGCAGGGCGGCTGAGATGGCTGGCCAATTCTTGGGCCAATTTATCGGGGAAGGGCTCAGGAATGCGGGCAACCGTTGTGGTTTGGCCCTTGAATTCAAAGGCCGATTCCCCGAATTCACCCGCCTAGACGTCATAATTAAATGTCGCGTCTACCTACGCGGAGCGCTGCGGTCGACCTTTAGCAGACTCAGAGTAAGGGGTGGCCGTTTGCGGACGTCCCAGTGGAACGAAACGAGTGATTTGAACCGATTATGAGGAGATTCACCTTCCTTAAAATGAAGAGCCCCTCCTGTTTCAGCTTTTCGCAGGCCAAGTACCACTACATTCGCATGCCATTGCAACCATACAAATTTCAGCCTGGTCAGTTTTGAAGGAGGGAGGGCACCGATCTCTATAAAGCAGAAACTCTCACCTCTTAAACACCGCCATTTTGATACACCGTCGCACTCCAATATTGGCTGCCGTTACGTTTTTGGCGAGTCCATCCATCTGCCTCCAGTTGTCTGGCGATCATTCGATTCATAAAGCCATGACCGAGCAGCAGAACCGGTCCTTCGCTGGCAAGGGACTGAAGTCGTTGAGCTGCCGTGCGGGCACGCATCCTCGCAATGCCGACGGATTCGACTCTGCGTGAGTAACCACACAACCATAAGACTCGAAGGATAAATGCCCAGGTAAACGGCGATAGCCGTGGCAGTTTCCAGTGACCATAAGGCAGTGGCGCTTCACGGAATAGCGCGTCGACGAAGGCGGGCTTCAGGCCCAGAGCCTGGACGGAAGTCAGCGCACGAGGCGCGTTGCTCGAGACAATCACCGTGGCGATTGCGGCGAGTTGCTTGCTGGCATCCGGGACGGGTTGGTCGGTAATTTCGGATCGGTCGTATTGTTCGATCCAGTCTTTCATATCGAGCGCTGACATTTTGTCGGTTGCGTCCAGCTTTGGCTGGCCGTGACGCATCAGGATTATTTTTCTGCTCACTGTCTGTTTACGTCCTTGTCCTGGTGTTTATCAAACCAACCGTGATCACGGTACCACGCCACGGTGTCGGTGATTGTTTGCTCCAGCGCCCGGAAACTTAGGTCAAGCTCTCGTTCACTCTTGCCGTGGTTGAAACAGGTGCGGTCCTTTTCTCGTACCAACAGGCGCAACGTGGCCATGCTCAGCAGAATGGGCTTGCCGGTAATACGCGCGTAGATCTCTTGCACAACTGCCAAGGTGTACAGAAAGGGCAGCGGCAGTTGTCGAACGGGTGTCTTGACGCCTGCGATACGCCCAAGAACGGGCACCAGCTCTCGCATGGTCATATGCCGACCCGCCGCGAGATAGCACTCGCCTCGCCGTCCATGTCTGGCGGCGGCAATCTGCGCCAATGCCACATCGCGGGCATCGACAACGGAGAAACTACCAGGGATCAGTCCGGGCAATTTACCGCGTACGACATCGTTGACCAACTGTCCCGAGGAGGTCGGACCAATGTCGGCAGGACCCCACATCCAGCCAGGCAGGACCATGCAGGCATGCATCTCGGGATGGACTTCCAGGAACGACAGGACGATACGGTCGGCGAGGATCTTGCTGCGGTAATAGTCATCCGCATCGGCGTCGGCCCGCAGACAGGTTTCATCAATTGACGTGCCGGGAGCGCCGTCGAGCACGGCAATGGAAGACGTATGGATGAACCGTCGTATACCAGCGCGGTAGGCCTGACCAAGCAGGTTCCGTGTACCGGACACATTAATCTTTTCGAGTTCTTCCCAGTGGCTGCCGCCCTTGTAGTTGTCGCGAAAGAACGCTGCGGTGTGGAACACCGTATCGCAGCCTTGCAGCGACACTGCGAACGCGTCGACATCGGCCATGTCACCCACCACCAGTTCCACACCCGGCAAATGCTTGAACTGTTGTTCACCTTTGGCTCTTGAACGGACCAGGGCTTTGACCACGCAGCCACGAGCGACCAATTCGCGCACCAGGTTGTTGCCCAACAAGCCGGTCGCGCCAGTGACGAATGTGTTATGCATGTGTCAACCCTCACTCTGATCGGCTAACGGCATCAACACCGCACTGTCGAAGAAGGCCTCTTCACGTATGGCCAACCCGTCTCTGAAGGTGAAGTGTGCGGCGTAGTACGCGGCAATGTGGCGTCCATGGGGTGGAATCACCCGGTCCGACAGCACTAATGGTGCAGTGAAGGTGCCGGTCAGGAGGGCGGTCAGTGCCAAACGATCGTCAGTGACGATAAAAGGGCTCAAGGTCACCTTGGCATCGGGGAACGCTTCGATTAATGCGCGCTCTCGCTTGTGCATGGTTTCGCGACCGGTTTGTATCCCCATACCATCGAAGTAGACGAAGTCTTCGGAAACCAGCGCAAGCATCGACTCCAGATCTCGGCGATTAAAGGCGCTGGCGGCGCGTTCCGCATAGTCGTTGGGGCCAGTAGTCATACAGTCCATTCCATTCTTTTCGAGGGGGTGTAGATATACCGTTGACGCCTCTGCCGAAAAACAGCGACTGCTGCATAATGGATTTGCAAATTTGCGGATCAGGGAAGATATGAAGCATGGCTTTGCAAGCAAATTGGGACGATCTTCGCCTGCTGTTGGCAGTCTCGCGACGTGGCAGCTTTCTTCAGGCCGGCCAATTGCTGGGGGGCGCTGCGTCTACTGTGGCGCGACGGCTGACCCAACTTGAAGGCGCACTTGGCGAGCCACTCGTCGAGCGGGGAGTTGAAGGATGCAGGTTGACCCCGCGAGGCCAATCCCTCGTGGACGTTGCCCTGGCTGCAGAAGCGGGCTTGAGGCGTCAAACCGTTACGGGCATGTCCGAGTTACACACAGAGCTGTCTGGCAGTGTCGTGGTCAGTGCAGGAGAGGGGTTCTCGTCTTGCGTGCTGGAGGCCGCGAGTCGCTTCACCACTCTGCATCCGCGATGCTCGGTGGAGTTGCTGGTAACAGCCGACTTTCACAAGATCGTCCGCGGCGTCGCAGACATTGCTGTACGCACGACTCATCTGGGCGAACCGTCGCTGATTTATCGCTCCATAGGCAGGCTCGCTTACGGTGTCTTCGCCGATGCAGGTTATCTGAAGCGGTTTCCAGGGCTGACTCCGGCCACTGCGGTCAATATTGGCTTGCTTCCTCCGCTGGACATGTTGCCGCAAATGCGGGTGGCAAAGGGCGCGGGGTTGGACCGCACGCAGATCACCGTGAGCTCGTTCGCGGTTCAGCTCGAATCGGTGAGGCGAGGTATGGGCGTGGCGGTGCTGCCCCGTATTCTGGCGAAGGATCTGATCGGGTTGTTCCCGGATCTCCAACTTCCAGATATGGAGGTCTATCTGGTGACCCGGCCGCAGGCATTGAAACAGGCTCACATCAAATGTTTTTTTGTCATCCTGGAGCAGGTGCTGCTTGAAGCCCTTTCCATGGAAAGTGTCGAAGGTTACCTCTTGGAGAGCGCTCCGAAATGAGCGCATAAGGCCGCTTGCAGGTTGTACGGTAATGGTGGGAAACAATCGGATCTGCAGTCTCAACCTTTGTCTGGCGAGAAAAGAGGAGGACTGTTTTTGGCCGATTTCTGCCCCTCACTGAGGAGATGAGTCGGTTTGGTTTAACGCAAAGTTTTCAGCATCGAGCCATAGACCTGCCAGAGGCAACGAAGTGGCAGTACGGTTCATCGACGTACCTACTTCGGGGCGTCGAACATTCAAAGGCTTCTTACCTTAGGTCTAAACTGATTTTTACCCGGCTGATGGAGGGATGTAGATCAGGGAGGGGGGGCTTGCTTTGGAAAAGCCGATAAGGTGTCCAGCGGCCACTGAGCCTTTTCTCCACATTGATTAGAGTGATTTCGAGGCCAAAAAATGGGTCAAAATAGGCGTTATTCGATTCCGGCTTCGGGCACCATGAATATCAAGGGCCTACCGTTTTCGCGGTAGGCCCTTTTTTGTTGGCTACGCTTTTTGCTTCTCCCGACGCCATGTCGTCACACTGCAACCAAAGCGACCCGAGAACCATCTGGAAAAGGCACTCAGGGAAGAAAAGCCCAGAAGAATGGCGACTTCTGAAAGCGGTCGCTCGCGGTTCACGACATAGCGGTTTACCAGATCGACCCGAACGTCATCGACAATGGATGAGTAGGTTTGATTGTGATGGGCGAGGTGGCGATACAGGGTCTTGCGGTCCACGCCAAGCTGCTGGGCCAGTTTTTCGGCTACGCACTCGCCCGTCGGCAATAGCGCGAAGACCAGTTTGCGCACCTTGTCAGGCATCGTCACGTCGGACTGGGCCAGTTTGGCGTCGAGGAATTCCCGGGCATGGCGCGCAATCAATGGGTCATACGACTGGATCGCTGCATCCAGATCGGTGGTGGCCAATACGATGCCGTCGAATTCGTGATTGAACCGAACCGATGGTCCAAACACATGCCGGTGCATCGCCAGATTGACTGGCGCCTGGTGCGTGAAACAGACACTGCGAGGCTTCCAGGTGGGGCCAAGCAGTTGTTTCAACGTTCGGAAAATCACGCACGTGACGAGCTCGGTGGCTTGTCTTACCGATCCCCCCATATTGTCCGTGAGTTCCTGCCTGAAAATCGCCACGCCGTTGGCTTCTTCAATGCTCAAGTCCATTGATTCGTTGGTGAGCCCGAGACGGCGTGTTAGCGATTGCCAGGCTTTGCGCAGCGTCTGCTCCTCGCGCAGGGCAATGGCCAGCGGACCGAGGTTCTCCAGCTGGCGGGTTTGGCCCATGCGCAGGCCAAAGTCTTCGATCTTCGCCGCATACGCAGAGTCTTCCAGCAAGTGCATGACCGATTTCGCCGGGATCATGATGCTTGGGTCCATCAACGCCGCATCGGTGATGCCTGCCTTGCGCAACTGTCGATAGGGGTCGAGTCCGACGGAGATCGCAACGTCGATAAAATTCGTCAGGCTTGAACTTCTAAGCAAACTCGGCATTGGAACTCCATTTTTGCCTCGAGATGTAAAAAAAATACCCCGAAATGTCAAGTCCAACACAGGCCATTCGCGGATACTTTTTCTACGAGTGGCGCTAAGCACACTGATATTGAGCGCAAACATTCGGCATTTCGTATTCGAGGAGAATCAATGTGGCACACGTTATTCGTATGAATGAAACAGGTGGTCCGGATGTTTTGCGCTGGGAAGAAATGGAGGTTGGCAATCCGGGTCCAGGGCAAGTTCGATTGCGTCATGAAGCGGTGGGCCTGAATTTTGCCGATACGTATTTCCGTTCCGGGTTGTACCCGATGCCGCTTCCCGCCGGCATGGGCGTGGAAGGCGCAGGCGTAGTCCAGGCCGTTGGCGAAGGGGTGAGTAATGTTGCGGTCGGCGATCGTGTCACCTACACCGGCTTCCTTAACACATTGGGCGCCTATAGCACTGAGCGCCTGATACCCGCGGCGCCCTTGATCAAGCTGCCCGATTCCATTTCGTGCGAAACAGCGGCGGGGATGACCATGCGCGGGCTGACGTCGTCCTATCTGATGCGTCGCATCCATGACTTCAAAGCGGGCGACACCATCCTCATGCATGCGGCGGCTGGCGGTGTTGGACTGATCGTGTCGCAGTGGGCCAAGCTACTCGGTGTGACGGTTATCGGCACCGTATCGAGCGAAGCCAAGGCCGAGATTGCGCGGGCCCATGGTTGTGACCATACGATCAACTACAGCCACGAAGACGTGGCCGCGCGGGTCCGTGAATTGACCGATGGCGTTGGCGTCAACGTGGTGATCGACAGCGTGGGGAAAGACACCTTCGACGCCTCTTTGAATTCGGTCAAGCGGCGCGGTCTGGTCGTTTGCCTGGGCTTCGCTTCCGGCCCGGTCTCGGGCTTTGATCCGCAAATCCTTGCCACCAAGGGTTCGCCTTTCCTGACCCGCCCGGCGCTGGCTGATTACATCGTCGACCCGGTGGAAAAGGCCGCACTCGCTGCGGAAATCTTCGGTCATGTTGCAGCCGGTCGCATCAATATCCCGATCAACCAGCGTTACGCGCTGCAGGACGCGGTGCAGGCCCATCGCGATCTGGAAGCGCGCAAAACCACAGGCTCCTCGATTTTTGTGATCTGAGGAGGTCGCCATGCGAGTTGAACAACTGACCTGTTCCATCGGTGCCGAGCTGATCGATGTCAATGTCGCCGACGCCATCCACGACGATGAAGTGTTCGGGCTTATCCGCGAAGCGTTGATCAAACATCGGGTGCTGTTTTTGCGTGATCAGGACATTACCCGGGCTGAGCATGCGAGCTTTGCACGCCGCTTTGGCGATCTGGAGGATCATCCGGTAGCGCCAACCGACCCCGAGGCGCCCGGCCTGGTGCAAATCTACAAGCGCCCCGACGTCCCGCTCGATCGCTACGAGAACACTTGGCATACCGATGCGACCTGGCGCCAGGCACCGCCCATGGGGGCCGTGCTGCGCTGCGTGGAGTGCCCGCCAGTCGGCGGTGACACGATGTGGGCGAATATGGTGTTGGCCTATGACAACCTGCCGGATCAGGTCAAGGCGCAGATCGGCGACCTGATTGCCAGTCATAGCATCCAGTCGAGTTTCGGTGCGGCGATGGAGCGTGAAAAACGCCATGCGCTGAAGGCCCAGTTTCCGGATGCAGAGCATCCAGTGGTGCGCATTCACCCTGAAACCGGCGAAAAGGTGCTGTTCGTCAATGCCTTTGCGACGCACTTCGTGAATTACCACACCAAGGAACGTGTGCGTTACGGACAGGACTGCAACCAGGCCGGTGGTGACCTGCTGCAATACCTGATCAGCCAGGCGTACATCCCTGAATATCAAGTGCGCTGGCGCTGGAAGAAAAACAGCATGGCCATCTGGGACAACCGCTGCACCCAGCATTACGCCGTGATGGATTACCCGCCGTGCCATCGCCAGATGGACCGCGCCACGATCATCGGTGACCGGCCGTACTGAACGGGCAGACACAGCTTTTTTCCAATCCGATCCAACTAGCTGACAGTGAGATAGAAAATGCAATTTCTAGACGATTCGCTGCACCCGGAAAACCAGGAAAAAGTAGTTATTACCGTCGCCCCGTACGGTCCCGAGTGGATGCCTGAGGATTTCCCGGAAGATATCCCTGTCACCATGGCAGAACACATCGAAAAGGCAGTCGAGTGTTACGAAGCAGGCGCCACTGTGCTGCACCTGCATGTGCGGGAACTGGATGGCAAGGGATCGAAACGCCTGTCCAAATTCAATGAGCTGATCGCCGGTGTGCGCGAGGCTGTGCCGGACATGATCATCCAGGTCGGCGGTTCGATTTCATTCGCCCCGGAAAACGATGGCCAGGCTGCCAAGTGGCTGTCCGATGACACGCGCCACATGCTGGCAGACCTTGATCCGAAACCCGACCAGGTAACGGTAGCGATCAACACCACGCAGATGAACATCATGGAGTTGCTCTATCCCGAATACATCGAGGGCACTTCGCTGGGCAATCCGCTACTCGGCGCAGCTTATAGCGAAATGACAGTGCCCGCAGGGCCGGCCTGGGTGGCAGAGCACCTGCGCCGCCTGCAGGCCTCCGGGATTCAGCCGCACTTTCAGCTAACGGGTATCCACGCGTTGGAAACCTTGCAGCGCCTGGTGCGCAAAGGCCTCTACACCGGTCCTTTGAATTTGACCTGGATCGGGGTAGGCGGAGGATTTGAAGGGCCCAATCCGTTCAACTTCATGAACTTCGTGCAGCGTGTACCGCAAGCTTGCACATTGACCGCCGAGTCTCTGCTCAAGAATGTGCTGCCGTTCAACATGATGGCATTGGCCATGGGTTTGCACCCGCGCTGCGGCAACGAAGACACCATCATTGGTCAACATGGCCAGCGCTTCGGCTCAGTGGACCAGGTCAAGCAAACCGTGCGTGTGGCTAAAGAGCTGGGCCGCGAGATTGCGACCGGCAAAGAGGCGCGCCAAATCTACCGCATCGGCACCTGGTACAAGGATGCAGACGAAACGCTCGCTGCAAACGGCATGCTGCCCAACCGCACTGCGGGCCCGATCGTCCCCTCGGCCCACGGTCGATAGTTCGCCTCAGCGTGAGCACGGGCAGTAAGGCACCAGCGCCTTCCTGCCCGGTTGTACCGATGCAGCCGTGCGCAATTCCCTTGAGTTGCGTGGATAAAAATAATGGGGGCGATATGCAGGCAGAGAAGTTTTCCATATCGGTTGCGGCGAATCCTGCGCGTGGGATTTCACGCCCGCGAGCCTATTGCTGGCTGGTATTTATCGTTATCTACGCATTGATGCTGTCCGATTACATGTCGCGACAGGCACTCAATGCAGTCTTTCCACAACTGAAGGCCGAGTGGGCCTTGAGCGATGCCCAACTTGGCCTGCTCAGCGGCATCGTCGGCCTTGCGGTGGGCTTGCTGGCTGTACCGGCCGCGTTGATGGCAGACCGCTGGGGGCGGATTAAAAGTGTGGTGATCATGGCGCTGTTCTGGAGCCTGAGCACCTTGGCCTGTGGACTGGCAGAGCACTATAACCAGTTGCTGCTGGCCCGACTGTTTGTCGGTATTGGCGAGGCCGGCTACGGCAGCGTGGGGCTTGCGATCATCTTGAGTGTATTCCCGTCTTCCATGCGTGCCACGCTGACCGGGGCCTTTACCTCCGCCGGCATGTTTGGCTCGGTACTGGGCCTGGCCTCAAGCGGCGTGATAGCGAATCACTTTGGCTGGCGCGCCGCGTTGATTGCCATGGCGGCGCTCGGGTTTCTATTGATCCTGTTCTTTGCGTTCACCGTAACTGACGCACGCATGGCGCGGCACAGGCCCCTTCAGTTGGCTGAGTCGCCGGTCGAAGGCAAATGTGTTGAAAAAATTCGATTGCGCTCACTTCTCAAGACGTTGTTTGGCGCGCCGACGCTGGTGTTCACCTATGTTGGCAGTGGCCTTCAGCTCTTCACCGCGTACACCATCATTGCCTGGATGCCCAGTTACCTGAACCGCTACTACGATTTACCCGCCGACAAGTCGGCACTGGCGGCGGCAGTGTTACTGATCGCCAGCGGGCTCGGCATGGGGCTGTGCGGCGTGTTCACTGACTGGGTGGGGCGCAAGTCGGACAAAAACAAAACGTTGCCCGCCATTTTCTACTGCCTGGGCTCCTGCCTGCTGCTGATGATCAGCATGCGCTTGCCACCCGGCACCGGACAGTTCGCGGTGATCATCGCGGGCGTTTTCTTTGCGGCTGGCACTTATGGCTCAGCGGGCGCCATCGTCACCGATCTGGTGCACGTCTCTCTTCACGGAACCGCCATCGCTACCCTGGCGCTGGCCGGCAACCTGTTGGGTGCCGCGCCAGGCCCTTACCTGACCGGGCTGCTCGCCGACAGGATCGGCCTGCTCGGCGCATTGCAATGGGTCCCGTTGGTCTCGATTGGCTCAGCACTGGCGTTTGCTTTCGCAAGGTCCCATTACCTCCACGACCTGCGCCGCCATGAATCCTCAAGTTGCCATCAATCGCGTTGAAAAAACACTTCTCACATCCCGTAAGGAAATGCAGACGATGAATCACATCCATTCAAAACCGCTCAAGGGTAAAGTCGCCGTCATCACCGGCGCTGGCCGTGGCATTGGTCGCGCCATTGCCCTGGCTTATGCGCAGGCCGGCGCCGCAGTGGTTTGCAGTGCCCGCAGCACGTCGGAAATAGCCGAGACTGTGCGCATGATCATCGAAGCAGACGGCCAGGCTGTCGCCCAGACAGTCGACGTGGGTGACTACGCCGCAGTCGCCGCCCTGTACCAGCGCGCCAGCGATGAATTCGGCGGCGTCGATATCGTGGTCGCCAACGCCGGCATCGCCATCGAGCAACGCCGGATCGAGGACAGTGACCCGGCGCAGTGGCGCAAGACCATCGACATCAACCTGACCGGCGCCTACCACACCGCTCATGCCGCCATCCCTTACCTGCGCCGGCGCGGTGCCGGGAAAATCATCATGATCGGTTCTGGCCAGCGCCACCGTGCCACCCCCGGTTTTTCGGCCTACTCCTGCTCCAAGAGCGGCATGTGGATGCTCACCCAGTCGCTCGCGGTGGAGTTGCTGGAATACAACATCAGCGTCAACGAACTGATTCCGGGGCCTGTACAGACCGAGATGACCCGTGATGCGGCGATTCCCCCGGGAGAGTGGTTCAAGACCCCGGAAGACGTGGTGTCGCTGGCCTTGTTCCTGGCAAATATGCCTGATGCAGGACCTACCGCTCAGAGTTATAGCCTTATGCGCCGGGCGATCTGATGGGCAAGACGTCGTCCTGGACCCAGTGACGACTCCAACTTAATCCATGAATGTCGCTTTAACTGAAACTCATCCTGTGAGAAGCGTTAAATGAGTGCAACTGCATTGTTTACCCGGATGGATCAAAGCACCCAGGACGACTGGGATATCATATCTGCAGAATTTAAAAACTTTGCCAGCGCTTTGCCTGATCGAATCATCGCGCACATGAATTTGCTGTCGGGTGATTTTTCCGGCTTTCCGATTGATCGCCTGGGTCACTGCCTGCAAACGGCTACGCGCGCCTATCGTGATGGTCGCGATGAAGAGTATGTGGTGTGTGCGTTACTGCATGATATCGGTGATACGTTGGGCACCTACAATCATTCCGAAGTGGCGGCGGCCATCCTCAAACCTTTTGTCAGCGAAGAAAATCACTGGATGATCCAGAACCATGGAATTTTCCAGGGTTATAACTTCTTTCACCACATTGGAATGGATCGCAACATGCGCGACATGTTCAAGGAACAGTCGAACTATGCGCGCACGGCAGAATTTATCGAATTGTACGACAGTCCCGCCTTCGATCCCGAAGGTGAAACCTTACCCTTGAGCTTCTTTGAGCCGATGTTGCGCCGTGTATTGGCCAAGCCCAGGTTGTCCCTCTATGGGCCCATGTTTGAGCGCTGAAACACCCGCCAACCCCAAAATGTAAAATTATTACCCCAAATCGTCAAAAGCGGATTTGGTTTTCTGCAGATACTTGTCCCACGTCATCCAGATACCGGAGTCATTTATGCAATTGGACGAGCAACTTGAACACGCGCCATTTGAAATGGCGCAGGCAAGCACGCGCAACTTTGCAGGCCGTGTCGTATTGATTACCGGCGCGGGCCGAGGCCTGGGGGGAACCATTGCCCGGCATTTCGCGCGGGCCGGTGCGGATGTTGTCATCTGCGATATCGACATCCCCGCCCTGGAGGAAACCCGAAAGGCTGTTGAAGCGGCGGGTGCCAACTGTTTGGCCCTGCACTGCGACATCTCCTCGAGCAGCCAGGTGGTGGCCATGTTCGCCGACATTGTCCAGCGTTTTGGCACGTTGCACATTCTGGTGAATAACGCGGCGCTGGCGCCCACCGGGGCCGCTGATGCGGTACGACGCAACAAGCACTATGCCTACATCACCACTGCGCAACCGAGGCAATCACTGGGTTTCACCAGTGAAATTACCGACGAGGAGTGGCATCGGTACTGGGATGTCAATGTGCACGGCATGTTCTATTGCACGCGCGAAGCGCTCAAGCTGATGCAGGAGCAACGCTATGGTCGCATCGTGAACCTTGCCTCCATCGCCGGGATGTCGGCAATCAGCGCGCACAGTCCTCACTACAGCGCGTCAAAGGGCGCCGTCATTGCCTTCACCAAATCGGTCGCGGCGGAAGTTGCCGGCGGCAACATCCTGGTCAATGCCTTGGCACCGGGCGGGGTGTCGACTCCCTTCTTTGAAGAGTATCTCGACTCCATCGGCGAGGAAGGCCGGCGCAGGTTCTGGCAAGTCATACCGGCGGGCAGGTTCGGGACAACCGATGAATATGCGTCCGTGGCGACATTCCTTGCAGGCGATCACTATTTCGTGGGGCAGGTCATCAGTCCCAATGGGGGAGCCGTTCTTTAAACCGTGCGAACTTGCCGTTGAGTACGACACCCCACTTCAACATCTGGACAACACTATGCGACTGGTAAGATTCGGAGAAAAGGGCAAGGAGAAGCCTGGCCTGCTCGATAGCCAGGACATCATCAGAGACCTGAGCGGTATTCTCAGCGACATCGACGCAAGTACATTCACGCCATCATCCCTGGCGCATCTACAGGATATCGATCCATCGACTCTCCCGGCCGTGGAGGGGAGTCCAAGGTTGGGGACGCCACTGCGGGTAACCGGCAAGTTCCTCGCGATCGGCTTGAATTACCGGGATCATGCACAGGAGGCCAATCTGCCGATTCCTTCGGAACCGATAGTGTTCATGAAAGCCAACTCCTGTGTCACGGGCCCCCATGATGAAATCATCCTTCCACCCGATAGTAAAAAAACCGATTGGGAAGTCGAACTCGGCATTGTTATTGGCAGCGAAGGCGCCTACCTCGAAAAAAAGGATGCATTGGCGTATGTAGCGGGCTACGTCCTGGTTAATGATGTTTCGGAAAGAGCCTATCAATTGGAACGTGGGGGCACCTGGGATAAAGGAAAGAGTTGTGACAGCTTTGGCCCGATTGGCCCATGGTTCATTACCCAAGACGAGATAGGCGACGTACAGAACTTATCCATGTGGCTGGATGTGAATGGCGTTCGCAGGCAAACAGGCAACACGGCGACGATGATTTTTGATGTACCCAGCATCGTCGCGTATATCAGCCAGTTCATGCGACTTTACCCTGGCGACATTATCACCACGGGTACGCCGCCAGGCGTTGGGATGGGTATCAAGCCCACACCGGTTTTCCTTGAAGAAAACGACATTGTTACGCTGGGTATTGAAAAACTTGGCCAGCAACGCCAGGCGTGTGTTCGCTACAAAGGTTGAGTTCAATAAGGGCGATTAACAATAGTTCCGGCGGGAAAATGCGTCATCGAAGTATTTGATGTTGTTTGGATAAAAACAAAAATAAACGGAGACAAGTCAATGCATGAACATAGCGTTTGTAGTGCGTGCCTGCGGCGAAGTCAGTTGGCTGTGGCCTGACCTTGAACAAAACTTTCTAAACATTCGCATTGCCCGGATGCCGGGCAGGAGATCTACGCAATGATGTTCGTGAAAAGTTTGATGGCGACTTCCCTGGCAATGGTTTTCACAACAGCGGTACACGCTGCAGTGTCCCCTGAACAGGTTGCCAGGCTGGGCTCCAGCCTGACGCTGGTGGGGGCCGAAAAGGCCGGTAGTGCCGATGGATCCATTCCGGCCTATAGCGGCGGCCTGACCACCGCACCGGCCAGCTTCAAGGCGGGCGATACGTTTCGTCCGGACCCCTTTGCCAGTGAAAAGCCGGTGCTGGTGATCGACGGCAAGAACCTCGCCCAGTACCAGGGCATGCTCACGGCCACCACGGCGAAGTTGATCGAGCGATTTCCCAGCTACCGCGTCGATGTTTATCCGACCCACCGCACTGTAGTACTGCCGCAGGCAGTCCTGGACAACAGTGTGAAGAACGCGTCCGGGGCCAAGTCCCTTGAAGGCGGGTTGGCCATCGACAACGTCTTGCCGGGCGTGCCGTTCCCGATTCCGCAATCGGGCGCCGAGGCCATGTGGAACTTCCTGCTGCGTTACCAGGGTGTCAATATCAATGCCAAGTACGACTCCTGGAACGTCGATTCGGCCGGTGTGGCCAGCCTGGCGACCACCGCTCAAGCGTTCATCAACTACCCGATCTACGAGAACATGTCGCAGCCGATCACCAGCTCCGACGTGTACTACCAGATGAAACTGTATTACACCGGCCCGGCGCGGCGCGCCGGTGAAGCCATCATGCTCAAGGACGCGACCAACGCCATCGAAATGCCGCGCCGCGCCTGGCAGTACCTGCCTGGCCAGCGCCGGGTGAAGCTGGCCCCGAGCCTGGCCTACGACACGCCTAACCCAGGTACGGCTGGCACCGGCACCTACGACGACGTGTTCGTGTTCAACGGCGCGCTGGATCGCTATGACTGGAAGTTGGTGGGCAAGCAGGAAATGATCGTGCCCTATAACACCTACAAACTGACCTACGCCCAGGATCCGAAGTCGCTGACGACCTCCAACCACCTGGCACCGGATATGGTGCGCTGGGAGAAACACCGCGTCTGGGTGGTGGAGGGCAACCTGAAGTCCGGCGCACGTCACGTGTACCAGAAACGCCGCTTCTATCTGGATGAAGACAGCTGGGTCGCTCTGGCCTCTGACCAGTACGATTCCCGTGGGCAGCTCTACCGTGGGTCCTTCGCCTTCCTGAGCCAGAGTTATGACAAGCAGGTTCCGGACGCCACGCCGTACATGATCTACGACCTGGTCGGCGGTTCCTACAACATCAACGGCGTGGTTGGCCCGTATGGCGGCATCCACTACATCAGTGCGCTGTCCAAGGCACAGTGGTCGCCTGAGTCCCTGGCAGGGGCGGGCATTCGCTAGGGATTCATGTGGTGAGGGGACTTATGTGGTGAGGAGATAAATCCCCTCGCCACAGGTTTCCTGTTCGCCTGGACATTTGCTCGCTGGGCTCAAGAATACGGCGTCTGCACCCGCAAGGTTATTTGAAGTGCTTCGTCATCGCCTGCTTACCGATTGCGGCTTCAATGTCTAGGTAGGTGCGCTTATCGGTCGCGCAAAGCAGCGACCGTCCATCCCTCAGCTGCATCGAAAAGGTCAGCTCGATTTCATCGTCTGCCAGTATCACGCCGGCGACAGCTCCGATCGGTCCGAGAGCCAATGCGCCGGCCAGCCCCAAGCCGACAGCGCTCGATACGTCCCGATAGGAAGATTCATTGACAACCGTGACCTCGAGTATTTCGCACGTGGTGATCTTCAGGCCTGGCCATGGATAGACGGCCGTTTGAATGGTGATGAACCCAGGTTCAAGTTCTGCAGAACCTTCAAGGAAATCCCCCGCCAGGATTTTTATTTTTGCCATGTGGTGTCCTCCCTGTATGAGCTACAAGAAAATTCAACGCTTGGCAGGGTGGTGCGTCAACACGCTCTGGACGAGCAATACCTATTGGCCGACTAGTGGCTTTGGGCGGGCTGGATCGAGTCTCGTGAATGAATGCTTCACTCAATAAGGCCGCGTATTGCAAGCCTCGTCAATGATGTCGATGAAGTCGTCATGGGATACCGGTTTACCTACATGATAATTAAACCCTGATTGCCTGGTTTTTTTCTGTTCCTCGCGGGTGGCGTAGCCCGAGAGGGCAATGGCAGGCGTGTGTTTCAGGTGGGAAATCTGGCGGATGGCCCGGATGAACTGATGGCCATCCATGACCGGCATGCCGATGTCCGAGATGATCACGTCGTAGTTGTTGTCCTTCGCCGCTTTCAGGGCTTGCACGGGATCGCTGAAGGCTTCGACATGGGCGTCTTCCATTTCCAGCAACATTTGCAGGACTTCCAAGACGTCCTTGGAGTCTTCCACCAGCAGCACTTTCTGGCCAACCAGACGCCCCTGTTCGGCGACTGTCGGCTGTTTGTCCGGCTGTTGTGAGGGCCGAGAGAGCGGCAACCGGAGGGTGAAGGTACAGCCACGACCAACGCCTTCGGACTGTACATCTACCGAACCGCCGTGGGCTTCCACCAGTTGCCGCACCAACGACAGGCCAATGCCCA
>NZ_JASCAE010000095.1:0-18393 GCF_029967975.1 Pseudomonas sp. V98_8
GCCTGCAAGGCAACACCGTCGCTGCCGATGGCTCCGACCGCCTGCAAGGCAACACTGTCGCCTGACCCCATCGCTGCACCGCACCCGCAAAAAGCCCGGCCTGATCAGCCGGGCTTTTTCGTGTTCACTGCACTGAGCGGCATCCATCGACTGCTATTGGTCCGGGAACCGAAGGTATTTCGGGCAGAATTTTTATGTTTGCTACTATCAATGGACGGCGTCGAAGTTGAGGTCCGGGTTTGCACAGTCGGTTTGCATTTACCTGGCATTGATCCACTCATTTCAAATCTGCCTGACCACAGGGAGCTGTGATGCGTACCCCATTTTTCTACGTGTTGTCAGCGATGTTTTTTCTGAGCAGCCCGCCCCTCGTGGCGCAGGCGGCGGATACAGCCCCCACCCCGACAGCCAGCCCTGCCAATACGGCAGCGGCCACGGTGCCCGCCAAAGACCCGGTATTTACCCAGGAACAGCTGGATCAAATGCTCGCACCCATCGCGCTCTACCCGGACCCGCTGCTGGCACAGGTATTGATGGCGTCCACCTATCCCGGGGAAGTCGCCGAGGCGGTTACCTGGTCGAAGGCTCACCCGGACGCCAAGGGCGATGAAGCGGTCAAGCAAGTGGCGAACCAGCCCTGGGACCCGAGTGTGCAGGCGCTGGTTGCCTTCCCGCAGGTCTTGGCAACGCTGGGGCAGGATCCGGTCTGGGTCCAACGCCTGGGTGACGCCTTCCTGGCGCAGCCCGACGACCTCATGAATGGCGTGCAACGCTTGCGTCGCCAGGCCCAGGCAGCCGGTAACCTGCAGAGCAACCAATATCAGAACGTAACGATCCAGAACGCTGCGCCAGCGGCACCCGCACCGACCACAACGCAGGCGCCGGCCCAGGCCCCCGCCAGCAGCAGCTCCACCATCATCATTCAACCGTCCGATCCGCAGGTGGTGTATGTGCCCACCTATAACCCGACAACCACCTACGGCACCTGGGCCTATCCGGCGTCGCCACCTGCCTACTATCCACCGCCGCCCGCCTATTATCCCGGCCAGGCGCTGATGGCCGGGCTGGCGTTTGGTACCGGTGTGGCCATCGTCGGTGCGTTGTGGGGTGAATGTGACTGGGGCAACAACGACGTCGACATCGACGTCAATCGCTACAACAACATCAATGCCAACAACCGAATCAGCAACAATCAGAACAAGTGGCAGCATAACGCCGCGCATCGCAATGGCGTGCCCTATCGGGACAACAGGAGCCGCGAACAGTATGGCCGGCAACTGGGCGGAGCCAGTCAGCGCCAGGCCTATCGAGGGGATAATGCCCAGCGCGCCCAGGCGCGTGAAAATGCCCGTAGCTCGATGGACCGGCACGGTATCGAACGACCTGCCACCAGCAACCTTGAGGCCCGTGATCGGGCGCGCGAAGCCCAGTCCAGGGCCTCGGCAAGCAATCGGATGCAGGCCGGCGCAGACAGACCGAGGGCGGCCGATAGATCAAATGCGGCCGATAGGCCGAGGGCGGCTGACCGCAGCCAGGGCACTGCCAGAAACACCCGGGAGAATCAGCAACCGAGGAATCAGCAGGCCAGGAACCAGGCGAGTCAACGCGCTCAGGGCAACTCGCAGGTGCGCCAGGCGGCGCAAAACCGCCAGGCCACACCGGCCGTCAATAGAGGCAGTGCCCGCAACAATGCCTTCGCCGGCGCGCGTTCGCCGTCACAAGCCAACCTGCAAGCCAATCGTGGCCGAGCCAGCCAGGCTTCCTTCCAGCGCCCCAACGCCTCGCGGGCAGCCGGCCATCAGATCAGTCGGCCATCCGGCGCAGCGCGTTCAAGGGGGGGCCGCCGTTGAATAACCATCCTCGAGTAAAGGCACGCAAGGGCGTGCTTATGCATGCCCTGGCGCTCACAGTCGCACTGGCCTGGTCGTGCATGGCGACGGCGCAGCAGGAATTTGCAACGCCGGAAAAGGCCGCTGAAGCGTTTGTCGAAGCATTGGGTACGAAAAATGCCGATCAGAAACGCCTGGCCGAGTTGCTGGGTGAAGACTGGCGCAGTTTCATCCCTCGCGACGGCGCGGAACGCGAAGACGTGGAGGCGTTTTTGAAGCAATACCACGAGCAGCATAAGATCGAAAAAACCGGCGACAACAAGGCGATCCTGTCGGTGGGCAGTGAGCACTGGACTCTGCCCATCCCCATCGTTAAAGACGCGAAGGGTTGGCGCTTCGACATCAAGGCCGGCAGTGCCGAGCTTCGCACACGGCAGATTGGCCGCAACGAGCTGGCCGCGGTGCAATCGGCGCTGGCTTATCACGATGCCCAGATGGACTATGCCTCGGTGGATCGTGACGGTGACGGCGCACTCGAGTATGCGCAGAAAATCTTCAGCACCCCGGGCAAGCATGACGGACTCTATTGGGCGGACGACGATAGCGGGCAGATCAGCCCGTTAGGTCCCGAGTTTGGCAAGACCATTGCCGGCGAGCCCTGGCACGGTTACCGCTTCCGCATCCTGCTGGGCCAGGGCCCTTCCGCACCGGGCGGGGCCTACAGCTACCTCATCGGGGACAAGATGAGCCGAGGCTTTGCACTGATCGCCTGGCCGGCGAAGTACGGTGAAACCGGGGTGATGAGCTTCATGATCAGCCATGATGGACAGGTCTTCGAAAAAGACCTGGGGCCTGGTAGCGAAAAGTTGGCGCAGGCGATGAAACACTTTGATCCGGATGACAGCTGGACTGAAGTGCCGGCCGATGATGAGAAGGCGGATTGACGGGCGCTCCCTCCCGTTGATCGTTCCCACGCGCAGCAAAGGAATGCCGCCAGGGACGCTCCGCGTTCCGCCAGCAACGCAAGACTCGGATCCGCGCAATGGTGACGCGGAGCGTCACGGGATGCATTCCTTTGCGGCGCGTGGGAACGATCAATCAGTAGCGGGTCAACGTCGTCAGCCTCGCTTTCGACGTTTTTTCTCATCCTCATCCAGCGCCTGGCGAACCAGCGCCCGCGCTGCCCAGGCGGTAGTAGCGAGTGATTCTTCGATACTCGCGCCACCGATATCGCGCACGGCAATCAATGCCTCTGTGCCCATCACGATCGACAGCGCCTGCTTCAGGCGCTTGCGCGCTTTGGGTGACAACACGTCTTTCATCGAGTCGACAATCGGCTCGATGTAGCTCAGGCGTCGTCCCGGTCGCAGGGGCTCGTGGGACTCGCTTTCGAGCCACACGGTCATGAACGAGCGCTCCATCACGTGCAGGCCGATCTCGTCGCCGATCAGCAGTTTGTTCAACGCGTTCGCCGCCAGGCCCATACCCTTGACCGGATCGTCACCCGGCTGCCACATGCGTTCCAGTGGCGGCATGTCACGATCGGCCGCTGTCTCGCTGATCAACGCCTCCACCGTGGGAAAGTAGCGATAAGCCGTGGCGCGCGACACCCTGGCGCGCTCAGCCGCTTGCGCCACCGTGGGCTGATGACCTTCATCGCGCAAGGCGATGGCGGCCTCGATCAGCGCCTGGCGGGTGCGCAGTTTCTGGTTGACGCGACCTTGTGCATGACCCTCACCGATCGACGGGCTTGACTTGGGATTGGACATGGAATAAATGATACCTTGTCTTGTAATGAGACATGAGTCTCATAATAGACGTACGGCACCGGATCTGCCACCGCCCCTGTGCAAGGCATCTGCGGGCATCACGATTTCAGGGATTTTCCAGCAACTGAGCGCGCCTCAGGGCGCTTGAGGTGAATGCCATGAATCACACTCCCCGTTCGCGGACCTGGTTTCGACTTGCTGCACTCTACTTTGCCATTGGCGTGATGCTGGGGGTGACGATGGGTGCCTCTGGCGACCACTCGCTCTTCGCCGTACATGCCCACATCAATCTGTTGGGATGGGTATCGATGGCACTGTTCGGCGTCATCGGCGCATTGCACCCGAGCATGACCGAAGGTCGCGCGGCTGCAGTGCAGTTCTGGACGTACAACCTGGGCGTGCCGGTAATGCTCGGCGCGCTGACCCTGCGGCTGAAGGGCTTCGCGTCGATCGAGCCACTGATTGGCGTCGCATCGATCCTGATTGGCGTGAGTGTGCTGCTGTTTGCCTGGCTGGTATTCTCGCGCATCGGCGTTGCTGCCGGGTACTTGAACCGCGCGACAGGCGAATCGCGCCTGTCATGACCCGGTAGCTGTTGCCGCGGGTGCCGTAAGGACAAGGCACCCGTAGCGAGATATACGACGACTCCTCTACTGCGCCACCTGCAGGCGCAACCGGCTTCGACGTGACAAACCGGCCTGCAACACAAACGCCAGGACCACGGTCGAGGGAGCAGAAAAGCTGCCCAGGCCACCACCGCCATACATCAGGGCGAGTCCCGCTGCCGTGGCGCCAAACCACGCCGTCAGGCCCACCGGGTTGAATGCAGCCACGCGTTCCAGCGCCGCCACGTCACTGCGCCCATAAAGAATCTGCGCCAACGCCACGCCGACCCAGGCCACCACGAAAATGCCCTGGTAGGCCAACGCCTTGAGCAAATAGGCAAACACATCGGCGAGCATCAAGCCGTACACGATCACCCCCACCGCCAGGGCCCATGCCCAGTACGCACCGCGCACTCCGAAACGGGCGAAGAAGGCCTGCATGTTGAGCGTCGCCAGGTAGTAATTGGCGGTATTGATGCGGGTTTGCGTGGCCCAGACAAACAATAGCCCCCACAGGCCCATCAACTGCAGGATCGCCATGACCACCGACACTTCGTTCAACGCGCCTTCATGGGGAATGCTGCTGACCAGATAGATGCCCGCTGCGCCGTTGAGCAAAAACGTCACCGCGTAGAACGGCATGCCGAAGTTCCAGCGACCGTGATACCCGGCGTCTTCTTCCTTGCCAAACCGGGCGTAGTCGAAGGTGAACAGCATCAGCACCCAAACGCCCATGTAGGCGACAAAGCAGTCCCACCAGCCGAAGGCGCTGGGGGTTGCCGGGCCGAAATCCAGCCATTGCGGCTGGTAGCCATACCGGCTGATCGACAGCCCCACCGCCACCAGCAAGCCGCCCAGGTAGACCGGCAACAGCACGCCATTGAGCTTGTCCAGCCAATGCTGCACGCTGCCCAGGATCATCGGCACGCTGTACAGCACCACCAGCAACGCGGCCAGTGGATAGACCAGTTCCGGGTACAGGTGATTGAGCGCCACGGCGATCACCGAACCTTCGAACACCGCGTAATAGATCGCCGTGGAAAAGAAGATCAAGGTGGCCAGGCATGCCCCGGTGCTGCCGAACAGCAAGCGTGAAAACAGTGCCACCGACAAGCCGCTGCGAATCGCGAAGCGACTGAGCACACTGTTGACCAATCCATAACTGATCACCGACAGGACCATGCCGATCAGCGCATTGCGCGCGCCATAAGACAGCGCCAGGGAAGCGCCCACCACGATGTAGAACATCGCACTGCACACCGCCCACCAGGCCATGGTCAGGGACAGTCGGCCCATGCGGGCTTGAGGTGGAACGGGGTGATTGGCCGGGTCCTGCCCGGTTTGACTCGATTGCGATAAAGCAGCCATATGCGTGAACTCCAGAACCAGTCAAAGGTTGAAGCGCGGGCAGCCGCCACCGCACCGTGGTGCGGCGTTGGCTTGCCGTTTGGCTTTACCCGCGCAGTGCGACGGGCAGCGTCAGGAAGGGAACAGCTTGCTCAGGCAGCTGAGTTTTTTCTTATAGGAACGTCGCGCTTCCAGCGCTTCTTCGAGGGTCACCGCCACGAATCGGGCTTTCTGGTTGGGTTGCATCTGGCCGATCAGGTCGAGGTCGGCGCTGATCACCGTACCGATCATCGCGTAGCCACCACCGGACACCGCATCACGGTGCAGCACGATGGGTTCGAGCCCGGCGGGAACCTGGATCGAGCCGATCGGGTAGCAACTGTCGACGATGTTCGACGGATCGGAGCCGGCGCCGAAGGGTTGCTCGCGCGGCTGAAAGCTCAGCGGGCTGCCGCCCTTGAAGCGATAGCCGATACGGTCCGCTTCCGAGCCGACGGTCCAGGCCTCGGCGAAAAAACTGTCCGCCGCCGCAGGGGTCAACCGGTCGTAGTACAGCCCTGGCACCACGCGCAGGGTGATTTCGCCACCCAGGGATTGGCGCAACGCCATTGGCAAACTTGCCCCGGCGCGGCCCTTGCCGCTGGCAACACCTACCGGCAATTCGTCCCCGGCAATCAGGCGACGGCCCTGGAAGCCACCAAGGGCGCCCAGCGCGTAGGTGGAACGACTGCCGAGGACCACCGGCACATCAATGCCGCCGGCCACTGCCAGATAAGCCCGTGCGCCGGCCTTGGGAAAATCGAAGCGCAACACTTGCCCGGCCTTGACCGAGAACGCGGTGTCCAGGTGCATGTCTACGCCGTCGACCTTTGGCGTCATGTGCGCACCGCACACGGCCACCAACGCGTCTTGCGCAAATTCCAGTTCCGGGCCGAGCAACGTGCATTCAAGCGCCGCCGCCCCCGCCGGATTGCCGACCAACTGGTTGGCTGCGCTCAATGCGTATTGGTCGAGCGCCCCGGAAGGCGGAATGCCGAGGTGGTAGTAGCCTTCGCGGCCCAGGTCCTGTACCGAGGTCGCCAGACCGGGTTTGAGTACCTTGATCATGCCAGCACCTCCTGCAGCGACTTGGGATAGCCGACGGGGTCAGCCAGGAAAGCATCCAGGGAAAACTCCACCGGACGAATCCGCAGATCGAAACGTCCGGCTTCCACTTCGGCCACGGCAACGTCATAGGCCTCACGGTCCATCGGCTTGAATTGCACGATGTCGCCCGGGCGGAAGAACACCATGTGTTCCTTGAGGTAGGCCAGGTTCTGCTGCGGGTCGTAGATCGGTGCCGGCGTGACGCCGAACATCTGATAACCACCGGCGCCGCGCACGGAGTAGATGCAGCCGAAGCATCCGCCATGACCCAGGGTCAACTTGGGTGTATCGGTGCGCGGCCGCAGGTACTTGGGCACCTGCAACTGACGCTCGCGCTCGACCATCTGGAACATGAACGGCAACCCCGCGACAAAACCGACCATCGAGACAAACCATGGCGCGCCACTGTGCGCGGCGATGAACGCCTCGACGTCCGCCAGGCCATTGATCCGCGCCGCGTATTCCAGGTCTGTCGCACTCGGGTCCTGGTGGCGATCACGAAATCGCATCAAGGTTTCATGGGTCCAGGGATCGTTATAGAGCACCGGAATCTCGATGATCCGGGTCTGCAACGTCCGTTCGGCCACGGCCTCGGCTTCTGCGCCTTTTACCGCTTCGAGCAAGGTCTGAGGCGCGATACGGTCCGGGTCGAAACGGATCTGGAACGAGGCATTGGCCAGGCATACATCGAGCACGCCATCCAGCGCCAGTCGCTCCACGGCGCGGGTCACGGCCATGCCCTTGAAAAACGCTTCAAGGGACATGCTGTCGCTGACTTCGGCGAACAAATGCTCGTCGGCGCCAAAGCTGTAGCGGATTGCGGTACTCATGCTTCACCTCCGCTGCGGCGCTCGGCCAGCCAGGTTTCCAGGGTGCCGGTGTGGAAGTCGGCGCTGTGCAGCCACGGTTGTTCCAGGAGCTCACCGTGCAGCGACAAGGTGCTGGCCATGCCGGTGAGCGTGGTCTGCGCGACCGCGACTCGCGCACGGGCCAACGCTTCGTTGCGGTCACGGCCATGCACGATCAGCTTGGCCAACAGCGAATCATAGTACGGCGGCACGCGGTAGCCTTGGTAGAGATGGCTGTCGACTCGCACACCCTCCCCTTGCGGCCAGATCAGCGATTCGACCAGACCCGGGCTGGGGAAGAAATCCCGCGCAGGGTCTTCGGCATTCAGGCGCATTTGCAAGGCGGCGCCATTGAGCTGGATGTCGCTTTGCTTGAAGCCCAGCGGCTCGCCACCGGCAATGCGCAACATGGCCTGGACCAGATCGATACCGGTAATGAGTTCGCTGACCGGGTGTTCCACCTGGATCCGCGTGTTCATCTCGATAAAGAAAAACTCGCCGGTGGCGTCGTCGTATAAATACTCCAGGGTGCCGGCGCCCTTGTAGCCAAGGGCTTCAGTCAGGCGAACGGCACTGGCGCAGAGCGTCTCACGCTGTTTGGCGTTGAGGACTGGCGACGGTGCCTCTTCGAAGATCTTCTGGCGCCGACGTTGCAGCGAGCACTCGCGCTCGAACAGGTGCACCGCGTGCTGGCCATCGCCCAACACCTGCACTTCGATGTGCCGGGCCTTGCCGATAAACCGTTCCAGATACACCGCACCGTTACCGAATGCGGCCTGGGCTTCGCGCTGGGAACGGGGAAACTCTTCGCTCAGTTGCCGGGCGTTTTCCGCCAGGCGAATACCACGTCCGCCACCACCGGCCGAAGCCTTGATCAGCAACGGGAAGCCTACGGATTCGGCAGCCTTGAGCGCCGACTCGACGTCGAACAGCTCACCGGGCGAACCGGGCACCACCGGCACGCCAGCCGCTTGCGCGGTGCGCCGGGCTTCGGCCTTGTCGCCCATGCGCCGGATCGTCTCGGCGCCGGGCCCGACGAAGATCGCGCCGGCGGCGACAACCGCTTGCGCAAAATCGGCGTTCTCCGAGAGAAAACCGTAACCGGGGTGTACCGCATTGGCGCCGGTGGCTTTCAAGGCGCCGAGCAATGCCTCGACGTTCAGGTAACTCTTGTCCGCGCGGGCGGGGCCGAGGATATGCACCTCGTCGGCCATGCGCGCTGCCTGGGAGTCGACGTCCGCTTCGCTGCAGGCGGCAACGGTGGGAATCCGCAGCGCTTTGGCGGCGCGGATAATCCGCACAGCGATTTCGCCACGGTTGGCGATGAGTAATTTACGAATACCTTGAGTCATGATCGCCCCCTACCCTCAACGGCCATCGAGCGTTGCGATGACCTGACCCGGCTCCACCGGATCACCGTCTTCGACCAGGAAGGCACTGAGGCGACCGGCCGTCCCGGCGGTCAGTTCGGAAAACTGCTTCATGACCTCGATCAGGCCAATCACGGTGTCGGCGCTGACCTCTGCGCCCGGCTCGACGTAGTTCGGCGAGTCCGGTGTGGCTTTACGGTAGAAGGTGCCCGGCAACGGGGTAATAACGGTTTGTTCGGCCATGTCTGTTCCTCTTGGAATAGTTGTAGAAAGGCAGGCATAAAAATGGATCGGTATTTGAACCCTGGCGTCTCTGTGCCTGGTGTTTCGTTGAGATTTCGGGCTTAGCGCGGTGCGCGAACCTTGATCCCCGCGTCATCGAGCGCCTTGCGTGTGGCCTCGACCAACGCCAGGGCACCCGGTGTATCGCTGTGCAAACAGATGGAATCGAATTCGATGGACAGGTCTTCGCCTTCGACGGTGCGCACCACACCTTCCTGGCAGGCACGCAGCACCCGCGCCGCCACTTGGGTCGGGTCATAGGCACGTACGTTGCGGGTAAAGACGATGGAGCCGCTGAGGTCGTACTCGCGGTCGGCGTAGAACTCGCGGATCACCGGTTGGCCGAGCTCCCGGGCGACGTGCCAGATCACTGAGTTGGGCATGCAATACAGCAGCAACTCCGGCTCCAGGCGCTGGAGATTTTCCACCAGCAAGCGCGCAGCTTGCTCGTCGCGGGCCAGGTGCATGTACAGGGCGCCGTGAGGTTTGATGTGTTGCAGCGCCACGCCTTGAACCCGGGCGAGTTCACGCAGTGCACCCAACTGGTAAAGCATGTCGTCGACCAGTTCCTGGGCCGGTGCATTGATGTGCCGGCGGCCGAAGCCGACCAGGTCGCGGAACCCCGGATGCGCGCCGATGGCCACGCCCAGCTGTTTCGCCCGTTCGACGGTGCGGCGCATGGTGCTTGGGTCGCCGGCGTGGAAACCGGTGGCGATGTTGGCGGTGCTGATGAAGCCCATCAGCTCATTGTCAACGCCATCGCCGATGGTCCATGGGCCAAAGCCTTCGCCCATGTCCGAATTGAAATCTACTGCCTGCATGACGCTTGCTCCTGACGCTTGTGACTTCATGCAGGCCACGTTAAATTCCCGCCAACCCCTTGGGAAGATCTATTATCAGAGGGGCCATCTTCTGAAAAACAGATAACCCTGAAAAACAGATAATGGAGTGCCCATGTCACTGACCCTGCGCCAGGTCCGCTATTTCGTCGCCACCGCGGAGATCGGGCAAATATCCCAAGCGGCCATTCACCTGAACATTTCCCAGTCCGCGGTGACTACCGCGATCAAGGAACTGGAAGCCATGCTCGGCACGCTGTTGTTCCAGCGCTCGGCCCAGGGCATGAGCCTGACCGATGCCGGGCGGCATTTTCTCAATCGTGCCTATGTGATTTTGCGCAGCGTCGACGACGCGCTGAATAGCCCGCTGCCGGACGTCCGCGCCAGTGGCCTGTTACGTCTGGCCGCGAGCTACACGGTGATCGGCTACTTTCTGCCGCACCATCTGCAACGGCTTGAACACTGGCACCCGGACGTAGCCATCGAGGTTCACGAACAAGAGCGCACGGCCATCGAGCAAGGCCTGCTGGAAGGAAAATTCGACATGGCGGTGGTGCTGACCGCGAACCTCACTCACCCGGACATCGTCTCGGAAACCCTCTTCAACTCCGAACGCCGGTTATGGCTGCCCAGCCATCATCCCCTGCTCGAACGCTCCGCCGTCAGCCTGGCTGACGTTGCGCAAGAGCCCTTTATCCTGTTGACCGTCGACGAAGCCGAACAGAGCGCCAAGCGTTACTGGGAACATGCGCACCAGCAGCCAAACGTGCGGATACGCACCAGTTCAGTCGAAGCGGTGCGCAGCATGGTCGCCAATGGCAGCGGCGTGGCGATTCTCTCGGACCTGGTGCACCGTCCCTGGTCGCTGGAAGGCAAACGCATCGAAACCCTGACCGTCACCGACAAGGTAACCCCCATGAGCGTAGGCCTGGCCTGGCATCGCGAGCGCGATTTCAGCCCGGCCATGCAAGCGTTTCGTAACTATTTCCACGATGCATTCCTGGCGCCGCAACAACTGTCGGCACGGCGCTAGTTCACCCGTCGAAGCTGTGTTCCAGGCTCGTCATCCGGTCGCGGAACGTTGCCTTTTTATGCGGTACATATCGTCGTCCGCATGGCTGAGCAGCGTATCGGCATCCTCTCCGTCCGCGGGATAACAGGCGATACCGATACTGCAGGACGGCATTGTGAGTACGAAAGAGTCGGCATCCGGTGGCTCGGCCATGACCGCGAGAATCTGCGCCACTTTCTCGCACACATCGCCCTGGGACTGGATATCGGTCAACAGTACCGTGAATTCATCACCGCCCATCCGGGCCACCGTGTCCGTCTCGCGCACGCAGCCTTGCAGCCGACGGGCAATCATGCGGAGTACCTGATCGCCCGCTGCATGGCCATGGACATCGTTGATGCCCTTGAAGTCATTGACATCCAAAAACAGCAACGCCAGGTTGCTGTCGTGGCGCTGTGCCGCGCGCAGGGCGACGTCCAGGCGATCATTGAACAGCGCCCGGTTGGCCAGCCCTGTCAGCGGGTCATGATGGGCGAGGAAGCGCAATTCCTCCTCCGCCTGCCAGAGGGCCGTCACGTTGCGCGCAACACCGATCCGCGCCCCCACCTCCTCGGACCAGAAGGCCGCCCACAGGATGTGCACGACTCCGCCATCCTTGCGGATATAACGGTTGCGGAAATCGAAGTGCGGCTGGCCATTCATGACCCGGACAATCGAGGCTCGCGTTTTCGCCAGGTCGTCAGGGTGCATGTAGTCGGTGATCGGGGTGCCGGTCAGCTCGTCAGCACGGTAACCGAGCAGCGTCTGACAGGCATCACTGACAAATACGATCTGGTTATCCCTGTCGACCACGAAGACCGTGTCCAGCATCAGATGGATCAGTTTGGGGTAGAGCGCTTGCAGGTCAACGGGCATAGGTCAGCGAGTCCCGGTTCATGTAGCCTGATCATGCCTGATCGCGAAGGGAGGCGGCTAGGCGTGCGGCAAGGTTTTGCTGGCCCAATGCCGACTCAAGCCGATTGCCTGCGCCACGTACCGGGCGATGTACCGAACTGGCGCTTGAAGGCGCGACTGAACGCCGCTTCGGATTCGTAGCCGACTGAAAAGCCGATTTGCGCCACATTTCCCCGCCCTTCCCGCAAGTGTTGAGCCGCCACGTGCATGCGCCAGAGCGTCAGGTATTGCATCGGTGGCTGCCCGACCAATGCGGTGAAGCGCTGGGCGAATACCGAGCGCGACATGCCCACCTCGAGCGCCAGGGTTTCAGCGGTCCAGCCCTCGGTCGGACGGGCATGGAGCAGTGCCAGTGCGCGCCCGATATGCGGATCGCGCAAACCCGCCAACCACCCGCGCCGCTCGGCCGGCAGGCTCGCTACATACTGGCTGACGGCTTCGACGAAAAGCAATTCAGACAGTTTGGCAATGACTGCCGTTGAGCCGACGCGTCCTGCCGCGGTCTCGCTCACGGCGAAACGGAACGAGCTTTCAATCCAGGCCCCCGAAGCCGTGGCGCGCATGTCCAGTTTGAGTACCGATGGCAGCGATGAAAGCAACGGACTGAAGGGGGTTTCAGAGCCGAGGAAGCCGCACAACAACTGTGTGGCCTCGCCGCCCCCGCCGCACTTGATACGTGAAATGCCACCGACTTGCGGCGGCGTAATCACTTCGCGCGCCGACAGGGGCGCAACGCCCAGGTCGCTGCCAAAGGTATGAACGTCATTGCGCGCCAGCAAAATCAATTCGCCTGCCCGCACGTCGAGGGGGGCGTCATCGTCGACGCACAACTGCATGTGCCCCGCCGCTACAAAATGCGAGGCAATGATATGTCGAGGTGCTGCCAGGAACGGTTTGCAATCGTCGGCAGAAATTCTGCCGCTCATGCACCAGGGCGCAGTGAACTCTGCCTCGAGGAACACCCCTCCAGACAGCCGGATCACACGCAACACATCGGAAAGCGCATCGAGCATTTGCCACCCCTCCTTTACGGAGTCTGGAGCAAGTAATCAGGCGCAGCGGTCATTCTTCACCCGGACGGCGAGGCCTAGATTAGCACCAACGCGGACTCAGCGATCAGGACTCTCCCCAGAGGCTTCACCCTGGGTCATTGGCTCCGCCCCATTGTGGCTCGACCTGGAAAACCGGAGATCGATATGAACAGCTTCGCGACCCTCCCCACCCCTGATTCGCGCAACGCCGCCCGTTACGCGCAACTGGTCAGGTCATCAAAGAAAGCCGAATGGCAGATCGATCGAGATCTGCTGCAGGACCGGCATTTCGACTTCTCGCGCAAATTCCTGCCCGACTCACTGTCGCTGGTCGACCGCCTGACCTTTCTCGACGCGCACGAGGCGCGCCTGCTCAGCCAGATTCAAGGCCGAACCTACGCGTACCTCTTTGGCCTGGTCGAGCGCTTTATCAGTGCCAAAATGCTCGATCAGGGGCGCGCCCATGTGTTCGACGATCAGCTTGCACTCGAAGCGCTGGTGCGCTTCTCCAATGACGAGATCAAGCATCAGGAACTGTTCCGGCGCATTGAGACGATGATTGGCTCGCATCTGCCGGCGGGATATCGTCAAGTGGCCGATCCAAACGACGTGGCGCGGGTGGTGCTGGCATCCAGCACCTGGTCGGTGCTGGCGCTGACTTGCCATATCGAGTTGTTCGTTCAATCCCACTACGCACAAAGCATCGCCCCGCACGAAGCGCTGTGCCCGCTGTTCAAGGACGTCTTCAAGTTTCACTGGAAGGATGAAAGCCGACACGTCGTGCTCGATGAACTGGAGTGGAAGGCCGAGCACGCAAAACTGTCGCCCGCCGAATGCGACCAGGCAGTGAACGACCTGATAGCACTGGTGGCGGCCGTCGACACCATCCTGCAGGCACAATCGACAGCCGATGCCGAGTACTTCACGCGCCATGCTTCACGATCATTCAGTGTCGACCAGGCAGCACGCATCAACGCCTGCATGCTGGACGCCTACCGCTGGCAGTACATTATCTCGGGCGTGCAGCATCCACACTTTGCCCGGCTGCTGACGCGCATGACAACGCCAGCCCAGATGTCGCGGATCAACACCGCTCTGTCACCCATCATGGACCATTGACCGAGGCTGGCCGCCATGACGATACCGATGTGGATGCTGCTTGGGTTCGCGACCTGGACGTTGCTGCTGTTAATGGCCACCGTCGGGGTCTATCGCTGGGCCAGGATACTGTTCTCGAATGCGCCGATTGCCTCTTTCCAAAGCGATCGGCTCGAGGGCGAGGATTGGTATCGGCGCGGGGTAAGGGCACACGCCAACTGCGTGGAAAACCTGCCTGTGTTTGGCGTCATCGTGTGGGTGATTTCCGCCCTTGGCGTCGAAGGCCCCACGGTAAACTACTTGTCGATGCTCATCCTGGTTGCCCGGGTGTGTCAGTCGCTGGTGCATGTCTGCCATGAGCAAACCAATGCGTTCGTGGCAGTCCGGTTCAGCTTCTTTTTCGTTCAGTTAGCCTGTTTTCTTACGCTCATCGTGATGGCCGCCGGGTACGGCGCAATCTTCTGAACCCAGGCCATGGCCTGCGCTACTTGCGCAGGCCACAGTACCGAACGGCTTGCCTGATGCGCCCCTAGCCAGCGCTGATGTTGCCGCAGAAAAGTGCGCGGCTGCCGTCTGCCGGGCTGCTGCGAACCAGCAAGGCATAGCTACCCTTGGTCAGATCGCTCAGCGCCACCGGTGCCTGGGCCCAATATTGCGTACGCGGGGCCAGCGATGGGTAGTCGACGCTATTGGCCTGGCGGGTCCTGTACGCCGGTTGCGCACCCAATTGCTGGCACGAGCCTGCGTAGATTGCGGTGTCGAGACGGCTGGATACCGCCATGTCGTGGGGGACTCCACCGACGGTGAGCCAGATGCTGGTTTGATCGCCCACCGGGCTGAGGGTGGCTCGAGCGATATGCTCTGCGTTTTGCGGGGTAGCATTGAGAGGGACATCGACAATTTCGTTTCTGCTCGCGCAGCCCGAAATCGCCCCTGCCGCCACTACCAACGCCAGCCAAGATGCACTGTTCATCACAGGTCTCCTGAGTTGAGTTGCGTAGACTTCATCCCCCCTGTGAAGTCTAGTGGTCCGCCCCGCAAGCGGGATCTGGCTGATGGGTGGTCATCGCCCGTAGGAGCCAGGCTTGCCGGCGAAGGACGATGACGCGGTGCAACTGATACACCGCAGTGCCTGGTTCGCCGTACCGCTGTCTCCTGCAGGCTGCCGCTGGTCGAGAGCCGCTTGTTCTGCAGACTCAATATCCTTATGTTTGAATCTAAGGACTCACAGACAGGTAATGCACATGGCCGTCGCTTCCCAGCCCCAATCTTTCAGCAAAAACCAATGCGTCACCGGCCTGCGCGCTGCGGTGGGCATTCTGGAAAAGTGGCACGCCAGCAGCGAGCAGGCCTGTCGTATCCTGCGCATTTCCCGCAGCACCTATACCCGTGCACGCCAGCATGACCCCGACTGGGCGGTGGCGCTGGATGCGGACCAGATGCAGCGCATCAGTCTTGTGTTGAACATTCACGCCACGTTGCGCCTGGTGTTCGACAATCCGGACAACGTCTATGGCTTCGTCTCGATGGCCAATGACAACGAGTTTTTCAATGGGCGCTCGCCGCTGGTGATCATGGCCCAGGGCGACATGATTTCGCTGTACGAGACCTTTCGGCGCATCGATATGCTGCGGGGCGCGCAATGGTGACGTTGAGCGAGCTGGCGGTGTTTGCCGGGCAGGCATTGCAGGCTTACCGGCTGGTCAATTCGAAATTTCCGCCGATTGCATTGTTCGACGACGTGGCGAACGCGGATGAATTCGAGGTGCTTTTCGAGATCCAGGCGCTGACCAATCCCCGATTGAAGAATGAGGTCGGTGAGCTTGAGTTGATCCCACGGAGCGAAATCCCGTTCGGGATTGCTGGCTGCTCGTACGCCACCGCGCCCTTCACGCACATCAATCCGGCGGGCTCGCGGTTCAGCGATGGCAGCTATGGGGTGTTGTACCTGGCGGATTCGATGGAAACCGCACTGGCCGAGGTGCGGTATCACCAGAGCCTGTACTGGTCGAAGGTATCGGGCCTGAACTATGAGCGGTTTGTGTTCAGGGGACTGTCGTGTTCATTCATGGATACGGGGATGAAGGACGCCACCGCCCTGCCGATCAACGATCCGGTGTATGCGCCTGACGATTACAGCCATTCCCACGCACTGGGCCGGGCAATCAGGAAAGCTGGCTGCCCGGGCCTGCGTTATCGCTCGGTGCGTCTGCCAGGCAGTGATTGCTGGGCGTTGATGACGCCAAGGCCTGTCTCTTCGATCATCCAGACCGCTCATTACGAGATGGTCTGGAACGGTCAGATCACCAGTGTCAGCCAGATCAACGAGGCTTGAGGCAAACCTCGCACCTAGCGGCAGCAACGCTTGCCGTTGCGGCAAAAACACGACGCCGAAATCTCCACATCCGCACGGGCCATCGCCAGGTTGAGGCGAACCTGCGCAGCGGCCGCCTCGGCATCGCGCCCCAAGCGCTTCAAACATTCCACGTAGCCGTGCAGGCTCCACACATTATCCAGGTGCCATGAGGCACGACTGAGGGTGTTGTCCAGGCCCAGGTCGGCACGATAGGCGTGCAGGGCTTCTTCCACCCTGCCCTGTTCCAGCAACAGCGCGCCCAGTGCGTGACGCACCGGTTGCATCCAGCCCCAGGGCTCGTCGTAAGGCAGGTGATCGTCCAGCGATTGCGCCTCGCGTAGGTGAGCGAAAGCTTCGTCGAAGTTACCTTTGCGGTACTCGATTTCGCCGCGCAGCATGCCCGCGGCTACCGCCAGGATATCGTTGCATTTGTTGTTGAAGAGGTAGCGTGTGTCCGGCACCCGGGCCCAGGCCTCGAGGAACAGATGATGCTCGATTTCGGCGTTGGCGACTTGCCCACAAGCCGCAAAGGCCACGCCTTTGGCGTAGTGCAGCATGGCCGTGGTCACGCAGTACAGCGCCGGGTCCTGGGGCAATGGTGTGGCGAGGATGTCTTGCCATTTGCCGAAGCGGATCTGCACGTGGGCCTTCATCGAGACAAAGCTTTCGAGCCAGTCGGCCATGGGCGGTGATTCCACCCGCAGGAGGTCTTCCTTGATGGTTTCGGCCAGTTGCTCGGCGGCTTCCAGGGCTGGCTGGTACTGGCCGAGGAACATCGCCGAGTAGAGCTTGAAGTGGTAATTGTGGCTGCGGTACAGGGTGTAGAAGTTGATTGGCCCCTCCTTGGCCAGATAGAGACTGTCGGCCTGGATTGCCCGGTGATTGGTGATCATGGCCCCGCGGTAATCGCCACAGAGTAGGTCGATGTGCGACGGCATATGGCGCAGGTGTCCGGCGTCTGGCACCAGGTCGCGCAGGATATCGCCCGCGCGCAGGGCCCGTTCCGGGAATGGCGACATTTCCAGGGTGTGGACGTACATGTGCAGCACGCCGGGGTGCGGTGCGTCGCCGTGCTCCTCCATGCGTTGCAGGGCGCGCTCGAGCACGGCTACGGTTTCCAGGGTGTCGGCGCCAGCCGCCGGCTGGCCGGTTTTCAAGTCCCATAACTGCCAGGGCGTGCGGTCGATCAGCGCTTCGGCGAACAGCGCCACCACATCTGGATCGTCGGGAAATCGCCGGTACACATCGCGCATGGACCCCGCATAGGCATCGTTCCAGGTGAAGAGCTCATCGACGTCGCTCGTCTGCTCGGCCTGGTAGCGTTGCTGCAACGCGTGGATCAGGGCTTGCTCCACTGGCGTCGTGCCTTCGAGGTGCACCAAGGCGATTTGTGTCGCCAGTCGCGCCTGGGCCACGGCCTCCTTGAGCTCTTGTTCGATGAAGGCGTCCCAGCGCTTGTTGTAGTTGGGCCCCGAGGCATAGGCGATACCCCAGTAGGCCATCGCGCAGTTGCGGTCGTGCTCCAGGGCCTTCTGGAAACAACGGATGGCTTCGTCGTGGTTGTAGCCGTAGCACCACATCAGGCCGCGGTCGAACCAGAGTTGGGTTTGGGCTGAGCTCGTCGTCACGGGGCGGCTGTAGGTGCCCAGATCGTAATAGTCGTGCATCGGTTTATCCTCTCGATCAGAGTGCGGAACCTGCAAAAAACCAGCATACCCCTGCGTTCCTGGTCGAGCGCCATTGCCGACGACAGGCTGCGCTCTATCATCATGCCTACACGAGGCAGGCCACTGACTCTATCAATCGCATCGATGTTCACCATCACCTCAATGAAGTTCTCTTAAAAACTCCACGGCGTAACATCAGCTCCATACCAAACAACTACACCCCGGAGCACACGATCATGA
>NZ_JASCAE010000096.1:0-18382 GCF_029967975.1 Pseudomonas sp. V98_8
TACCAACCGAAAACAAGTTGAGGGCTTCACCTCAACCATAGAATCTCCCACAGGGAGGGGGTGGGTCAGTGCATGATCCAGCTGAGCAACCACAACCCCAGCATCAACCAGATGATCCCCATGATAAACGCGGCGTTCATGAACGCGCGAATGGCCGACCATAACAACACCAACCCGACGATCAGGGTGATGATGCTGATGATGGACGTGTCCATGCCCAGTGCCTCGGACAAGCCTTCGACAAAATGGCTGCTCGCGCGACTCACCAGTTGGAACAGACCGCTGAGGCCATCAACGATGAAGCGGATGATTGAGCCGAGGACCTGGCCAAGCCATTCGAAAAAACCTTCTACCTGCATGAAATGAACGTCCTGTCTGTAGGATCTGCGGTGCGACGATTCGACTTGCCGCGAATTTTCACAGGCGCCACGAATCACGCCATCGAATGATTATGGTGCAAAGACCGACAACGCTGCCAGGCACTTGCCTTCCCCCGTCATCCCCCCGAAGCTATACGCCTTCAGGAGAGCCCGATGAACCTTGTTGAACTGACTGAACGCCTGCACGCCATCCGTGATCGCAATGACTGGCGGCAATTTCACAGCCCGAAAAACCTGGCCATGGCCGCGAGTGTCGAAATGTCCGAGCTGGTGGAGATTTTCCAGTGGCTGAGCGAAGACCAGTCACGGCAGCTGCCAGCTGACAAGCTGGCCCATGCCGGGCAGGAAATCGGCGATATCGTACTCTACCTGTTGTTGCTGTGCAGCGAACTGGGGCTGGACATGAATGACGTCGTGCGCAGCAAGCTGGCGGACAGCGAGCGGAGGTTCGGCTGATGAGCGACCGTCATTTCGATCAACTGGCGACGCGTTTCGCCGAAAAAATCTACGGCGGTGCCAAAGGTGCGATTCGCCTGGCGGTGCTGCAGGCCGATCTGGCCGAAGCCCTGCCGGATCGGCCACTGCGGGTGTTGGATATCGGCGCCGGCCTCGGTCACATGTCGTTGTGGCTGGCCCAGCGTGGTCATCAGGTGACCCTGGCCGAGCCCGCCGAACCCATGCTCGAGGGCGCCCGCCAGCGCTTTGCCGATGCGGAACAAAATGCGACCTTTATCCAGGCGCCCTGGCAGGAACTGCCGGGTCAGCTCACCGAACGCTACGACCTGGTGTTGTGTCATGCCGTGCTTGAATGGCTGGCCGAACCGCACGCCATCCTGCCGGTACTGCACCAGTTGACCAAGGCCGATGGTTGGCTATCCCTGGCCTTCTACAACCGCGACGCACTGATTTATCGCAACTTGCTCAAGGGCCATTTCCGCAAGATGCGCAAGAATGACATGGCCGGCGAGAAGCAGAGCCTGACTCCGCAACAACCCCTGGACCCACGAGAGTTGGCAGCGCAACTTGAGGGGCTGTGGCAGGTCGAAAGCCAGAGTGGGGTTCGGGTTTTTCACGATTACATGCCGGTGGAGTTCCAGGCCCGCGCCGAGCTGTCGGACCTGCTCGAAATGGAGCTGGCCCATCGGCGCCATCCAGCCTTTGCCGGGCTGGGGCGTTACTTGCACTGGATCTGTCGGCCGGTCTGATCGGAGTTCGAAATGAAAAGTCGTGCAGGGTTGCTGTTGATCTGCCTGGGCCTGGCGGCCTGCCAGGGCAGCAATCCGTACGTGGCGAGTTCCAGGCCTTTGCCGCCAGCGCCACCTCAGGCGGCCAGTACTTTTGATCGCAGCGCCTACCCGGCGCCGCCGCGAGACTACGGGCGTTATCGCAGCTGGGCCTGGCTCAACGGGCAAATGCCGCCGGGCACCGCGTGGGCGGACTCGGCGCAGGTCGCCGATGCCGTCAGCAGTGCGCTGGATCAACGCGGCCTGCGGCCCCTGCGTGACAACCGGCCGGCGGACCTGTTCGTCAGCGCAGACCTGCGTTTGGAAACCCGCTTGCGTCAGGTCCAGGACGATTACGGCTACTACGGCGGTTACGGCGGCTATAACCGCTATGGTTATGGCCCCGGTTACGGCATGTACGGCAGCGTGCCGATGGTGCGCACTTATGAGGAGCAGGTCGTGGTGGTTCACGTTGACCTGTACGACGCGCAAAACGGTGAACCGGTCTGGAGTTCGAGCGCCGAAACCAGCAACCGGGGCAGCGAGGGCGAGCGTGTCGATGCCATACGGGAGGCTGTAGAAAAGGCAATGTCGGCGTATCCTCCTAGTTAGCTTCCTGTAGTCCAGAAGCATTTCGCAGGTTCATGTCTTCTACCGGAGAATCATCATGTTCCGCCGTCTCGCATTACTGGCAGTGGCCGTGCTGCTCAGTGCCTGCGCCGCCAACCAGGTCAATCATGACTTCGACGCCAGCCGCGACTTTGCCGCGTATCACAGCTGGAGCTGGAAAGAACCGGCGCTGCAATATCGCCCCGATGACCCCAGGATCAAGAGCGACCTGACCGAACAGCGAGTGCGCGAGTCGGTGGCCGATCAGCTCGAACAGCGTGGCCTGCGTCAGGCGGGCGCCGGCGCCAGGGGGGATGTGAATGTGCAGGCTTACCTGATTGTCGAGGATCGCCAGCAACAGGTAACGACCAACTACGGCGGCGGCTGGGGTTACCCTTGGTACGGCTACTATGGCGCACCGATGTACAACGAAACCCGCCTGGTGTCCTACAAGGTCGCGACGATCCAGATCGACCTGCTTGACGGTAAGGACGGCAAGCTGGTCTGGCGCGGCAGTGACGAACAGATGCTCAGCCGCACGCCGAATCCGACAGACCGCAGTAATGCGATACACGAAACGATCACGCGGATTCTGGCGAACTACCCACCCCACCGATAAAAAATACCCAATAAACACCCCCTGCGGGCGCTGGCGAGCCAGCTCCAGGCAGGCTGGTGGTTACTCGTCTGGGTCCTTTGCAGGAGCATGCTCGCTCCTACAGGGTTGATGTTGTTCAGGAGGGTGGCTAGTTGCCAGCAGCCGTGCCATCCCTTGTCTACACTGCCTTACACCCACGGAGGTTACGTTCGGCCGTGCGCCGGCAAAGGAGTGCGCGATGTCGCCCCGCATGCAGTTTCGCGGCCCAGCCCGACAAACAGGAGCCATTGGCTTGATGGCGGCCGTTACCTTGGCGCTGGCCTTGGCGTTCATGTTGCTGGTGATCGACAGCGGCCGGCTCTACCTGGAAAAGCGCAACCTGCAGCGCATCGCCGACATGGCCGCGCTTGAAGCCGCCACGCGGGGTGGGGATTGTTCCACGGGTGCGACCGCGACCAGCTATGCCACCGCCAGTGCCCAGCGCAACGGCTTCACTCTGCCCAGCGACGGGCGTGCACTGGCGGTTAGCTGCGGTGCGCTGACCCTGGATGCCAACAGCCTGCGGATATTTTCCGTCGACCCTGGCAAAAGTGAAGCGATCCAGGTCATCGCCAGCCACGTCGTGCCGCAAAGTTTTGCGGGCGGCATTGGTGCTCTGTTTGGCGGTGCCCCTGCTGGCTCGACCCTGAACCTCAAGGCCACGGCTGTCGCCGCGCTCCCGCCGCCGCTGGCAGCGCTGACCATCCGCAGCACCGTGCTGACATTCGATACCAGCAAGGCAGCCATTACCAGTTTGCTGTTCGGTGGCCTGCTGGGAGGCAACGTGACGATCAATGCCGCAGGCTGGAATGGCTTGGTCAACAGCAACATCAGCCTGCTCAGCTACCTCAATCGCTTGAAAGTCGACCTCGGCCTGACCGCCGTAGGCTACGACCAGGTGCTGTCCAACAGCATCACCGTCAGCCAACTGATCCAGGCCGCCATCAATGTTCTGGACCCCAATGGCACTCTGGCGGCGAGTGCCACGATCGTCAGCCTGAAGGCGCTGAAACTGGCTGCCGGCGCGACCCGTGTGGTGCTGGGCGACTTACTGCACGTCGAAAGTGGCAGTGACATCTCGGCCCTGGCAGTGAACCTCAAGGCTTACGACCTGATTGAAGGCGTCGTGCAGTTGGCCAACAAACAAAACGGCCTGGTGGCGACCCTGCCGATCAACCTCGCAGGCCTGGCGCAGATCACCGCGCAGGTGCAGGTGATGCAGCCGCCGCAATTGTCGGCCGTGGGCAATCCGAAAAAGGCGTCCCAGGCACCTTTGGGGCCTGACCGCATTTATGTTCGAACCGCCCAGGTCAAGACGTTATTGTCCATTGACTTGCCGGTACTGGACGCCATCACACCCCTGGCCAATGCGGTACTGGACCTTGCCACGTCGTTGACCAACTTTCTGAAAGACCTGCTGGGCCTGCAACTGAAAAATTTGCTGACCTGCGGCTTGGGTGCGCCGTGTGACACCACGGAAGTCAAGCTCCTGCCATCGCCGATACGTCTCGATGTCGCCCTGGAAGCAGGCGGTGCCTGGAGTTATGTCACAGCCTACAGTTGCATGAGCACGACAAATAAAAGCCTCACCACCAGCACCACGACCAAGCTGATCGGGCTGAAAATCGGACAGATCAACCCGGAGGATGTTTTTGGATCCGCCACGGTCCCGCCGACCAATATCGTCAACCCGCTGCAAGTCATTTATGTCGGCGTGCAAACCTGCAACCGACTGCTGTTTTTACCGGCGATCTGCTACAACCATCGGCAGACTGGCGGCATCGGCCTCCAGGTCAATACCCCAGTGGCGCAAAGCGCGAACATGCCTCACGTGTATGCCGCACCTGCCGCCGCCAACCTTCCGGAAATCAACCAGCCACCGTTTTTCTTCGCCTACACCACCAACAACATCGTCAACAGCCTGAGCACCACCGTCAGCGACCTCGGCGTGAACATGTACGGGCTGTCGGGCAGCATCATCGGTGGCTTGGGCAGCCTCTTGAACGACGTCACCACCGCGCTGGTCAATGCGATCAACACCGTGCTCAGCCCGTTGCTGGATACCCTGATCAACACGCTGCTGGCGAGCCTGGGCATCGACTTGAACAAGGTCGAAGTCGGCGCCAACCTCAGCTGTCACGCCGGGCGCGCATCGCTGGTGATCTGATCGTCGGGCACGATCGGCAGCTCGATGCAAAACCGCGCGCCCTCCGCCGAGTTTCTGACGCTGAGTGTGCCACCCATGTTCTGCACGATGCCGTAGCTCACCGACAACCCCAGCCCAGTGCCGACGCCCACTGGCTTGGTGGTGAAGAAAGGCTCGAAAATCCGCTCCAGCAGGCGCGGATCGATGCCGCCGCCGTTGTCTTCAACCCACAGCCGCACTGCGTGCTCATCGCGTTCGGTATACACCGCTATCCACGGCTTGAATTGACCGTCGACCTCACGCTTGCCGAGCAGTGCATCCCGGGCGTTGACCATCAAGTTGATCAGCACTTGTTCCAACTGATCGATATACCCGCGTACCTGAACCGCAAAAGCGCACTCGCTGACCCGCAGTTCCACCCCTTTGCCGCGCATCCCCTCGGCCAATAGCGACAAGGTGCCGTCGATAGCCTGGGCCGGGTTGAACGGCTGCTGTTCGATGTCCGAGCGGCGGCCGAACACGCGCATGTGGTCCACCACCCGCGCGGCGCGCTGGACCTGAGCGTCGATGCGGTTGAGCTTGTCGGTCAGGTAATCGATCTGTAGATCGCCATTGCCCAGGCGCTTGAGCACATTGATGATCGCCATGCGCATCACGTTCAACGGCTGGTTGATTTCATGGGCCAGGCCGGTGGCCATCTCGCCCAATGTGGCCATTTTCGCGCTTTGGGTCAGCTGTTGCTGGGCACGCCGGACTTCGGTGTTGTCGCGACCCACGGCCTGCACTTCCAGCAAGCGGCCTTGCTCGTCGAATACTCCGCGATCCGACCAGACCCACCAGGCGTGTTCCCGGCCGGGTAACTGCAGATTGATTTCCGCCGTGCTCACCGGGAACTCCGGGCTCAATTGGCTCAGGCGCTGGAGGAAGGACTCGCGCTGCTGCGCCGACATCCAGCTGCCCAGGTTAACCCCCGGCAAACCCTCGGGCGAACATTCCAGGTAGGTCGCCAGCGGCCGGTTGCCGAAGGTCAGGGTCAGGTCCGGACGGTAACGGCAGATCATGGCCGGCGAGTCCTCCACCAGCATCCGGTAACGCTCCTCGCTCTGCTTGACGTGTTCGGCGGCCCGCGTCGCTTCGGTGACGTCCAGCCACAGGCCGACGGCTTCCACCGGCAAACCCAGGTCATCACGCAGCAACCTGGCTTCGTCGAGCAGCCAGTGGTAATCGCCGCGACTGTCGCGCAGCCGATAACGTGCACGTACCGAACCTTCGCGCAACAGCAGGCGGGTGCGTTCGAAATAACGCTCGCGATCCTCGGGGTGAACGCGATCGACCAACGCCGCTCCGGCACAATCAGCGAGCGTCCAGCCCAGCAACGGTTGCAGGCTGTCGCTGAAAAAGGTCGGTTGCAGCGCGCCTTCGACATAGCGCTGCACGTAAATCACCGCAGGTGAACTGGCGATCAGATTGTCCAGTCGGGCATGCGCTGCAGCGGCAAGTTGTTCCTGGTTCTTGATGTCGCTGATGTCGAGCATGAATCCGACTAGACGCCGCTGGCGGCCCACGCCGATGGCCTGGCCTTGCAAGCGATACCAGGCCGGTGGCGTGTCGCCGTCGGCACGGTGCAGGCGCACGCACAACAGCAGGGGTATGTCCTCGAGTTGCAAGTCCTGCAGGCGGCTGTGCAATTCTTCGCGATCGGCGGGGTGCACTTGGGCGAGCCAGTCCTGCAGCGGCAGACGTTCCTGGTCAAGGTGCAGGGCGCGGGCCAGGGAGGGGGCCAATTGCACCTCGTTGTCGTTGAACATTTCCCACCAGCCGGTGCCCAGCAGCGCCTGCAACGACTCCAGGCGCTCCAGCTCCAGGTGATGGCGGTGTTCGCGCAAGCGCGCAAGCAAGGGGCCGGCGAGGGCGGCGGCAAACTGCAGCCAGTCGCGCTCGCTGACGTCCGGGGCCTGTTGATGGGCCGTGTAACAGCCACAGAGCAACCAGGCGACCACGCCTTGAGCGTCGTGATAAGGCACGGCGAAACCCTCGGTGTTGCCAAAGGTGCCTTGCAGGCGCGGGTGCTCGGCCAGGTTCAGGTGATATGGCGTGGAGCCGTTCAAACTGTCGAGACCGGTGCCCAGGCGCTGACCGTTGTGCCACAGGCTGGGCGTGTCAAAGCCGGCATAGTGCTGGTGAATCTGCCAGCCCTCCTGCTCATCGAGCAACGCCAGGGCGATGCAGGGGATGTGAAAGCGTTGGGCCAGCGATTGCAGTTGGTCCACCAGCACGTCGGGCAAGCGCGTCAGGCTGCACAGGCGCAACTGTTCACCGATTTGCGCCGCGAGCAACTGGCACTGCTCGCGCAGGCGCGCTTGTCGGCGTTCAAGCAACAAGTCGCCGATGTCCAGCAACTGCAGCAACCAGGTGTCGGCCATTGGCTGGACCCAGCCACGCAGGTGCAGGGGCGAGCCGCTGAGGCTGTAGAAATCCAGGTCCAGAAGCTGACCCCGCCAATCGGCGGGGGGACCCTCGATGGCGAGGCTGCAATGGGGCAAGAGAAAATCCAGCAGATGTACAAGCTGCGCCGCCGGGGCCTGCTGGGCCAGCAGATGCCGCAGTGGGCCACTCAGGTGCAACACCCGACCCTGGGCGTCGAGCTGTATCTGCAGGCCGACACTGAGTACGCTCGGGGGCTCCACGATTTCCTGGTGTGCCGGCGGGTGGCGATTGAGCAGGCGCCCGAAGAGTTTATCCCCGGCACTCAAAATTGCAGGCTCGAACTGGCGGTGAGCGTCGCCGGCAAATTCGGTATGGGGCCAATCCCCGGGAGGTTCAGAAACGGAATCACCGCGTTCAACTTTTGCGAGGGATAGTGGATGGCCACCTTCAACACGCCGCCCGTATAAGTCGTGGTCGTGTCGGTGGTGACATCGAAATTCAGCCCGGCGGGAATCCAGGCCAACTGCCGGGTCAGTTCCAGCTTGACGACGTTTTTCAGCGCAGCCTCATAGCCGGGCGTGTTCGGGTCCAGGGCCACGCTACGGCGCACGGCTTCGGCGGTCGACTGGTTGAACGACTGCATCAGCAACAGCGGCAGGCTATACGTGACAATCGCGTAGAGCACGGCAAAAAAGATCACGAACACCAAGGCAAATTCAATCGCTACGGCACCTTTTTGCTTACGTGGGAGGTTGCTTTTCATGAGTGCGACTACCCTGACATCACGAGGTAATGTCAGCATAGAATCATTCCGCCATAACGGACGTTTTTTACCGGATGCAGAGCTTTGTCCTACTGATCTGGCTGACGCTATGCGCAGCGCAGGATGCCCGGCAACGGCACATCGCCAATCGCCTGACCTTGGGCGTGGGGGCACTGGCGTTGGCGTATCTGCTGTGGAGCGGAACCACCTGGATCGGCGCACCAGCCGCGCAGGGTGGCTGGGCTGCGTTGCTGGCCATGGCTTTTACCTTGCCCGGCTATGCGATGCGTCGCCTTGGCGGCGGGGACGTCAAACTCATGACCGCCCTGGGGCTGGCGACCGATGGTCGGCACGTGCTGGGCGTGTTTATCGGTGCCGGCCTGGCCAGTGTGTGTTGGATGCTGCTGGCGCCAAGAGTCTGGCTTCATATCAGTCAAGGGCTTAGAAGTCGCCTGTGTTATCTGGAGCCCGGTCTGTCAAGGAAACAGCCCTTTGCCCCTTTCTTGTTGGTGGGGCTGGTGCTGACATTGGCCTGGCTCGGCACGTGAACAGTTTTGTACAGCGGCGAAAGAGCGACTACTTTCATACAGGGGTTTCAGTAATAGGACGGTCAGTCCTTGGCCTTGCAGGGAGTTGCACGTGAACAAGCGTACTTCGGCAATAAAAGTCCTTGTGGTCGACGATCAGTCCTTGATCGTCACAGAACTTTGCGAATTTCTCGAGAGCAACGGCTACCGCTGCGTTCCCTGCGAATCCGGCCATCAGGCGATCGAACGTTTCCAACAAGACATGGACATTGGCCTGGTCCTCTGCGATTTGCACATGCCTGGCCTGGACGGCATTCAAATGGTCCAGGAGCTGCAACGCCTGAGTGGCAAACACCGGGCCTTCGAAGCCATCATGCTCACCGGGCAGGCGGACAAGCAGGATGTGATCAAGGCACTGCGCGCCGGCGTTGCCGATTACTACCAGAAGCCGATTGACCTGGGTGAATTGCTCGAAGGCGTACAGCGCCAGGAAGTGGCACTGCAGGAGCGGCACAAGACGCTGCAGTTGGGGCATCTGAATCAGAAGCTGCAATACCTGTCCGAATCCCTTGATGATCTGTATCAGGACCTGGACCGGGTCCGGCGTACACCGAATGCGTCGGGAGGGGATGCCAGCGATACCGAGCGGACCGAGATCCCGGCCATCTTCAATCAGCTATCGCCACGCCAACTGGAGGTGGCGCGGCTGGTGGGCAAGGGGAAAACCAATTATCAGATTGCCTGCGAGTTGGGCATTACCGAGAACACGGTGAAGTTGTACGTGTCGCAGGTGCTGCGGTTGACGCATATGCATAACCGCACGCAATTGGCGTTGGCGATGACGCCGAATCATTCGGGGTTGCGGCATCGGGCGTCGACTAGCTGATCGGCGCTTTAGGCTGGTGTACCTATCCAGCCTGCCAGCCGACCCGCATCTGGCTGATGTACTGGGTCCCCCTGTAGGAGCGAGCATGCTCGCGATGAACCTGAGAACACCGAGGGGGTGTCAGGTGCCCAGCGTTATCGTTGAGGACCATCGCGAGCATGCTCGCTCCTACAGGGGGGGATGTGGTTTAGCGCTATTGCTGCGATCCGCTGTTCACCGATCCGCCCGCATCCTGATCAAAGAACTCCGGGATCTCGTGCTGGAAGCTTTTCAGCCAGCGCGCAATTGCCAGTTCGCGCTCGGCTGCGCTGGCAGTTTGCGGCTTGGTGGAGGCGGCGGTGTTGCTGCTTTGCAGTTGCAGCCAGCCTTCGGTTTCCTGTTGTTGTGGCGAGGCGGGGCCGGCGTCGATGGCGTGAGCGGCAAGTGGCAAGGCCAGCAAGCCGAGGCAGTACAAGGTGGTCGGTTTCATCAGGGTGCTCCCTACTGAACAGCGGCGACGGTCGGCCCGGACTTGCCGGGTGACTTGAGTTTCTCGGCGCGGGCCTGGGCCTGGGTGACTTGTGCCGGATTCAGGCCAAGGCGGCTGACCAGTTCGGCGGCGCGGTTCCAGTCGTCCTGATAGATCAACAGGGTCACCAGGTTCACGGCGGCCAGTTGGTCGCTTTGCTTGAGCTCGATGGCGGTGAGGAATTCGAATTTGGCGTCTTCGATGCGCAGTTGATTGAGGTAGACCACGCCCAGGTCGTTACGGATTTTTTCGTCGGTGGGCGCCAGTCGGGCGGCCCGTTGCAAGTGCGCCTGGGCCAGGCCATGGTCGCCCCGGGCGGCGGCGAGTTGGCCCAGGCCGTGTTCGGCTTCGGCGGCCAGGCAGCCGCCGAGCAGGCTACGGTACAGCGGCTCGGCTTCACTGCGGTCCAGCAGTCGATACACCTTGGCCTTGCGCAGGCGCACGTCGGCAACATTGTCCGGCAGGCTCTGCAGGTTGGCGAGGCTGGCGTGCAACTTGCCGTCGTTGGCCATGTCATCGGCCAGGTTCAGCGACAGCTGTTGTTCGGCGTTCAATTTTCCGCAACTGACGGGGGCCAGTGCACTCCAGGGTGTCTGTCCGTTGCTCGCGCAACCCCCCAGCATCAGCAGACAGAAACCCGCAATCATTGCTTTCATCACGATTCCCCTAAGAAGCAAAAGCCCGGGCGAGGGCGGTAAAGCCCGGGCCCGCCAGTACGATCAACAACGCCGGGAAGAGGAACAGCATCATCACGACGGACATTTTTGCGGACATCTTGGAGATGTATTCCTGAAGGCGCGCCAGGCGCTTGTCATCGAGCAACAGCTTGAGCGCCAGCAGCGACTTCATCGCACCGCCGCCCTGGTGGACCAGCTGTTGCAGGATCACGCAGGTGTCAGTGAATTCGTCGACCGCCAGCAAGCGGGTAACCTTGTGCAGTTCATCGCCCAACTCAAGGCCCGAATCGACACGGGCCAGCACCAGGCGCAACTCCTGGGTCAATGTGGGCATCAGTTGCTGGCCTTCATTGCTCAAGACTCGCAACGATTGCTCCACGGCCATGCCCGATTCGAACAGGATGCGCAGCAGCGGAATGAAGGTGGAGATTTCCATCGCCAGTTTTTTCTGCCGATGGTGCGCAGCGGCGGCCAGCAGACGCTTGGGCAGCAGATAACCGATACCCAGGGCGAACGCCGGGACCAGCCATGGGTGAATGACCTGAGGGAAGAACAGCCCCTGCACCAATGCACTCAACGCCAGCGCCAGTACCGGCACGCCAACCTGCAACGCGGCAAATAGCGCCCGTTGCCGTGCAGTACGCCAGCCCAGGCAATTGAGCAGCGTCTGGGTTTCGTTGTCGAGCTTGACCGACTTCTGGCCGACCCGGCTGGTGCCCAGCGCCTGCAGCCATTGGCTCAAGCGGCTTTCGCCCGGCGTCTTGCCGTCCAGGCGCTGCACCACCTGGCGAGCACGATGACGCAGTTGCACCATGACGCAGATGAACAATCCCGATGCCAGCAGGAACAATAGCGAGCTCAGCAGCATGGACGCGTTCATAGGCTGCGCAACATCCGCCACAGCGCCAGGCAGCCGAACACCTGCAGGGCGAGCGCTCCCAAGAGCATCGATTGCCCTGAGCTGTCGTCCCACATGGTCATCAGATACTTGGGATTGGACACCAGGAAGTAGCCGGCCACCGCGACCGGCAGTAGCGCCAGGACCACCGCCGTGACTCGGGTTTCACCGGTCATGGCGCTCAGTTGGCGAGCAGCCTGTTCCCGTTCGCGAATGATCTTGATCAGGTTTTCCAGCAGTTCACTGGCGTTGCCGCCGTAGCGGTGGTTGACCTTCAAGCCGAGGGTAAACAGGCGAAGTTCGTCTTTGTCGTAGAGTTCTGCGAAGTCCGAGGTGGCGTCCGGCAGACTGATGCCCATGTGTACCTGGCGCTTCACGCGGCCCAAGGCATCTTTCAGCGGTTCTTCGGCGGCGTCGATGGCGCCCAGTACCGCGTCGGCCAGGGTGCGCCCTGACTTCAGGCTGCGCACGCTGTGATCGAGCAATGCGGGCAATAGTTCGATCATGCGCTTGAGCCGACGCTGGTAACGCCAGTCGACATACAGGCGCAGGAGCAGGGGAGGCAACAGCAACAAGGCGAGCAACCCCGGCCAGCCGCCGCCGATAAACCCGAGCAGAACACCCAAGCCCCACAGCGTCAGCCACACACCCAGGCGTTCGGTGGGCCGCCCAAGGCCCGCGCGCAAAAAGGCGCGATCCAGTCCCGTCCAGGATGTTTTGCGCACCACCCGCTCCGGTTGCCCCTGGCTCAGGCGTTCCAGCACGCGACGGGTGCCGGGTTCGCGTAGCCCGCGAGTGAACAAACGGGCCGACAGCCCCAGCAACGCCAGGCAGACAAAGATAAGCAGCAGCGGTTTGAGCATGCCGTGGCCTTCAATACACCGAGGAAGAGAGCGCCGATTCGCGGCGCAGTTTGTCACCCGCGGGGTTGACTGCCTCGCGCATGAAGCCGAAACCGCTGCGGCGGTCGAGGCGGAACAGGGTATTGGTGACGTACACGTCTTCACGAATGCCAATTACCTCGACCACTTCGCTGACGCATCGACGGCCATCGGGCATGCGCGTCAACTGGATCACCACGTCCAGCGCCGCACAGATCATCTGGCGCAAGGTCCGTTCGGCAATGCTGCGACCGGTCAGGCCGACCAGGGTTTCCAGGCGCAACAACGCATCTTGCGCGTTGTTGGCGTGCACGGTGCTCATGGAGCCGTCGTGGCCGGTGTTCATCGCGGTCAGTACGTCGACCACTTCGACACCGCGGATTTCGCCAAGGATGATCCGGTCCGGGCGCATCCGCAGGGCGTTGCGAATCAGGTCGCTGGCTTTCACTTCGCCATGGCCTTCGGCATTCGGCGGCCGGGTTTCCAGGCGCACCACGTGAGGGTGGCCCAGTTGCAGTTCAGCGACGTCTTCAATGGTCACCAACCGTTGGTGGGGGTCGATCAACTGACTGAGAATGTTCAGCAGCGTGGTCTTGCCGGTGCCGGTGCCGCCGCTGATCAGGATGTTGCAGCGCTTGCCCACGGCCTCTTGCAGGAATTCATAGATCGCCTGGTCGATGCTTTGCATGGCTACCAGGTCGGTGCTGTTGAGCATGTCCTGGCGGAATTTTCGAATCGACAGGCATGGGCCGTCGAGCGCAATCGGTGGAATGATCGCATTGACCCGGCTGCCGTCGGGCAGGCGCGCGTCGACCATCGGCGAAGACTCGTCGAGCCGCCGGCCCAGGGGCGCGAGGATGCGCTGGATGACGCGCTCGACATGGTGCGCATCGATAAAACGCAAGTCGCTTTGATGCAGGACGCCATCGCGCTCGATGAACACGCGGTGCGGGCCGTTGACCAGGATTTCGGTGACGGCCGAATCGCGCAGCAACACTTCCAGCGGGCCGAAGCCTGTGAGTTCGTCGACGATTTCTTCGGCCAGGCGCTCCATCTCGTAGCGCGAAATCGCCAGGTGCAAGCGCGCGATGTATTCGGCCACTTTGTCGATGACGAACTGCGCCAGCACCTGGCGCGAGCCCTCCAGCAGGTTTTTCCCGGACTCCTCGATGGCATCGATGATGTAGCGGTGCAGCACCAGTTTAAGGCCGTCGTGGTCGGTATTGCCGGCCACCCCGCGGTGCGTTGCGCCGAACAGTTTTTCGCTGCTCATGGCGTACCTCTCAAACGGCTGAACCAGGACTTGGGCTTGGCCAGGCTTTCGGAGCGTTTGGCCAAGCGTTCGCCGAGGTTGCGCAGGCTTTGGGTGAGCACTTCCCGGGGGGCCAGTTCGAACAGGGTGACGCCCTGGTTCTTGGCGTTCAAACGGACTTCGGGGCTGTAGGCGAGGGTGGCGATGATTTCCATGCCGAAGCTTTTGCTCAAGGCCTCGGAATCTGGCGCGACGCTGCGCAGGTAGCGATCCACCAGCAGCTTGGCATGATCGAGTTTCATGCCTTTTTCGCGCCACAGATTCAGTACCGCCAGGTTGCGGCGGCAGTCGAGCACGTTCTGGTCGGTGTACCACAGCAGCTTGTCGCAATGGCTGACGAAGGTGCGCAAGGCTTCGCTGTCGGGCTGGCCGGTGAGGTTCACGACGATGTGCTGGAAGTGCTGGCGCAGCGCGCTGAGCAGCATGTACAACTCGGCGGCGCTGGTGTGTTCCAGCGGTTCATCCTGGGTGGCATAGGCGAGGATCCGCAGCCCGGCTTCGCAACGGGTGAAGGCGCTGTCGATCAGGGTGGCGTCAAGACGACGCAAGTTGCGCAGGGCATCGCCGAAATGAAACGAGCTCTCCAGGCCCAGCAGGGCCAGGCTGTCTCCCCGGGGCAGGCCGAGATCGAGCAGCAGCGTTTGCTGACCGCTTTTTTGCACCACCTGCGCCATGTGGTTGGCCAGCAGTGCGCCGTCGGCATTGCTCTGCACGCCGTACAGGACGGTGAGGCCGCCCAGGTGAGTATTGGGCACCACCGGTGGCAGGCGTTTACTCTGGCGCCGTACCAGCCCGGCGACTTCACTGGAGCGCGAGCCATAGGCCACGAAGTCCCGGGCGCCGGCGCGCATGGCGTTGAGTACGAGCTGGTTGTCCATGCCGTCGCCCAGCGCGACGATAGCCAACCTTGGCTTGGCTTCCAGGGCGCCTTCAATCAGTGCGCACTGGGCCACCACATGTTCACGGTCCAGGCCCACGAACACCAGGCTGGCCAGTGTCACATCCACCAGTGCCAGCAGTTCGTCGAGACTGCCGCCACCGGCGCTGACCACTTGGCCCAAGGGCGCGAGCGCGCCTTGCAGCCATTCGAGGTCGGTGCTGTTACGCGTGATCGCGAGGAAGGTCTGGCTCAGGTTCTGGCTCATTGCGATAGCCCGCTGCGTTTATCGAAGTCGCCGTTTTCGAGGAAGTACAGGCGGTACCAGTTGGGGTCGTAATTGCGCAGCTTTTCCCCCGGCAGCGACGGCAATTGCGCATTCGCCGCCAACGGCTGCACCAGGTGCGGCGTGACGATCATCAGCAGTTCGCGTTCTTCGCGATTGATGGAGGAACTGCGAAAGAACGCGCCGAGGATCGGGATATCGCCCAGGCCCGGAAACTTGTCCACCTGCGAGGTGTTTTGTGTACTGATCAGGCCACTGATGACGAAGCTTTCGCCATCGGCCAGGGAGATGCTGGTGTCGGTACGGCGAATGGTGAACGCCGGCACTGTGGTGCCGCCGATGGTCACGGCGTTGTTGTAATCCAGTTCGCTGACTTCCGGAGCGACCTTGAGGGCGATCTGGTCGTTACTGACCACCGTTGGCGTGAGCGTCAGGCGGATGCCGAATTCCTTGTATTCGATGGAGTAGCTGTTGCTGTTGGCGCTGGGAATCGGGATAGGGATTTCACCGCCCGCCAGGAAACTTGCACTTTGTCCGCTGATCGCCACCAGGCTCGGTCGCGCCAGGGTGTAGGCAAAACCACTGCTTTCCATGGCATTGATGATGGCCAGGAAGTTGCCGCCGCCGGCGACGATGTTGAACATGTCGTTGGCCAGCGGAATGCTCGGCACGGCAATCCGCGGGTCAAGGTTGCGCAACGGGAACACCCGCGGTGTCACTGCAGTATTGGGGACGGTACCGGGAGAGCCGAACAGGAAATTCGAACTTTTGCCGTAGATCGAAGTGCTGGCTTCCTTCAGCTTGGTACGACTGACTTCGACGAAGCGGATGTCGGTCTGCACTTGCGATGGCAGCAGCGGGTCATCGGAGGGTGACTGTCTGGCGCTGGTCATGGCCGCCGTCGCCCGACCCTGGACGAACACCATGCTTTGGCGTGGCGCGCTGGCACAGGCGGTCCAGACCATCAGGCTGGTGGCTCCGGCGCCCATGCCGGTGAGCAGGAACGCCTGGTTGCCATTGACTCGCACGTCGGCGATTTTCGGGTCACCCACTGCGATCCGGGTGATTGCCACGGGCGATTGCACTTCCTGTTGCAGGCCTTCGCCCACTTCCAGCACCGCTGGCAAGGGGCCCAGCGCTGCACAATTACCGTTGGCAGCCATGACGGTCGTCACCGGCATGCCGCTCAGCAAGGTGGCCCAGATCAAGCCGTTCAAAAACGGCGTACTACGTCTGCGCATTAAAGCGTTTCCTTGCTCGATTCAGGGGGACTTTGGCGTGGTTTCGTTGCCGCGGATGACTTCCACACCCGACCGGCGCGGCGCGACTGCGTTACTGGCGACCAGGGGTCTGGGCGGTGCTGTCATGGCCAGCTGGTTGAACTGGATCAAGTCGCGATTGGCGTTGGCGAGGTTGGCTGCGGAATCGCGTTCACCGGCCCAGTAACGCGCCAGGCGTTTTTCCTCGGCGCTGCGCACCGCCAGGCGCAGTACCCCGGCCTGGGTGGCGAGCATCAAGCGGCTCACCAGTGGTTCGGGAACGGCGAGCAACACGGTACGGGCGCTGGCGCGCTGTTGCTCCTGCCGCAGTTTTTCATCGTTGCCCTGGGCCGGGCTGGAGGGCTGGCCGTCGTTGGTCAGGCCCATTTGCTCGCCCACCGCCAGTACACGCAAGGCCGGGACCGCGAGCTGGGCCGAGGGCTGGAGATTAAGGGTGTCCATGCGCAAGAACAGCAGCACGTCGACATAGTCCCCCGGGGTCAATTGACCGCCAGCGTTGATCACTTCATCCACGGCAACGGCGAGCGCGCGCTCATCGGGCCGAATCATCCGCGCCAACTTGCCGCCGCCTTCGAAACTCTCGTCGTTGAGCCAGCTGCCGGCGCTCAGGGCGCGCCAGGGCGTACGGCCGATGGCTTGATCGAGGCGGGTCAGGCTGCCGGCCGGGACGGTTCGCAGTTTTTCCACGACCACGTCGGCGGCAGTGATTTGCACAAACGGCGCGATGTCATGCAGCAACACCACGATCGGTTGGCGTGTGTCCTCTTCTGGTTGGACAACAGGTACAGGGTTGCTGAGGGGCGTGGGGGCGATGGCGGCTTGCGCAACGGGAGTGGAGGTCGGTTCACGCGTCAAGGTGAAGCCCCAGTAACCGGCAATGACCGCACCCGCCAGGGACAGACCCGCTAGGGCAAGAATGACACGACTGTTCATGACGGCGCTTCCTTTCCGGGTGCATCTTTCCTGCTGCACAAAGAACTCGTTCCGCAACGAGACAACTTCGCAATCAGGTAGCTATGAACATGGAACTATTTCGCTATTGGAAGGTAGCGCAGCTAGAGCAAAACGCCATTACCCGGAGAAAATTTTCTAACGAAAAATCGAAGACCAGCTCAAGTAAAAGGTTTTTTGACGTCAACAAAGCGATTAATACTTTCGTGTTAATGCGTTTTTACAGTTGTTTGGGGGAGGAATGCCGACAATGCTGATGCTGGCACAGGGGAATCATGTTGCGTCGGTGCAACACTCGGTGTCTTCCAGGAGAACATCATGTCTTTCGCCAAGCTGGTTCAGAAGGTCAAATCCGAAATCGCTTTTTACAAAGGGCTGGCCAAGGATACCGAGGGAGCGTCGGGTATCGAGTACGCCATCGTCGCTGCCATGGTCGCGGTGGTGATTGCCGGGCTCAGTGGCGGTATGGGTACGACGATCACCACAATCTTTGGAAAAATCACTTCTGCAATGGTGGGTGCTCCCACCGGTGGTGGCGGCGGAAGTTAAGGTGACCGTCACTTGCTAATGCACAAGGTGGGTTCTAATGTCAGCGCTTAGTCTATTCCAGGTGTTGCCTATGAACGTTTCCGCACTGCCGCGCCAACAGCTTCTCTTGGTCGATGACGAAGAGGATGCGTTGCTTGAGCTGGCGGAATTGCTGGAGGGTGAAGGTTTCAATTGTTTCACCGCGACCTCGGTCAAGCTGGCGCTGCAGCACCTGACACGTCATCCGGATATAGCGCTGGTCATCACCGACCTACGCATGCCGGAGGAGAGCGGAATGTCGTTGATCAAGCGCTTGCGCGAGCACACGGCGCGCCAGCATTTGCCGGTGATCGTGATGTCCGGGCATGCCGACATGGAGGATGTCAGTGACATGCTGCGGTTGCAGGTGCTGGACCTGTTTCGCAAGCCGATCTATCACGTGCGGTTGCTGGAGACGCTCAATAACCTGTTCCCGCAGCCGCTGGGGGAGTTTGGCAGGCACTAAGTAGCTTGGTAAACGCATTGCCCTCTAGGAGCTGCCGCAGGCTGCGATCTTTTGATCTTCCCGGGGGCAAAAGATCAAAAG
>NZ_JASCAE010000097.1:0-17309 GCF_029967975.1 Pseudomonas sp. V98_8
CGAACGGGATACAGGGAAGCCGCACTCATCTTTCTTACCTCGGTGGAATAGTTGTTTTTGTATGACCCTGTTTTATCCGGGCGGCGCCTATAGAACCATTCGACGATGGTAGTAACAAGCCCACACAAAACGTCCTGATAACCAAACAAACATCCGAAATTTCACGCTCCCCCCCCCTGTAGGAGCGAGCATGCTCGCGAAAAGCCTGAGAACACCCCGGGGAGTCAGGCATGGCGCGTTATCGTTAAAGCTCATCGCGAGCATGCTCGCTCCTACAGGGGATTGTTACAAAATCCGTCAAAGGTGTTTATCAAAACCACGCCTATATGAATGCCATCCCCACGCCTAAAATTCGCTCCGCCAACCCGGCAAACTGAGTTAACCAAGTTACAGCCCCCACGAAGGCAGTTAACCCAAACCCAAGTAGTCAGATACACACGCAACCCCAAAAAGGTTGCGTGACCCCACTCGACTTCAAAAAGGTAAACACTAGATGAAAGCTTTATTGGTTCTGGCCCTCAGTAGCCTGTGCGCAACCGCCATGGCAGACGAGGCCCAGACTGATGTCGCGCAACAACAACCACCCATTGAGGATTACACTTACTCGATGCACCTGGACATCGCCAAAGTTATTTCAATGAGCGAAGTCCCCAATGTCTGCGAAGTTGTCCCGATGAAAATGGAATATGACGACTCCAAAGGCCAGCGCCATATCCTGCGTTACAGCATCATGGGTAACGGCTGCTCCAGCGGCTGATCTGACTGCGCCGAATCCGGCCTGCCCAGCCACTGGCTGAAGGTCGATTCCAGCCCGGCTAACGTCGGGCTCAGTTGTGTCTGGACTGGTCAAAAAACGCCCACAAACACAAGATGTAGTAAAAAAGGCCACTTTCTGCTTACTTTTTGAACAAAACCGCTACCCCGCCATTTTCTCGAAAAAAAATCTTCACCCGCCAAAGCCCTGTAAACCCTCGCTCCGACCGAAAAACCCGCCCTCTCGACCGTGCCATGCGCGGATTCGCCCCACCACGACCGTGAAAATTTCCATATAATGCGGCCTTAAACGGGCCTGCAATATCCCCTTACAGGGATGAATAGCCAGTCTGAAGCCCCGCAACGGCATTCGATGCCGATTGCGCCCATCAGTGGCTCTCGGAACCCCGTACAAAATTATGTTTATTTGCCTGCGTAGCACCGCTGCAAAAAACGATATCCAACGCGGCCAGCACCGCCGTGTGAAAAAACCAACCCATCCATTTTCACACGGGCACACTGGCCCTCACGCAGGAGACGACACGTCATGCTGAGCTGGGACGAATTCGACAAAGAAGACACGGAAGTTGTAGCCAAGAGCGCCAACGCCGGCCACGCCACCGAAGCCAACATGGACCGTCTCGACAGCGCCGGCGGTGCCGCCGCCCTGGAAGCTCGCGCCGTGACCGCGTCTGACTCCGCCGCCGTTGCCCGCGCCAAGGCTGCCCTGGATTCGCTCGACGTCGCCGAAGGCCTCGCCGAACTCGAAGGCGCCTCCGCCCGTGTCGCTGTCGATGAAAAGCGCATGATCAACTGCCGTGCCGACCTCAACCAGCTCGTACCCTTCAAGTACGACTGGGCCTGGCAGAAGTACCTGGACGGCTGCGCAAACCACTGGATGCCGCAAGAAGTCAACATGACCGCCGACATCGCCCTCTGGAAAAACCCGGAAGGCCTGACCGACGACGAGCGCCGCATCGTGATGCGCAACCTCGGCTTCTTCTCCACCGCCGACTCCCTGGTTGCCAACAACCTGGTCCTGGCCGTGTACCGCCTGATCACCAACCCGGAATGCCGCCAGTACATCCTGCGCCAGGCCTTCGAAGAGGCGATCCACACCCACGCCTACCAATACTGCATCGAATCGCTGGCCATGGATGAAGGCGAAATCTTCAACATGTACCACGAGATCCCATCGGTCGCGAAAAAAGCCACCTGGGGCCTGAAATACACCCGTTCGATCTCCGATCCGAAGTTCGAAACCGGCACCGTCGAAACCGACAAAGAGCTGCTGCGCAACCTGATCGCCTACTACTGCGTCCTGGAAGGCATCTTCTTCTACTGCGGCTTCACCCAGATCCTCTCCATGGGCCGCCGCAACAAAATGACCGGCGTCGCCGAGCAGTTCCAATACATCCTGCGCGACGAATCCATGCACCTGAACTTCGGCATCGACGTGATCAACCAGATCAAAATCGAAAACCCACACCTGTGGGACGCCGAAATGAAGGAAGAAGCTTCGCAGATGATCCTGCAAGGCACCCAACTGGAAATCGAATACGCCCGCGACACCATGCCTCGCGGCGTGCTGGGCATGAACGCGGCTATGATGGAGGACTACCTCAAGTTCATCGCTAACCGTCGTTTGTCGCAGATTGGTTTGAAGGAAGAGTACCCAGGGACGACTAACCCGTTCCCTTGGATGAGCGAGATTATGGACTTGAAGAAGGAGAAGAACTTCTTTGAGACTCGGGTGATTGAGTATCAGACTGGTGGTGCGCTTAGCTGGGATTGATTACCGCTCCACCTGCTGCCCCTTCAGCGCAGCAGGTGGAAAAAATTTGGCAGTACCCAAAAACAAGAAACCCGCAGTAATCGCGCCAACGATTGCTGCGGGTCTTGACCGCACCATTGAACCGAAGCCCGAGGGTGCGGGCCGTGACTGAAAAGATCTCAAATCACGAAGCATTGCGAAAATGCGCGACGTGATTATAGACCCCTTTCGGACGGTTACAACGGCCTCGCGTCGGAGATTTCGTTTTATGAGCGAAGGTCCAGTGGCGCCGCCAGGATACAGAGCCGTTTTCTGTATGAGCTTTAAGCACTGGCGTAGTGGTAAAGACGTTTTCCGAAAGGACGGTCGTCCATTCTGCTTTTTTGTCAAAGCGTAGGGGCGCGGGGCAGGCGACTGTCCCGCTCTATAATCATGCTCAGAGTATCGGTTTATGAGACAGATCATTATTGATGCAATCAACACCCTCCAAGTGTTGAAATTCACCTACAGCGGTATTGATCGTGTAGTTGAACCACACGCAATTGGTATTTCTCGCACGGGAAAGATACTGCTACGGTGCTTTCAAACATTGGGAGGTCATGTCACAGCAGGGCACGAATGGGACCTTTGTGAACTAAGTAAGATTTCCAATCTTAGAGTCTCTGGTGATTACTTTCAGGGACCACGATCGGGATATCGAAAATACGATAGTCATATGGTCAGAATTTTTGCTCAACTTTGACCTTAAGTAAAAATAGCCGCGGATTCCGCGGCCATTTTTTATATTGACAGCTATAAATCTCTACCTTTGGCACACACATTGTCGGTCTTGTCATACGCGGTGCTTAATCTAGGAAACAACCTACGCTGCTCAGCGAGTCCGGTGTGTATGAGGATACCATCCATACGCGACGTGTAACTTCGACAAATACGGACCGACCGATGCTGAGCTTGTTGGATTGGCCGGATATGTCGTTGAGCCTACTGCATTGGCAGAATGAAGGCTGGATTCGGCTGCGAGACATACCATACTTACTGCATGATCACACGCACCGGCCAGTGCCCGTTACTAAGCCTTGGTGGCGGAGAATCGCGCTGATGTTTCAGTCTTCGAAGCATTCGATGGGTAAAGAGGCGTGCTTGTAGGAACGCTCACGAAATCCGTCGACATTGTGTAAAGGAATTTCGCAGAGACCCGAAATGGCCATAGCCCGAGGGTTTTCAACCCTCGGTGATACTATGAACGAAAAGAAAAAGGACAACGGTCGGAGCGATTCTGAGATTAAGGCAGCGGTTTAGCTATCTGAAGATGCTAGCACCTAGACCTAAGCGGCCGGTCCAGATATAGGACATTTTTGCTTCTTACCGGCGACAGCCCAACAGCCTTGACACACAACTCAATCAGCTTTCGATTACTTCCAACCGTTGCTTAAGCTTCTCATTCAGCAACGCACCGTGCACCCCAGAATGAATTTCCCGATGGCAACTGGGGCACACAGCTCCTACATAGCGCGGGTGATCTAACCCACCATCTGAGAGCCGGTTTACGTGATGCGGCTCTAAGTAGGGGCTGCCATCCTTTTTCGTAAAAGGAGCCGGCTTCTCACAGCTCTCGCATTCCCCCTTAGCGCGCATGAGCACATAACGTGCGACTTTTCGACTGCGTAGATAGATCTTACGCGGAGCGGACTGACCTAAATCCTCACTGCCAGGCTTACATGCAGCCAGCGCAGCAAACCGCGCAGCCTCCAGAGACTCGAAACGGTCAGCCTCATCTTCATCCTGTTCTTCAACTTCAATTGTTTCACCAGGAATACCCACAGGGACTAATCGAAAAACAATCGCCGTCCGATCCTGCCCCTCCACATCCAGCTGGGTCCGCTCAAACATGTCCGCGCAAGAAAACTCGCCCACATATGCGTAACCATTACCTTTGCCGCGGGACTTAAACAAGTGCAGGGCTCGGCCATCCTCGGCATGCTCAGCAATGGCTCGGTTGCCTCGAGTCAAAGTCATCGGCCCGCGTTGTCCTTCACCGGTATAAAGATAGGCGCCGTTATCCCAATCGTCGGCATACCCGTACTGCTCACCACTATCACCTGTAAACAAAAATATCGCGGGGTATGTAGCGGATGCTGCAATACCGCTCTGCAGACTCCCACCGAAAGGTCCATGGATCTCAGTTTTTCGGTCGTAAACAGCCCCCGGCGTGAACTGCAATACAGGTTTGCTCGCCCCACGCGGTAACTCCACAATAGTGAAGCCTCGCTTTTCTAGGTAACTGTTGGTCGGGTGCCCCCCGGAGAATTCTCCTACGGCAATACCAGTAGCCAGAGCGACGATTTTCTTCGCCGGGTACAGCTCACCACCCTCGTGAACGGCGTAACGGTGAGCTAGATTGTCTTCCCAGCCCTGCCACTCGCGCTTACTCCGATATTTACGATCAAACTCCAGCAACGCTTGGTCAATTCGTTCCTTCGAAACCGCTTTTATCACCACGAGTGCTTCCCTTTTTCGGCAATGGCTGTAGGAATTTTCCTATCGTCACCAAAGTGTAAAAGGGTTTCAATACGTAACTGGGCGAAAAGCCACTATTTCTAAGCTTTGATGCTAAATAGCTTTGATGACTGGGTCCAAACACCTTAAACGGCTCAGATCCGGGATCGGTGCTAGCAGTTCGCACGTCTTCGCGAGCAGGCTCGCTCCCACATTGGAATGTACCGACAGGCTGGCGGCCAGCTTCACCAACTCAGGATCGCTCAATCCACTCGACTCAACGAAGTCCACAACAACTGCGCCGCATACCCCCGATACGGCCGCCACCCCTCAGCCCTCTCCAGCAACTGACGAGCCGTCACCGCCCCGCCCTCCAATGCCGCCAGCGCATTGATCAACCCCACATCCCCATTCGGCAACCCATCCATCTCCCGCAACTGCCGCAACGCAATGTACTGCGCCGTCCAGTCTCCAATGCCATACAACGCCAGCAACCGCGCCACCCCGCCCGGCCGACCGGGTTCAAACAACAGGGGATCATCGATCACCGCCTGGGCCACGCCAGACAGCGTACGGCCTCGGCTTTTCGGCATCCCCAATGTCGCAAGGTCCGCCGCCGCCAGCACCGCCGCTGCGGGAAACACATGGGTCAGGCCACCGCGCGGCGAGCTCAAGGGTGTGCCGTATTGCGCCACCAGTTTTCCCGCCAGTTTGATAGCCGCGCCCACGGTTATCTGCTGCCCCAGCACCGCGCGGATCGCCAGTTCCAGTCCGTCCCACGTCCCCGGTACGCGCAGCCCTGGGCGGTCTGTAATTAGCCGTGCCAGCAGTGGGTCAGCCGACAGATGCCGTTGCATGGTGACCAGTTCGGCATCCAGATCAAACATCCGCCGCAGCCTGGCGACAATCTCAGGCACTGCGCCGGCATCGGGAAAGTCCAGCGTCAGTTCCAGTGAGTCCGCCGTCGCAGGCCGGATAGCGAGCGTGCCGTGGACCCCGTTCAAGCCGATGCTGCGTGAGTAGACGTCGCCGACCACTTCTTCCATTCCGGCGATCGCCCGCGCCGACAGGAATCCCAGCATCGCGGACCAGTCGTAGGGGGGCTGGAATGCCAGCAGTAACTTCACAGGCTGAGCACCCCGCTGTACAGCGCATACGCCGCCAGTCCGGCAGCGCTGATGACGCAGGTAAATATGCCCTTCTCGATTGTGGTAAACAGCGGCTTGCCCTGTTCATGCCTGGCCTTGGCGAACAGGATCACGCCGGGCGCGTAGAGCAAGGCCGAGAGCAGCAGGTACTTCACGCCGCCGGCATACAGCAACCACACGGCATAGCTCAAGGCGATGCCGCCGATCAGCAGGTCCTTGGTGCGTTCGGCAGAGGCGTGTTCATAGGTCTCACCGCGCCCGCTCAGCAGCACCGCATAAGCCGCCGACCACAGATAGGGCACCAGGATCATTGATGAAGCGAGGTAGATCAGACTGGTGTAGGTGCCGGCGGAAAACAGGGTGATCAGCAGAAACAGCTGAATCATCATGTTGGTCAGCCACAGCGCATTGACCGGCACATGGTTGGCGTTTTCCTTGGTCAGGAATGCCGGCATGGTCTTGTCCTTGGCCGTGGCGAACAGGATCTCCGCACACAGCAACGCCCAGGACAGCAACGCGCCCAGCAGTGAGATCCCCAGGCCGATGCTTATCAGCAACGCGCCCCACGGGCCGACGATATGCTCCAGCACCGAGGCCAACGACGGGTTCTGCAAGGTGGCCAGTTCCGGTTGACTGAGGATCCCCAGCGACAGCACGTTGACCAATACCAGCAGCGCCAGCACCCCGAGAAAACCGATGACCGTGGCCCGGCCCACATCCGAACGTTTCTCCGCCCGTGCCGAGTAGACACTGGCACCCTCGATACCGATGAACACGAACACCGTGACCAGCATCATGTTGCGCACCTGGTCCATCACGCTGCCGAAACTCGGGTTGCTGCGTCCCCAGATGTCCCGGGTGAAGATGTCCGCCTTGAACGCCACGGCGGCGATCACGATGAACATGATCAGCGGCACGATCTTGGCCACGGTCGTCAGCAGGTTGATGAAAGCGGCTTCTTTGATCCCGCGCATCACTATGAAATGCACCGTCCACAGCAGCAAAGACGCACAGGCGATGGCGGTCGGGGTGTTGCCTTCGCCGAACACCGGAAAGAAAAACCCCAGGGTGCTGAACAGCAGCACGAAATAGCCGACGTTGCCCAACCAGGCACTGATCCAGTAACCCCAGGCCGACGAGAACCCCATGTAGTCGCCGAAACCGGCCTTGGCGTAGGCGTACACCCCCGAGTCCAGTTCCGGCTTGCGATTGGCCAGGGTCTGGAACACGAAGGCCAGGGTCAGCATGCCAACGGCCGTAATGGCCCAGCCAATCAGGATCGCCCCCGCATCGGCCTTGGCCGCCATGTTTTGCGGCAGGGAAAAGATCCCGCCGCCAATCATCGATCCGACGACCAGGGCGATCAGTGCGCTCAGGCGAAGCTTTTGCGTCGATTGCGACATGGCGGCGTCTCCAGTTGCCAGGGGCGGTCATTGCCGCAAGAGCGTCACATAACCTGCGTTAACTAAATGGATGAAGCGTAATGACGTTTATTGGATAACGCCAACAAACGCCCATCCAAGTGCCAGATAAAACCCAATAGGCATCGATATATTCTTTTGCTTTATACAACTTTTTTGATAAGCCAATTCCGTTCTGAGAACCCTCCGCGAAAATTTGCGGATTGGTAAAAAAGGGCTAGCTTCATAAGGCGCAAGGAATGCGAAAAAGTTTCAACAAAAATTCAACGAAGCCTCTGGGACAAGCATTACAGGCATTAGCTTTGTATGAGCGATCTTTTGGTTATTCACAATGGAATGTCGACCTGCACTGATCTAAGTCAGCCCACTCAATGGCGGGCGCACTTAGTCTGTTGCCTCTCTTCTCCTGCAATGGAGTCATGCAATGTCTGAAACTCCCGGAAAGCTGAAACTCGGCGCGCTGATTGCCCTGGTCGTCGGTTCGATGATTGGTGGCGGCATCTTTTCCCTGCCGCAAAACATGGCGGCCAGTGCCGATGTCGGCGCCATTCTGATTGGCTGGGCGATCACCGCCGTCGGCATGCTCACCCTGGCCTTTGTCTTCCAGACCCTAGCTAATCGCAAGCCCGACCTGGACGGCGGGGTCTACGCCTACGCCAAGGCCGGGTTCGGCGACTACATGGGTTTCTCTTCGGCCTGGGGTTACTGGATCAGTGCCTGGCTGGGCAACGTTGGTTACTTCGTCCTGTTATTCAGCACCCTGGGTTACTTCTTCCCGGTGTTCGGCGAGGGCAATACCGTCGCCGCCGTGGTCGGCGCGTCCGTGTTGCTGTGGGCCGTGCATTGGCTGGTACTGCGGGGGATCAAGGAAGCGGCATTCATCAACCTGGTGACCACGGTCGCCAAGATCGTACCGCTGATACTGTTTGTGCTGATTACGATTTTCGCCTTCAAACTGGAGATCTTCACCGCCGACATCTGGGGCTTGAAGAATCCGGACCTTGGCAGCGTGATGAACCAGGTGCGCAACATGATGCTGGTCACCGTGTGGGTGTTCATCGGCATCGAGGGCGCGAGCATTTTCTCGGCCCGGGCGGAAAAACGCAGTGATGTGGGTAAGGCCACGGTGATCGGGTTTATCACTGTGCTGCTGATCCTGGTACTGGTGAACGTGCTGTCGCTGGGCATCCTGACCCAACCGGAACTGGCCAAGCTGCAGAACCCGTCGATGGCCGCCGTGCTGGAACACGTGGTGGGTCCTTGGGGGGCGGTGTTGATCAGCGTCGGCCTGATCATCTCGTTGCTCGGAGCCCTGCTGTCGTGGGTGCTGCTGTGTGCAGAGATCATGTTCGCCGCGGCCAAGGACCACACCATGCCGGCGTTCCTGCGCAAGGAGAACGCCAACCAGGTACCGGTCAACGCCCTGTGGCTGACCAATGCCATGGTTCAGATATTCCTGGTCATCACGTTGTTTTCGGCCAGCACCTACCTGTCGCTGATCTACCTCGCCACGTCGATGATCCTGGTGCCTTACCTGTGGTCGGCGGCGTACGCCCTGTTGTTGGCGGTACGCGGCGAAACCTACGAAGGCGCGGCGGGCGAGCGTCAGAAGGACCTGTTCATTGGTGCCGTGGCCCTGATCTATGCAGTCTGGCTGCTGTACGCCGGTGGCATGAAATACCTGCTGCTCTCGGCCCTGCTCTATGCACCCGGCGCGATCCTGTTCGCCAAGGCCAAGCTGGAACTCAAGAAACCGGTTTTCACCAACGTCGAGAAGCTGATTTTCGCCGCGGTGGTCGTCGGCGCCCTGGTGGCGGCCTACGGTCTCTACGACGGCTTCCTGACCCTGTAACACGATTGATTTGCCATCTGGAGGTTCACTGAAATGACCACGGAAAAAGTTAAGTACGGCGTCCATTCCGAAGCCGGCAAACTGCGCAAAGTCATGGTTTGCTCCCCAGGGCTTGCCCATCAGCGCCTGACCCCGAACAACTGCGACGAACTGCTGTTCGATGATGTGCTGTGGGTGGCACAGGCCAAGCGCGACCATTTCGATTTCGTCACCAAAATGCGTGAACGCAATGTCGATGTACTGGAGATGCACAACCTGCTGACCGACATCGTCGCCATCCCCGAAGCGCTGGACTGGATTCTCGAGCGCAAGATCACCGCCGATTCGGTGGGCCTGGGCCTGATCAATGAAACCGGCTCGTGGCTGCGCAGCCTGGAACCGCGCAAGATCGCCGAGTTCCTGATCGGTGGAGTCTCGGCCGATGACCTGCCGGACAGTTTTGGCGGCAAGACCATTCAGATGTTCCGCGAGTTCCTCGGTCACTCCAGCTTCATCCTGCCGCCGCTACCCAATACCCAGTTCACCCGCGATACCACGTGTTGGATCTACGGTGGCGTCACGCTCAACCCGATGTACTGGCCGGCACGTCGCCAGGAAACCCTGCTGACCACCGCCATCTACAAATTCCATCCGCAATTCACCAACGCTGAATTCCAGATCTGGTACGGCGACCCGGACAAGGACCATGGCAGTTCCACGCTGGAAGGCGGCGATGTGATGCCGATCGGCAATGGCGTGGTACTGATCGGCATGGGCGAACGCTCGTCCCGCCAGGCCATCGGCCAACTGGCGGTCAGTCTGTTCAAGCACAAGGCCGTGGAAAAAGTCATTGTCGCCGGCCTGCCGAAATCCCGCGCGGCGATGCACCTGGACACCGTGTTCAGCTTCTGCGACCGCGATGTGGTGACCATCTTCCCGGAAGTGGTGAACCAGATTGTGGCCTTCACCCTGCGCCCCGATGAAAGCAAGCCGGGCGGCATCGATATCCGCCGCGAAGAAACCAACTTCCTCGACACCGTGGCCAAGGCCCTCAACCTCAAGGCCCTGCGCGTCGTAGAAACCGGCGGCAACAGTTTCGCCGCCGAACGCGAGCAATGGGACGACGGCAACAACGTGGTCGCCGTGGAGCCCGGTGTGGTCATCGGCTACGACCGCAACACCTACACCAACACCCTGCTGCGCAAGGCCGGTGTGGAAGTGATCACCATCAGCGCAGGCGAACTGGGACGCGGTCGCGGCGGCGGCCATTGCATGACCTGCCCGATCATCCGCGATCCGATCGACTACTAACCTATCAGCCTTGGCCCGCACTGACCGAGCGCGGGCCAACGGGATAACCGACACCTTAGGAGATCCAAAATGGCGTTCAATATCCATAACCGCAATCTGCTGAGCCTGGAACATCACACCCCTCGCGAATTGCGCTACCTGCTCGACCTGTCCCGCGACCTCAAGCGGGCCAAATACACCGGCACCGAACAACAACACCTCAAGGGCAACAACATTGCGCTGATCTTCGAGAAAACCTCGACCCGCACCCGCTGTGCGTTCGAAGTCGCCGCCTATGACCAGGGTGCCAATGTCACTTACATCGACCCGAACTCTTCGCAAATCGGCCACAAGGAAAGCATGAAGGACACCGCCCGCGTGCTCGGGCGCATGTATGACGCCATCGAGTACCGTGGCTTCAAACAGGAAATCGTCGAGGAGCTGGCCAAGTTTGCCGGCGTGCCTGTATTCAACGGCCTGACCGATGAATATCACCCGACACAAATGATCGCCGACGTGCTGACCATGCGTGAACACGCCGACAAGCCGATTCACGAAATCAGCTACGCCTACCTTGGGGATGCGCGTAACAACATGGGTAATTCGCTGCTGCTGATCGGCGCCAAGCTGGGCATGGACGTGCGCATCTGCGCGCCGAAAGCCCTGTGGCCGGCGGACGATCTGGTGGCACGCTGCAAAAAATACGGTGAAGAAAGCGGTGCGCGCATCACCCTCACCGAAGACCCGAAAGCGGCGGTCAAGGGTGTGGACTTCATCCACACCGACGTCTGGGTCTCCATGGGCGAACCGGTCGAAGCCTGGGCCGAACGCATCCAGCAGTTGCTGCCGTATCAGGTCAATGCCGAGTTGATGAAGGCCACCGGCAACCCGCGCACCAAGTTCATGCACTGCCTGCCGGCCTTCCACAACAGCGATACCAAGGTCGGCAAGCAGATTGCCGAGCAGTACCCGCACCTGAAGAACGGCATCGAAGTGACCGATGACGTGTTCGAGTCGCCGGCCTGCATCGCCTTCGAGCAGGCGGAAAATCGCATGCACACGATCAAGGCGATTCTGGTGTCGACGCTGGCGGATCTCTAACGGCCGACGCGGCTCCCACTGACGGAAAAGGGTCAATGTGGGAGCGGGCTTGCTCGCGAATGCGGTGTGTCAGTCGACATCATTGCTTCCTGATACACCGCATTCGCGAGCAAGCCCGCTCCCACACTGGCCCGATTCCAACCGGAAGACCGAGTTACTTGTGGCTTCTCTTTTTGAAAGGACATGCACCATGCGTATCGTCGTTGCTCTGGGCGGTAACGCCCTGCTCCGCCGGGGTGAACCCATGACCGCGGACAACCAGCGCGCCAATATCCGGATCGCCACCGAGCAGATCGCCAAGATCCATCCCGGCAACCAACTGGTCATCGCCCACGGCAATGGCCCGCAAGTCGGCCTGCTATCGCTGCAAGCGGCCGCCTACACCTCGGTGTCGCCTTACCCGCTGGATGTTCTCGGCGCCGAAACCGAAGGCATGATCGGCTATATCATCGAACAGGAGCTGGGCAACCTGCTGGACTTCGAGGTGCCCTTCGCCACCTTGCTGACCCAGGTCGAAGTCGATGCCAACGACCCGGCCTTCCAGAAACCCAGCAAACCCATCGGCCCGGTGTACGCCAAGGCCGAGGCAGAAAAACTGGCTGCCGAAAAAGGCTGGGCCATCGCCCCCGATGGCGACAAATTCCGCCGCGTGGTCGCCAGCCCCAAACCCAAACGCATCTTCGAAATCCGCCCGATCAAATGGCTGCTGGAAAAAGGCAGCATCGTGATCTGTGCCGGCGGTGGCGGCATCCCCACCATGTACACCGCACCCGGCAAACTTGAGGGCGTGGAAGCTGTGATCGACAAAGACCTGTGCTCGGCGCTGTTGGCCGAACAGCTGGAAGCCGATCTGCTGGTGATCGCCACCGACGTCAACGCCGCCTTTATCGATTTCGGTAAACAGACGCAGAAAGCCATCGCCCAGGCGCACCCCGACGAAATGGAAAAGCTCGGCTTCGCCGCTGGCTCCATGGGACCGAAGGTGCAGGCAGCCTGCGAGTTCGCACGCCATACTGGAAAGGTCGCGGTGATCGGCTCTCTGGCGGACATCGAGGCGATCGTCCAGGGCAAGGCTGGCACACGCATCAGCACAGCGACACCTGGCATTACTTACTTGTAAGGAGAGAAGTCCATGGCACAGTTTGAGCCAGGTCACTTGCACATCGAGCGTCATGCGCTGACACCGGACGATGTCAGTTACAACGTGCACCTCGACTATAAGGTCGCCACCAATGACAAAGGTGAAAAAGGTATCCAGTTCACCATGCATGGCAACATTCAAGGCAAGGACATGTCAGAGCCCTTCTTTCTGCCCAAGGAGGACGCCTACAACTTCGCCAGGGATGTGACGAGAATTGCCGAGAAGTACGGGATTCCGAAGGCACACAGCCAGATCGGCTCGGTCCACAAGCATTACGACTTGATGTTCGAAGACATCCGGCAGCAGTTGAACATGAAATCCGGCGACCCGGTAAACCCCGAACATTTCGAGTAACCCGAACACACATTCTGTGCTCAACCCAACCCTACTGTGGGAGCGGGCTTGCTCGCGAATGCGGTGCATCAGTCGACTAATCGATTGACTGACACTACGCTTTCGCGAGCAAGCCCGCTCCCACAGGGGTTGTCGTTGCCCGCAAATGCTGCGCAGGATTTCACCATTAGCCCGCCCCAAGGCATACTTGCCACCCTTCGCACGCCAGAACCCGAAACCGCACCATGCGCATCCACGTCAGCTTCATCGATCGCGTCGGCATTACCCAGGAAGTCCTGGCCTTGCTCGGTGGACGTAACCTCAACCTGGATGCGGTGGAAATGGTTCCACCCAACGTCTACATCGACGCGCCGACCCTGAGCCCCGAAGTGCTGGAAGAGTTGCGCGATGCGTTGCTGAGCGTGCGGGGCGTGCAAGCCATGACCGTGGTCGACATTCTTCCCGGCCAGCGTCGGCACCTGCAGCTCGATGCGCTGCTCGCGGCGATGACCGACCCGGTGCTGGCGTTGGACAGCGCCGGCAAGGTGTTGCTGGCCAACCCGGCGTTGATTGCCCTGTACGGTCGCGAGCCGGCCGGAGAAAGTGTCGCCGACCTGTTTGCCGACCCGGCGTTGCTCGATGCGTTGCTCGAACACGGTTTTCGCCTGCCGTTGCGAGAGATCACCGTCAACGGCCAGACCTTGTTGCTCGACGCCACGCCGATCACCGACGCTGGCGCCCTGTTGACCCTGTATCAACCCAATCGCATCGGTGAGCGCCTGTCGGCCCTGCACCATGATCACGCCGAAGGCTTCGATGCACTGCTGGGCGAATCGCCGGTGATTCGCACGCTCAAGGTTCGCGCGCAACGCGTGGCGGCGCTCGATGCGCCGCTGTTGATCCAGGGCGAAACCGGCACCGGCAAAGAACTGGTGGCGCGGGCTTGCCATGCCATCAGCGCCCGCCACAACGCACCGTTCCTGGCATTGAATTGCGCGGCACTGCCGGAGAACCTCGCCGAAAGCGAACTGTTCGGCTACGCCCCCGGCGCCTTTACCGGGGCACAACGGGGCGGCAAGCCGGGACTGATGGAACTGGCCAACCAGGGCACGGTGTTTCTCGACGAAATCGGCGAGATGTCACCGTACTTGCAGGCCAAGCTGCTGCGATTCCTCAACGATGGCAGCTTCCGGCGAGTGGGCGGCGACCGCGAGGTCAAGGTCAACGTGCGGATCCTCAGCGCGACTCACCGCGACCTGGAAAAAATGGTCAGCGAAGGCTTGTTCCGCGAAGACCTGTTTTACCGCCTCAACGTACTCAATGTCGAAGTCCCGCCCCTGCGCGAACGCGGGCAGGACATCCTGCTCCTGGCCCGCTATTTCATGCAGCAGGCTTGCGCACAGATCCAGCGCCCGGTCTGTCGCCTGGCGCCGGGTACTTACCCGGCGCTGCTCGGCAACCGCTGGCCGGGCAACGTGCGGCAACTGCAAAACGTGATCTTCCGGGCAGCGGCCATTTGTGAAAGCAGCCTGGTGGACATTGGCGACCTCGACATCGCTGGCACCTCGGTGGCACGCCAGAGCGATCAGGATATCGACAGCCTGGAGCAGGCCATGGATGAATTCGAGAAAACCCTGCTGGAAAAACTCTACGTCAGCTACCCCTCGACCCGCCAACTGGCCAGCCGCCTGCAAACCTCCCACACCGCCATCGCTCATCGATTGCGCAAATACGGCATCCCCAACAAGCCGTAAGTCCTACTCGGTCAAAATGTGGGAGCGGGCTTGCTCCGGGCGGCGTTCCGACGAAGGCAGTGGGTCATCCAACAGATGAGGTGACTGATACACCGCTTTCGCGAGCAAGCCCGCTCCCACAGGGGGTTTGTGTTCGGCCTGAAAAATATATCTGAAAGCGACCTCCACCTGTACTGAAAGCGCTACAGCGGAACGATTTCGCTACACCCCCCTGCAACCAGCCCTGCGCAAGGCTTTGATCCACTTCAGCTTTTCTCTTCCGTCGCAGCTGTAGCGATTTCGCTACAGGCTGTCGAGTTCACTGAATCGGCGCTCAGCGTAACTATTTGATTTACAACAATAAAATAACATTGGCCGTGTTCTTGCTTAGTAACCCCTCATAAACCAGGGCATTAGCCCAAGCATTCAATCGCGTCCACCAGACGAGTCTGGCCCCCTTAGGAGTTTCCATGAGCGAGTTGCGTTTTACTGAAGATCACGAATGGCTGCGCACCGAAGCTGACGGCACTGTCACAGTCGGCATCACCGCTTTCGCGCAGAACGCTCTGGGCGACGTGGTTTTCGTACAACTGCCAGAGTTGCAGTCCTACGACAAAGGCGCTGAAGCAGCCACCGTGGAATCGGTAAAAGCCGCCAGCGGCGTGTACATGCCACTGGACGGAGAAGTGCTGGAAGTGAACCCGGCGCTGGACGCCAGCCCTGAGCTGGTCAACGAAGACCCGCTGGGCGAAGGCTGGTTCTTCCGTTTCCAGCCCGCTGACGCTGCCGCTGTCGGCCAACTGCTGGATAAGGACGCCTACGACCGTCTGATCAAAGCCCAAGCCGAAGCCTGAGGAACCCGCCATGACTATCAATCTCAGCACCGCCAATGAATTCATCGCCCGCCACATCGGCCCCCGCGCCGGTGACGAGCAGGCCATGCTCAACACCCTCGGCTTCGACTCCCTCGAAGCCCTGAGCGCCAGCGTCATTCCCGACAGCATCAAGGGCACCAGCGTGCTCGGCCTGGAAGACGGCCTGAGCGAAGCCGACGCCCTGGCGATGATCAAAGGCATCGCCGGCAAGAACCAGCTGTTCAAGACTTTCATCGGCCAGGGCTACTACGGCACCCACACGCCGTCGCCGATCCTGCGCAACCTCCTGGAAAACCCGGCCTGGTACACCGCCTACACCCCGTACCAGCCGGAAATTTCCCAAGGACGCCTCGAAGCTCTGCTGAACTTCCAGACCCTGATCAGCGACCTCACCGGCCTGCCGATCGCCAACGCCTCCCTGCTCGACGAAGCCACCGCGGCCGCCGAAGCCATGACCTTCTGCAAGCGCCTGAGCAAGAACAAGGGCAGCCACCAGTTCTTCGCCTCCGTGCATTGCCACCCGCAAACCCTCGACGTGCTGCGCACCCGTGCCGAACCGCTGGGCATCGAGGTGGTGGTCGGTGACGAGCGCGAACTGAGCGACGTGACGCCGTTCTTCGGCGCCCTGCTGCAATACCCGGCGAGCAACGGTGACGTGTTCGACTACCGCGAACTGACCGAGCGCCTGCACGCCGCCAACGCCCTGGTGGCGGTGGCCGCCGACCTGCTGGCCCTGACCCTGCTGACCCCGCCGGGCGAATTCGGTGCCGACGTGGCCATCGGCAGCGCGCAACGCTTCGGCGTGCCGCTGGGCTTCGGTGGCCCGCACGCGGCGTACTTCTCCACCAAGGATGCATTCAAGCGCGACATGCCCGGCCGTCTGGTCGGTGTCTCGGTGGACCGTTTCGGCAAGCCGGCCCTGCGCCTGGCAATGCAGACCCGCGAGCAGCACATCCGCCGCGAGAAGGCCACCTCCAACATCTGCACCGCCCAGGTGCTGCTGGCCAACATCGCCAGCATGTACGCCGTGTACCACGGTCCGCAGGGCCTGACGCAGATCGCCCAGCGTGTGCACCAGTTGACCGCGATCCTGGCCCAAGGCCTGAAAGCGATCGGTCTGAATGTCGAGCAAGAACACTTCTTCGACACCCTGACCCTGAACACCGGCGCTGACACCGCCATGCTGCACGAGCAGGCCCACGCCCAACAGATCAACCTGCGCGTGGTCGACGCTGAACGTCTGGGCCTGTCCCTGGATGAAACCAGCACCCAGGCCGACGTCGAAACCCTGTGGGCGCTGTTCGCCGCGGGCCAGGCCCAGCCGGACTTCGCCGCCCTCGCCGCCGCCACGCAAGCGACCCTCCCGGCCGCGCTGCTGCGCCAGTCGCCGATCCTCAGCCACCCGGTGTTCAA
>NZ_JASCAE010000098.1:0-15434 GCF_029967975.1 Pseudomonas sp. V98_8
GCCTGCGGCAGCTCCTACAGGGGATGGCGTAGCACTGAGTAATGCCCAACAGAGGCAGCACCTCAATTACCGTGAGGCCCATACCGTGATCAAGACCCTGACCCACCTCCCCCATCCCAGCGAGAACGCGGCCGCCCTCGCCGGCCATTTCACCGACCTGGCGCCGCCACTCAATGATCGCCAGGCCCATCTGGAGGCCTCGCGCTGCCTGTATTGCTACGACGCACCCTGCGTGAATGCCTGCCCGAGTGAAATAGATATTCCCTCGTTCATCCGCAACATTCACCAGGACAACGTGCAGGGCGCGGCGCAGAAAATCCTCTCAGCCAACATCCTCGGTGGCAGTTGCGCCCGGGTCTGTCCGACGGAGATTCTTTGTCAGCAAGCCTGCGTGCGCAACAACGCCCATGAGTGCGCACCGGTCTTGATCGGCCTGTTGCAACGTTATGCCGTGGACAACGCGCATTTCAGCCAGCATCCATTCTCCCGCGCTGCCGCCACCGGCAAGCGCATCGCCGTGGTCGGGGCCGGCCCCGCCGGGTTGTCCTGCGCCCACCGCAGTGCGATGCACGGCCATGACGTGGTGATTTTCGAGGCCAGGGAAAAGGCCGGTGGCCTGAATGAATACGGGATCGCCAAATACAAACTGGTGGACGATTACGCACAAAAGGAGTTGGACTTCCTGTTGGAAATCGGCGGCATCGAAATCCGCCATGGGCACAGACTCGGGGAAAACCTCAGCCTCAGCGACCTGCATCAACAATTCGACGCGGTGTTCCTCGGCCTCGGCCTGGCGGCCAGTAAACAGCTTGGCCTACTGCATGAAGACGCGCCCGGCCTGGTAGCCGCCACCGACTATATCCGCGAGCTGCGCCAGGCCGACGATTTGACCCAACTGCCGCTGGCCGACCACTGCATCGTGCTCGGCGCCGGCAACACCGCCATCGACATGGCGGTGCAGATGGCCCGGCTCGGCGCCCATGACGTCAACCTGGTGTATCGCCGTGGTGTCGAGGACATGGGGGCCACCCACCATGAACAGGAGATTGCCAAGGCCAATCAGGTACGCCTGTTGACCTGGGCCCAACCGGAGGAAATCCTGCTCAATGAAAAGGGCCAGGTGCGCGGCATGCGATTCGCTCGAACCCACCTGGTTGAAGGTCGCCTGCAAACCACTGGCGAAACGTTTGAGCTGGCTGCCGACGCGATATTCAAGGCCATCGGCCAGGCCTTCGACAGCAGCGCACTCAGCGATCCGCTGGCCCGGGAACTCAAGCGTGAGGGTGATCGCATCCAGGTGGACGAGCATCTGCGCACCAGTATTCCTGGCGTGTATGCCGGCGGCGACTGCACCAGCCTCGACCAGGATCTCACCGTTCAGGCAGTACAGCACGGCAAGCGCGCCGCCGAGGCGATCAACGCTCAACTGATGCTCAATGTGGAGGCTGCATAAATGGCCGATCTGTCGATTGTCTTCGCTGGCATCAAGTCCCCTAACCCGTTCTGGCTGGCCTCTGCACCGCCGACCGACAAGGCCTACAACGTGGTCCGCGCCTTCGAGGCCGGCTGGGGTGGCGTGGTCTGGAAAACCCTGGGGGAAGACCCGGCAGCGGTCAACGTTTCTTCGCGCTATTCGGCACACTTCGGGGCTAATCGGGAGGTACTGGGCTTTAACAATATCGAACTGATCACCGATCGCTCGCTGGAGATCAACCTGCGGGAAATCACCCAGGTCAAAAAGGACTGGCCGGACCGCGCGCTGATCGTCTCGCTGATGGTGCCCTGCGTCGAAGAATCCTGGAAACACATCCTGCCGCTGGTGGAAGCCACGGGTGCCGACGGCATCGAGCTGAACTTCGGTTGCCCCCACGGCATGCCCGAGCGCGGCATGGGCGCGGCGGTCGGCCAAGTCCCGGAATACGTCGAGCAGGTCACCCGCTGGTGCAAGACCTATTGCTCATTGCCGGTGATCGTCAAGCTGACGCCGAACATCACCGACATCCGCGTAGCTGCCCGCGCGGCGCACCGTGGCGGTGCGGATGCGGTGTCGTTGATCAATACGATCAACTCGATCACCAGCGTCAACCTGGAGCGCATGGTCGCCAATCCCATTGTCGGCAGCCAAAGTACCCATGGCGGCTATTGCGGCTCGGCGGTCAAGCCGATCGCCTTGAACATGGTCGCCGAAATCGCCCGCGACCCGCAGACCCATGGCCTGCCGATCAGCGGCATTGGCGGCATCGGCAACTGGCGCGATGCCGCCGAATTCATTGCGCTGGGCAGCGGTTCGGTGCAAGTGTGCACGGCGGCAATGCTGCATGGCTTCCGGATAGTCGAGGAGATGAAGGATGGCCTGTCGCGCTGGATGGACAGTCAAGGTTACGCCAACATCGCCGAGTTTTCGGGGCGTGCGGTGGGCAATACCACCGACTGGAAGTACCTGGATATCAACTATCAGGTAATCGCGAAGATTGATCAGGAGGCGTGCATCGGTTGTGGACGCTGCCACATCGCCTGCGAAGACACTTCGCACCAGGCGGTTGCCAGCATCAAGCAAGCGGACGGCACGCATAAGTACCAGGTGATCGAGGATGAATGCGTGGGCTGCAACCTGTGCCAGATTACCTGCCCGGTGCAGGACTGTATCGAGATGGTCCCGATGGAGAACGGCAAGCCGTTTCTCGACTGGAATCATGATCCGAGAAATCCGTATCACGTCAGCCCTTAACGTTTTCAGCGCCTGGGATGACGCCATCGCGAGCAGGCTCGCTCCTACAAGCGAGGCTGCCCGCGATAAGGCCAGCTGGAGCGTCAAGACTCCTCACCTATCAGCTGTGCTAGTAGACACCACCGGGAACATCTTCGAAGCTGGCACAAACTCAATCGCCAGCGCGGACCTCGTCATGTCAGTCTCACCACCGAAAGTTTTGCGCCTCTATTCCTATGACGCCCTGGACAGGCTAACGGGCGTGGGGCTCCTGGAACCCACCATGGAACAGCGTTTCTACCAGAAGGACCATCTGGCTACCGAGGTGGGACTGCGGATGCGACGCACAATCTTGCGCCATCAAGGCCAACCATTGGCGCAGAATCGACGTGAAGTCAGTTTGACCGAAACCACACTGCTGGCAACCGACCAGGCGCATTCGCTGCTGAAAACGCTCTCAAGCAATCCGCAGCAACTTTCATATACTGCCTATGGTCATCATCCGCCCGTAAGTGGTTCAAGTGCATTGATCGGGTTCAACGGGGAGTGTCCTGACGCTACAACGGGCCACTACCCACTCGGCCAAGGCAATCGATTTTTTAATCCGGTATTGATGCGTTTTAACAGTCCGGATGAGTTAAGCCCTTTTGGCCAGGGCGGGATTAATCCGTACGCGTTCTGCGGGGGAGATCCGATAAATTATTACGATCCAACAGGAAATGTTCGCTTCTTCCGACCTTGGGAGAGCGCTGCGGTCATCGTCAAAAAACCGCTTCATAAAATTAAACCAACATCTACCACCATAAGCCGAGCTCATGTGGCAAGTGGCTCACTATCTACTCATCCCATTAATGGAATCTCAAACTTACCATCCGACCAGTCACCACCTATCAGTACGGCGCAGCCGTTTCCGCACACACTCGAGACTACTCAACCGGCCAATAAAACCACAAACATCTATCCCAGGCGCACAACATACACAGACAAGCTGAACAGGCATGAAATCGAGTACCACGAACTTGTAAAGAATCCGGACTTCCAAACGACTTCTACGGAGGCGTTGAGAACACAGTGGGAAGAATTAACCAGAAAACTAAATTCTAATCCGCGCCTCAATCGGTCACTTCGACAGAAACAACTGAAAAAGCTAGAGCTCAAGATCAAGAAATTCAGCGTAGAACAACACAAGCTCAATCACCAAATCAGGAACTAACACTGCATTGAAGATATTGGTGGTCGAAGCTCATCATCTTACCTAAACACCCGAATCCCCCTCACCTATCATTTCTGCTAGTAGACGCCACACGAGATATCCTCGAAGCTCAAACACAGTCAATTCGAAGCGTGGAACTCGTCATGTCGGTCTCATCGTTGAAAATTCTCCGCCTCTATCACTACGACCCCCTCAACCGCCTAACAAGCGTAGGGATACTGGCGAGCGGCAGCACGCAGCGTTTCTATCAAGATAACCTCCTGACTACAGAACTGGGACAGCAGACGCAGCGAACAATCCTGCGCCGTGAAGCCCAACCTTTGGCGCAGCAACAGAACGAAGCCGGTGTGACCGAAACCACGCTGCTGGCAACCGACCAGGCAGATTCACTGCTGAAAACGCTCTCAAGGAATAATCCGCAGCAACTTTCATATGCCGCCTACGGTTATCATCCGGCCAAAAGTGGTTTAAGTACCTTGATCGGGTTCAACGGGGAGTGTCCTGACGCTATAACGGGTCACTACCCACTGGGACAGGGCAATCGCTTTTTTAATCCTGTACTGATGCGATTTAATAGCCCGGATGAGTTGAGCCCTTTTGATGAGAGAGCGGGTATAAACCAGTATGCTTATTGTGGTGGAGACCCGACAAATTTCGTTGATCCGACAGGCAATATAAAACTCGCGATCATACTTCGTGGTCGGAATATTCCAACACCTGTTATCAGAAGTCCGCTGAACACAACCAGGGATACAACTTCCGCCATCACCAAGAATCCTGGCAAAGTAGCATTGAATCCTCGACCGAACGCACTTTTAAATCAATCTGTCCCGGCGTCGCCTTCGCAACCCCGCAACACTTCAGCACTTGCCTCTCAAGAGGTGCCGGTGCCGCCCCTCAGAAAAACAGAAAGGTACGCACCAAAAGACTCAAACCCTTCGACGAACGCCAAGGTATACCGACAACTAGTCACCGATGCCAAGCGTTATGATCGCCACGTAAGCCAGCCTGATGTTTATCCAACGGCCCCAAGAAAAATGGTGGAAAAACTTCAATCAGCTAAACACGCCTTTGAAGATGCAAATGAACGGACTCATTCGAAAATTGATATCAACCGTCGAGCTGCAAACTACAGGTCGATTGAGCTGAAACTTAAAGCCCATGTCATAAGGAATCTCGATGACAACATTCACAGATGATAATGAGAAACCTCATGACACAATTTGACCATTGCAGGAAGATTACGGCTCCAACCCAATCCCCCGCAAAATCACACTCGTCACCGTCTGCACCGCCCGCTCGAACTGCATGTCCGACAACGGCTGATGATCATTCAAAATATTCACTTGGTGATCGAAGTCGGCATAGTGCTGGGTCGAGGCCCAGATCATGTACAGCAGGCTGGAAGGCTCCACCGGCAGGATGCGGCCATCCTCGACCCACTGGCGGATCTTCGCTTCCTTCATCTTGGCCCAGTCGTACAGGCTCGCGTCCAGCTTCGCGCCCAGGGTCGGCGCACCATGGATGATTTCGTTGGCCCAGACCTTCGAGCCGTAGGGTCGGCTGCGCGAGTGGTTCATCTTGGCGCGGATGTAGCTGCTGAGCACCACGCGGGGGTCGTCGAACATCTCGAAGCACAGGGCGTCCTGCTTCCATACTTCCAGCAGGTCCAACAGCACAGCGCTGTACAGTTCGGTCTTGGTGCTGAAGTAGTAATGCAGGTTGGAGCGCGGCAGTTGCACTTCGGCGGCGATGTCGGCCATGGCGGTACTGCCAAAGCCTTTTTCGGCGAAGACCTTCTCGGCCCCCAGCAGAATTTTCTCGACGTTACTGCGACGAATCTCGATCTTGTGATTGCCCATGAGGGCTCCCTGACAACAACATTAAACAAGACTAGCACCGCTCTACCGCGCGGCGACAGGGGACTGTCGATTCCGGCGCATGGTCAGGGCACCTCTGACCGCATTTCATACCTTTCAACCCTTCCTGCGGTTTCTACCCCGATAACCCCTTATCCCCAGTGGAACGTACTCCCTTAAGTCATCGTATAACTTCTGATTGACAACCCCTGAAAATCCCGCAAATATCTGCGCCAATGTTGTACGACGACGTATAACAACAATAAAAACAAAAAGCAGCAAGGGAGCGTCACAGTGAGCAAGCTCGTCCGCGATTCGTCCGTCCGTACCCCACGCCCGTCCGTTACCCGTTTGCAGACGCTGAGTCTGTTCGGTTGCACCAGCCTGGCCCTTGCCCTGCCAATGACCTGCCAGGCCGAAGGCTTCACCGATGACGCCAAGGCCACGCTGAACCTGCGCAACGCCTACTTCAATCGCAACTACACCAACCCGGCCTACCCTCAGGGCAAGGCTGAGGAGTGGACACAGAACTTCATCCTCGACGCCAAATCCGGCTATACCCAGGGCCCGGTGGGCTTCGGTGTGGATGTGCTGGGGCTGTACTCGCAGAAGCTCGACGGCGGCAAAGGCACCACGGGAACGCAGTTGCTGCCGGTCCATGGTGACGGCCGCCCGGCCGACAACTTCGGGCGCCTGGGCGTGGCCCTCAAAGGCAAGATCTCGAAAACCGAACTGAAGGTCGGCGAATGGATGCCGGTGTTGCCGATCCTGCGATCCGACGACGGCCGCTCGCTGCCGCAAACCTTCCGCGGTGGCCAGGTGACGTCCACCGAGATCAGCGGCCTGACGCTCTACGGCGGGCAGTTCCGTCAAAACAGCCCGCGCAACGACGCGAGCATGGAAGACATGTTCATGAACGGTAAATCGGCCGCCTTCAGCTCCGATCGTTTCAACTTCGGCGGCGGTGAATACGCCTTCAACGAAAAACGCACCCAGGTCGGCGTCTGGTACGCCGAACTCAGCGACATCTACCAGCAGCAGTACTTCAACCTCAGTCACAGTCAGCCAATCGGCGACTGGACCCTGGGCGCCAACCTCGGCTACTTCATCGGCAAGGAAGACGGCAGCGCCCTGGCCGGTGACCTCGATAACAAGACCGCCTTCGCCCTGCTCTCGGCCAAGTACGGTGGCAACACCTTTTATGTCGGCCTGCAAAAACTCAGCGGCGACGACGTGTGGATGCGGGTCAATGGCACCAGTGGCGGCACCCTGGCCAACGACAGCTACAACTCCAGCTACGACAACGCCAGGGAGAAGTCCTGGCAGGTGCGTCACGACTACAACTTCGTGGCCCTGGGCATTCCCGGCCTGACGCTGATGAACCGCTACATCAGCGGTGACAACGTGCACACCGGCACCATCACTGACGGAAAGGAATGGGGCCGCGAATCGGAACTGGCCTATACGGTGCAGAGCGGCGCGTTGAAAAACCTCAACGTCAAATGGCGCAATGCGAGTATTCGCAAGGATTTCAGCACCAACGAGTTCGATGAAAACCGGATTTTCATCAGCTATCCGATTTCGTTGTTGTAAGAGCAGAGGATCAACAAATGCCCCTGTAGGAGTTGGCTTGCCAGCGATGGCGCCAGATCGCCATCGCTGGCAAGCCAACTCCTACAGGGATCGGGATTTACCAGGGCATTGATCGGGTTGACCCTCCGTCAATTTCCACCAATGTCGCGTTGACAAAAACCGGAAAGCCTACCGATACTTCAGCATAGTCGTACGACAACCTACAACGACTCAATAACAACAACTGTTTGTCCAGGAATTCCCATGACGACCACTGCAACCGCCCAAACACCCTTCAATCGCCTGTTGCTGACCGGTGCTGCCGGTGGCCTGGGCAAAGTCCTGCGCGAGAGCCTGCGCCCGTACGCCAACGTCATTCGCCTGTCCGACATCGCCGACATCGCCCCCGCCATCGACGATCGCGAAGAAGTCGTGCCGTGCGACCTCGCCGACAAGCACGCCGTGCACCAATTGGTCGAAGGCGTGGATGCGATCCTGCATTTTGGCGGTGTGTCGGTCGAGCGCTCCTTTGAGGAAATCCTCGGCGCCAACATCTGCGGCGTATTCCACATCTATGAAGCGGCACGCCGTCATGGCGTCAAGCGCGTGATCTTCGCCAGTTCCAACCACGTCATCGGCTTCTACAAGCAGGATGAAGTCATCGACGCCCATTCCCCTCGCCGCCCGGACAGCTACTACGGCTTGTCCAAGTCCTACGGCGAAGACATGGCCACGTTCTACTTCGATCGCTACGGCATCGAAACGGTCAGCGTGCGCATAGGCTCCTCGTTCCCCGAGCCGCAAAACCGCCGGATGATGAGCACCTGGCTGAGCTTCGGTGACCTCACCCAATTGCTCGAACGTGCGCTCTACACCCCCAACGTGGGCCACACCGTGGTCTACGGTGCCTCCGACAACAAGGACGTCTGGTGGGACAACCGTTACGCCACGGCCCTGGGTTATGCCCCGCAGGACACTTCCGAAGTGTTCCGTGAAAAAGTCGAAGCCCAGCCGCTGCCGGCCGCCGATGACCCGGCGCGGATCTACCAGGGCGGTGCCTTTTGCGTTGCCGGCCCGTTCGGCGACTGATCGCCCCGGCCACGAGCCCAACCACCAACAGCCAAGGGAATGAGTTGCCATGCAAGCCGAACTGATTGTCGATGCGCGCAATACGGTGGGTGAAAGCCCGGTCTGGGTCCCCGAGGAAAACGCCCTGTACTGGGTCGATATTCCCGCCGGGGGCCTGCAATGCTGGAGCGCGCAAACCGGTCATGTGCACGCCTGGAAAGCCCCGCAAATGCTCGCCTGCATCACCCGTCACCCCGATGGCGGCTGGATTGCCGGCATGGAGAGCGGGTTCTTCCATCTGCATGCACATGCCGACGGCAGCCTCGACAGCGCCCCCCTGGCCCACGTCGATCACCCCCGTCCGGACATGCGCCTCAACGATGGTCGCTGCGACCGCCAGGGCCGCTTCTGGGCCGGGAGCATGGTGCTGGACATGGGCGCCAATGCCGCCGTGGGCACGCTCTATCGATATGGCGCCGGGCAACAAGGCCCGCTCCAGGCACAATTGAACGGCCTGATCGTACCCAACGGCCTGGCCTTCAGCCCGGACGGCCGGACGATGTACCTGTCCGACTCCCATCCGCTGGTGCAGCAGGTCTGGGCATTCGATTACGACATCGACAGCGGCACCCCTTCCAGCCGCCGCGTGTTCATCGACATGAATCAATATGCCGGTCGCCCTGATGGCGCGGCGGTCGATGCCGAGGGTTGTTACTGGATCTGCGGCAATGACGCCGGCTTGGTCCACCGCTTCACCCCCGACGGTCGACTGGACCGCTCCCTTGCCGTACCGGTGAAAAAACCGAGCATGTGCGCCTTCGGTGGCAGTCGCCTGGACACCTTGTTCGTGACCTCGATTCGCCCGGGAGACGACCACGACGAGCATTCGCTGGCCGGTGGCGTGTTCGCCCTGGACCCCGGCGTCAAGGGATTGCCCGAGCCGCACTTCAAGCAATGAACGCAACTGTTGGCGCTACACCGCTGTGCCCTGAATAACAAAAACAACAAAACTGGAGACACCCCCGATGGACTTCAAACGCACCTTGCTCGCCGCAGCACTCCCTCTGGCCTTCACACTCAGCAGCGCTGCCCATGCGCTGGAAATCAAGTTTGCCGACATCCATCCCGCGGGCTACCCCACCGTGGTCGCTGAAGAACAGTTGGGCAAGACCCTGGTGGCCGACAGCGACGGCAAGCTGACCTTCAAGATGTTCGCCGGCGGTGTGCTCGGCTCGGAAAAAGAAGTGGTCGAGCAGGCCCAGGTTGGCGCGATCCAGATGGCTCGGGTCAGCCTCGGCATCGTCGGCCCGGTGGTGCCGGACGTGAACGTGTTCAACATGCCGTTCGTGTTCCGCGACCAGGCGCACATGCGCAAGGTCATCGATGGCGAAGTCGGCGACGAGATCCTCGACAAGATCACCAACTCCGAATTCAACCTCGTCGCCCTCGCCTGGATGGATGGCGGCACGCGCAACATCTACACCAAGAAACCGGTGCGCAGCCTGGAGGATCTCAAGGGGATGAAGATCCGCGTGCAAGGCAACCCGATGTTCATCGAAACCATCAACGCCATGGGCGGCAACGGCATTGCCATGGACACCGGTGAAATCTTCAGTGCCCTGCAGACCGGCGTGATCGACGGTGCGGAGAACAACCCGCCGACCCTGCTCGAGCACAATCACTACCAGAACGCCAAGTTCTATAGCCTGACCGGGCACCTGATCCTGCCCGAGCCGATCGTGATGTCGAAGATCACCTGGAACAAACTCACCCCCGAGCAGCAGGTGCTGGTGAAGAAGACCGCCAAGGCGGCGCAGGCGCAGGAGCGCACCCTGTGGGATGCCAAATCGGCCAGCAGCGAAGAAAAACTCAAGGCTGCCGGCGTCGAGTTCATCACCGTCGACAAGAAACCTTTCTATGAAGCGACCGCCTCGATCCGCGAGAAATACGGCGCACCCTACGCCGACCTGATCAAGCGCATCGAAGCCGTCCAGTAACTCTCCCGCTCTCTTGAAAGGCCCGGCGCGACGTTCGTTGGTAGACGCCCGTGCGCGCCCGGTTACGGTGAAACCCGATGAAGAATCTATTGCTGCGCATCAACGACAGGATTTACATGACTTGCATCTGGGTCGCGGGCCTGTCGGTCCTGGCCATAGCCCTGATCATTCCCTGGGGCGTCTTCGCCCGCTACGTCCTCGGCACTGGCTCAAGCTGGCCTGAGCCCACGGCGATTCTGCTGATGATGGTCTTCACCTTCATCGGCGCCGCCGCCAGCTACCGCGCTGGCGCACACATGGCCGTGGCCATGCTCACCGACCGCATGCCCCCCGAACTGCGCAAGGCTGTAGGCGTGGTCTCGCAACTGTTGATGGCAACCATTGCATTGTTCATGACCATCTGGGGCAGCAAGCTGTGCCTGTCGACCTGGAACCAGTTCATGAGCGCCCTGCCCACCCTGCGCGTAGGCATTACCTACATGCCGATTCCGATTGGCGGCCTGCTGACGCTGATCTTTGTCCTGGAAAAACTCTTGCTCGGTGATCAGAGCAATCGTCGCGTCGTGCGTTTCGACATCGTTGAAGAAAACGAAGGGGCTGCCTGAATGGACGCTGTGATTCTGTTGGGTAGCTTCATAGCATTGATCCTGATCGGCATGCCGGTCGCCTACGCACTCGGGCTCTCTGCGCTGATCGGCGCGTTCTGGATCGACATTCCGTTCCAGGCGCTGATGATTCAGGTGGCCGGTGGCGTCAACAAATTTTCCCTGCTGGCGATTCCGTTCTTCGTTCTCGCCGGTGCGATCATGGCCGAGGGTGGGATGTCCCGGCGTCTGGTGGCGTTTGCGGGTGTGTTGGTCGGATTCGTGCGCGGTGGCCTGTCGCTGGTCAATATCATGGCCTCGACCTTCTTTGGCGCGATCTCCGGCTCCTCGGTGGCGGATACCGCCTCGGTCGGTTCGGTGCTGATCCCGGAAATGGAACGCCGCGGCTATCCCCGTGAGTTCGCCACCGCCGTGACCGTCAGCGGCTCGGTGCAAGCCCTGTTGACTCCGCCGAGCCACAACTCGGTACTCTACTCGCTGGCGGCAGGCGGCACGGTGTCGATTGCCTCGCTGTTCATGGCCGGCGTGGTGCCGGGCCTGTTGATGAGCGCGTGCCTGATGGTGCTGTGCCTGATCTTCGCCAAGAAGCGTGACTACCCCAAGGGCGAAGTCATCCCGATGCGCGAAGCCCTGAAAATCTGCGGCGAGGCGCTTTGGGGCCTGATGGCCATGGTGATCATCCTCGGTGGCATTCTATCGGGCATATTCACGGCGACCGAGTCGGCAGCCATCGCGGTACTGTGGTCGTTCTTCGTGACAATGTTCATCTACCGCGACTACAAGTGGAGCGAGCTGCCGAAACTGATGCACCGCACGGTACGCACGATTTCGATCGTGATGATCCTGATCGGCTTCGCCGCCAGCTTTGGCTACATCATGACGCTGATGCAGATCCCGGCGAAGATCACCACGATGTTCCTGACCCTGTCGGACAACCGCTACGTGATCCTGATGTGCATCAACGTCATGCTGCTGTTGCTTGGCACCGTGATGGACATGGCACCCTTGATCCTGATCCTTACGCCGATCCTGATGCCAGTGATTCTTGGCATTGGCGTGGACCCGGTGCAGTTCGGCATGATCATGCTGGTGAACCTGGGGATCGGCTTGATTACACCGCCGGTAGGCGCGGTACTCTTTGTCGGGTCGGCGGTGGGCAAGGTCAGCATCGAATCAACCGTCAAGGCCCTGCTGCCGTTCTACGGCGTGCTGTTCCTGGTGCTGTTGGCGGTGACCTACATTCCTGCGCTGTCGCTGTGGTTGCCGCATCTGGTGTTGTAATCCTCCCCTGTAGGAGCCGGCTTGCTGGCGATGGCGTTCTCAAGGGCGCCATCGCCAGCAAACCGGCTCCTACAAAGGCAATCCGCGCATTCCCTTTATCGCTGGTGAACATGAAACCCACACTGCTCGAACTCGAAGACGAATTCACCCGCCTCACCCTCGCCCCCGAACTTGGCGGCAGCATCGTCAACTGGTCCTTGCGCCACACCGGCCAGCCGTTGTTACGGCACGCCGATGAGCACGCATTGAACACGGGCCTTCCCGGCAAACTGGGCTGCTTCCCTTTGGTGCCGTGGTCCAACCGCATTGCCGAAGGGGGCTTCGATTGCCCGGATGGCTGGCTGGCCCTGGCGCCCAACAGCCTCACCGATCCGCTGCCGATTCATGGCAGCGCCTGGCAGCAGCCGTGGCAGGTCGTTTCCAAAGCGCCTAACGACGTGGTGCTGCAACTCGATAGCACCGAGCCCTTTGCCTATTGCGCCCGCCAACGTTTCCATCTCGATAAAGGCAAGTTGTGTATCGAGTTGAGCGTTACCCATCTGGCAGAGCACGCGGCCTGGCATGGCCTGGGCCTGCACCCGTACCTGCCCCGAAGCGCTGGCACGCGGTTACAGGCAAAGGCCGGGCAAGTGTGGCTATGCGACGCCGCCAGACTGCCAACCGGGCTGGGTGCATTACCTGCCGAATGGGATTTCCAGCAGCCCAAGGCCCTGCCCCAGACACTGGTCGACAACGGGTTCTGCAACTGGGATGGCCACTGCCTGATCCAGCAACCCGACCTTGGTTACGAGCTGCAATGCCACGCCACCGGCAGCGATTACTACCTGCTCTACTGCCCTCCAGGACTGGGTTTTTTCTGCATCGAACCGGTCACTCACCCGGTCAACGCGCACCACTTGCCCGGTCGGCCCGGGTTGCGTTTGCTGGAGCAGGGCCAATCGGCAGAATTAACCTTTACACTGCATTACCGCCCTCTGTGGAGCGAGCATGCTCGCGAAAAACCTGAGAGCACAGCGGGGAATCAGGTACCCCGAGTCATCGTTGACCTCCATCGTCGGAACGCCGCCCGGAGCATGCTCGCGCCTACAAGAATTCAGAGACCTGCCCGCAATAGCATGTAGGCGGAGACTGCCAGGCAGATGCTCGCAAATCCCACCTGCAGCGCCCGCGCCGGCACTCGCGCGCAAAGCTTTCGGCCGATGATCATGCCCACGATGCTGGCGGCGATAAAGGCCATGCCAGACCCGTCGATGCGCACCCCGGCATGCAATGCGCCGATCACGCCGATGGCCGAGATCAGGCTGATGACCATCAGGGACGTGGCGATGATGCCGCGCATCTGCACATCGGTCAGCTGCTTGAAGGCCGGCACGATCAGAAACCCGCCGCCCACACCCAGCAAGCCAGAGACTACACCGGTCACCGCACCGAGGGCCGCGAGGGTCGCGGTGCATTTGGCGGTCCAGGAAAAGCGCCCGGTCTGCTGATCGAGCATGCAGTTCTTCTGGCCCCAGTTGGCGTGACCATGATCGCTGGGCCCCTGGTCCTTGCGCTCGCGACGCAACATCCGCGCAGCCACCATGACCATCAGCAGGCTGAACAGGATCATCAGGACCTTTTCCGGCAGTTGATGGGCGAAGTAGATGCCCAGCGGGGAAAACACCGCGCCCAGCAAGGCAATCAACAGCGCCGCGCGATAGCGTACCAGGCCATGGCGCAAGCCATCGATGGCACCGACCGCCGCTGCGCTGCCCACGGCAAACAGCGCGACGGGCGCCGCCGTGGTCATGCTCCAGCCGAGTCCCAACACCAGAGCCGGCACTGCAAGAATACCGCCCCCGGCCCCGGTCAACCCGAGGACCAACCCCATGACCACACCAAAAAAACTCGCCAGCAACATAGAACGCTCGTAATCCATGACAAAGGCCGGGAACGCCCGGTATCGATAGAGTGACAGGATAGAGGCCGCAGTGTTTTTTTCATCAACTGAATGTGTCGCGGGCTGGTCAGCGCAGGGAAAATGAATCTAACCTCATGACTTGCCCCTGAAGAAAAAACCCACATGCCCGCCCTTATTGAAGCTTTTTTTGACGACGCCTCGTCAACCTACAGTTACGTCATCTACGAAACCGATGGCGGACAATGCGCGATCGTCGATCCGGTACTCGACTACAACCCGGCTGCCGGACGGACCGGCACCCTGCAAGCCGACCGGATCATCGCCTTCGTGCGCGAGCACCGCTTGCAGGTGCAATGGCTGCTGGAAACCCACGCCCATGCCGATCACCTGTCCGCCGCGCCTTACCTGCGCCGGGAACTGGGCGGCAAGATCGCCATCGGCCAGTCGATCTGCAAGGTGCAGGGCGTGTTCAAGACCCTGTTCAACCTTGAGCCGGAATTTTCCATCGACGGCTCGCAGTTCGATCACCTGTTCGCCCCGAACGAGTCATTTCGCATCGGCAATCTCAAGGCCACCGCCCTGCATGTACCTGGCCATACCCCGGCGGACATGGCTTACCTGGTCGACGGCGACGCGATCCTGGTTGGCGACACCCTGTTCATGCCCGACGTCGGAACCGCCCGCTGCGACTTTCCCGGCGGCGACGCCCATCAGATGTTCGCCTCGATCCACAAGCTGCTGGCCTTCCCTGCCAGCGTGCGCCTCTTCGTCTGCCACGACTACCCGCCCGAGGGCCGTGTACCGCACTGCATGAGCACCGTTGGCGAACAACGCAAGAGCAACATCCACGTGCGCGACGGCATCGACGAAACCGCGTTCGTCGACATGCGCACCCGACGCGATGCCGGGTTGGGCATGCCGACGCTGCTGCTGCCAGCGATTCAGGTCAATGTGCGGGCGGGGAACCTGCCGCCGGCGGAGGACAATGGCGTGGTCTACCTGAAAATCCCCCTGAACAAGTTCTGACCCCCCCCTCGATCGTTCCCACGCTCCGCGTGGGAATGCCGCCAGGGACGCTCCGCGTTCCGCTCCGGATGTGACGCAGAGCGTCACGGGATGCATTCCCACACGGAGCGTCACTAGTGTCCGGTAAAAACCAAAGGGGGAGCTTGCTCCTCCTTGCTGTTGGCGGCCGTCAGTCATAATCGGATTTTTCAGACTCGATTTTGGCT
>NZ_JASCAE010000099.1:0-13635 GCF_029967975.1 Pseudomonas sp. V98_8
GCTGGCGATAGCATCACCGCGGTGATGCTATCGCCAGCAAGCCGGCTCCTACAGGAATTGCGTTATTTTTGTTAGACTATGAAACGCGCCGCTCACCCGGCGCGTTTTTTTTCGCATCCGGTTCACCCCTTACGAGGGTAGCCACCTGGAGATTGATCCATGACACAACAGATTGTCGTGGCGGCACTGTATAAGTTCGTCACCCTGCAAGATTACGTCGCCCTGCGCGAGCCCCTGCTCAAGGCCATGGTCGACAACGGCATCAAGGGCACGCTGCTGATCGCTGAAGAAGGAATCAACGGCACCGTGTCCGGCAGCCGCGAAGGCATCGACGGGCTGATGGCCTGGCTCAAGAACGACCCGCGCATGGATGACATCGACCATAAAGAGTCGTACTGCGACGAACAGCCGTTCTACCGCACCAAGGTCAAGCTCAAGAAAGAGATCGTGACCCTGGGCGTTGAAGGCGTGGACCCGAACAAGAAAGTCGGCACCTACGTCGAGCCGCAGGACTGGAATGCGCTGATCAGCGATCCTGAAGTCCTGCTGATCGATACCCGCAATGACTACGAGGTCTCGATCGGCACCTTTGAAGGCGCTATCGACCCGAAAACCACCAGTTTTCGCGAATTTCCCGACTACATCAAAGCCAACTTCGACCCGGCCGTGCACAAGAAGGTGGCGATGTTCTGCACCGGCGGCATTCGTTGTGAAAAAGCGTCGAGCTACATGCTCAGCGAGGGCTTCGATGAGGTCTATCACCTCAAGGGTGGCATCCTGAAATACCTCGAGGAGGTGCCTCAGGAAGAAACCAAGTGGCAGGGCGACTGCTTTGTGTTCGACAACCGTGTGACGGTTCGCCACGACCTCAGCGAAGGCGACTACGATCAATGTCATGCCTGCCGCACACCGGTCAGCGTCGAAGATCGCGCCTCCGAGCATTACGTGGCCGGGATCAGTTGCCCGCATTGCTGGAATACGCTGAGCGAGAAAACCCGTCGCAGCGCCATCGACCGGCAAAAGCAGATCGAACTGGCCAAGGCTCGCAACATGCCGCACCCGATCGGCTACAACTACAAGCAAACATCCACCGAGGCCTGAATCATGTCTGCACGCCTGCTCTATGTGATGGACCCGATGTGTTCCTGGTGCTGGGGCTTCGCGCCAGTGGCCAACGCGTTGGTCGAGCAGGCGCAAGCCGCAGGCGTGGACGTGCACCTGGTGGTAGGTGGTTTGCGCACCGGCAGTGGTTCGGCCCTGGAGCCGACCACCCGCCGTTATATTCTGGAGCACTGGCAGGCGGTCAACGAGGCCACGGGGCAACCCTTCAAGCTCGACGGCGCGTTGCCCGACGGCTTCGTCTATGACACCGAGCCGGCCTGCCGGGCGTTGGTGACGGCACGCGGCCTGGCGCCGGATTGCGCGTGGAAGCTGCTGGGGTTGATCCAGCATGCGTTCTACGCCGAAGGCCGCGATGTCACCCACGCCAGCGTTCTGGTTGAGTTGGCCGAACAGGCCGGGCTGCCGCGCATCGAGTTCGCTGCCGCTTTCGACCGTGCCGATACGCACGCCGCGACGGCTGCCGATTTCACCTGGGTCCAGGACCTGGGCATCGCCGGTTTCCCGACGTTGCTGGCTGAACGCAATGGTCAATTGGCGTTGCTGACCAATGGCTATCAGCCGCTTGGCGTCCTGTCCCCCTTGCTCGGTCGCTGGCTGGAGCGTGCCGCCTGTGCATGATCCGGCCAACGACACCCCAGCCGTTAAACGTGTCGACCGGCTGAGCTGGGCAGAAATCCGTCGTCTGGCTCTTCATCACAAGAAATCCCTGTGGATCGCCAACGGCGTGGCCGTGTTGGCGACTCTGTGCAGCGTACCGATTCCCTTGCTCCTGCCATTGCTGGTAGACGAAGTGTTGCTGGGGCACGGCGACGCCGCGCTGAAAATCATGAACCTTGCGCTGCCCGGGGCCTGGCAGAAAGCCGCGGGCTACATCGGCCTGATGCTGGTGGTGACCCTGGCTCTGCGGTGCGCGGCATTGCTGTTCAACGTGGTGCAGGCGCGCTTGTTCGCCGCCCTGGCCAAGGACATCGTCTACCGCATTCGCATCCGTCTGATCGAACGCCTCAAGCGTATTTCGCTGGGAGAATACGAAAGCCTGGGTAGCGGCACGGTGACCACGCACCTGGTGACCGATCTCGACACCCTGGACAAGTTCGTCGGCGAAACCCTCAGTCGTTTCCTGGTGGCCATGCTAACGCTGGTCGGCACCGCGGGCATTCTGCTGTGGATGCACTGGCAGCTGGCGCTGCTGATCCTGTTGTTCAATCCGCTGGTGATCTACGCCACGGTGCAATTGGGCAAGCGGGTCAAGCACCTGAAGAAACTCGAGAACGACAGCACCTCGCGCTTCACCCAGGCATTGACCGAAACCCTGGACGCGATCCAGGAAGTGCGCGCCGGTAACCGCCAGGGCTTTTTCCTCGGTCGATTGGGGCAGCGCGCCCGGGACGTGCGCGATTATGCGGTGAACTCACAATGGAAAACCGACGCTTCGAACCGCGCCAGCGGCTTGCTGTTCCAGTTTGGCATCGATATTTTCCGTGCCGCCGCCATGCTGACCGTGCTGTTTTCCGACCTGTCCATCGGCCAGATGCTCGCGGTATTCAGCTACCTTTGGTTCATGATCGGTCCGGTCGAGCAGCTGCTGAATTTGCAGTACGCGTATTACGCCGCCGGCGGCGCATTATCGCGGATCAACGAGCTGCTTGCCCGGGCCGATGAGCCGCAACACCCGGGCGGTGTCGACCCGTTCAAAGGTCGCGAAACCGTGGGTATCGAAGTCCAGGGATTGAGTTTCGGCTATGGCGACGAACTGGTCTTGAACCAGATGGATCTGTCGATCGCTCCCGGTGAAAAAGTCGCGATCGTCGGTGCCAGCGGTGGCGGCAAAAGCACGCTGGTGCAGTTGCTGCTGGGCTTGTACACGCCGCTGGCGGGGACCATTCGCTTCGGCGGTTCAACCCAGCAGGAGATCGGCCTGGAAACCGTGCGGGAAAACGTCGCGGTGGTCCTGCAACATCCGGCGCTGTTCAACGACACGGTGCGCGCAAACCTGACCATGGGGCGTGAGCGCAGCGACGAGGCTTGCTGGCAAGCGCTGGAAATCGCCCAATTGCACACCACTGTGCGCGAGTTGCCCAATGGCCTGGACAGCATCGTCGGGCGTTCCGGCGTGCGCTTGTCCGGCGGCCAGCGCCAACGCCTGGCCATTGCGCGGATGGTGCTGGCCGACCCCAAGGTGGTGATTCTCGACGAAGCCACCTCAGCCCTGGATGCCGCCACCGAATACAACCTGCACCAGGCCCTGGCGCGGTTCCTCAGCCACCGCACCACCTTGATCATCGCCCACCGCTTGTCGGCGGTGAAGCAGGCCGACCGCGTGCTGGTGTTCGACGGCGGGCAGATTGCCGAGGATGGCGACCACCAGCAGCTGATTGCCGATGGTGGGTTGTACGCCAAGCTGTATGGGCATTTGCAGCAGCATTGATTGCTTTTGATTCAATCTGAATTGGCAGAGGAACTTTGAGGGCTGCCGCTGCCGCTACTGCCGCTGCTGCTGTCCAGGTGCGGGCGCTTGCGTAAATCAGGTCGCTTCCCCCATATGACATTGAGTGCGCTGGCTCCTCGCTCATGACCAAACTCTTTCATTACGATCGAACAGGAATCGCAGGGGGGGGAGAGTGGTCACGACGGTGATCGATCTAATATCCTCCGCGTTCGGGTACTTTTCATTGATGAAACCCACCAGTTTGCTTTCACTGTCCGCTGAAGTGACCCGATTTATTTGATCGACATCGCTTGCGACATTTATGGGGTGTGGTATCGCCAGTAATTTTCCGTCATCGCTCAGACGCAGGGAAGTGGGAGCAGAAAGTGTTGTAAATTTGTCAATATTTATATAAAAAGTTTCATTGATATTAACCTCTGGCAAATGGTTGTTGGATTGGAAAAGAGGGAGGTGACGTGTATTGTCTCCTACTCCGGAAACGCTGACATAGACCTCGTCTCGTCCTGTTGCAGTTCTTACCTTGGCATATGCGATATTTCTCAATCTTTCTGAAGATTGTCCAGAAGGCAGGTGTTTTTGTAGCTGTTCCATCGCCTGATCAATGTTGACGACGTTTGTCCTCGAACCTGAAGGGGTGGCAGAGGCCGGATCTGAAAAGAGAGTATCAAATGTCGCTGCGGTTGATTTCTGTAGTTCTTCAGGCGTCTGTGTACTGGGCTTCCATATCGCTGCTCCGTCTGGTAACTCTGCAACCATCAATCTTGTTTTTTGATCAAACATCAGTGCTTCGGTCGAGTTAGTGTCTACCTTTATCCACTTCATATTTTCGGAAGGGTTTTTCGGACTGCCGATGGGTATCGCAATCTCATTCATTTTTTGCAGTGCACGTTCGAGCTTCTCTATCCCGTGAATACGTGCTGTATTATTTGCATTCAATGAACCGACATACGCTCGATGCAGTTCCTCGCCCGCCGTACCTACGACCAGTTCAGCAGTACTCAGCTTTCGCATTGTCAGTGGGGCCAATATGCTGTCGCCGGCCGATAGTGTGGCGATATAGTAGTCGTTAAAATTGAGTCGAGTGAAGACGTGTTTGGACTTCCCTTCAATGGAGGGGAGGATAATTGCACCTACGATATGGACGTCATCGATTTTTTTTGCGGTACCGATAACTTTAAGGCTTCCATAGATCCCTGTCTGAAACTCCAGTGTGGCTGATACTTTCGCTCTGGGAACGGGAATTTTTTGATCAAGACCAATCCACTCGGGTTTTCCCTTATAGGTATTCAGTTTGCCGTCTTTTAGCTCATAGATTTTCTCCTCATAGGCTAGCAATCTACGGTCGTTGGCTGATTTTGCTGTTGAGGGATAGAAAGTACGGTCCCCAAACCATTCAGCCCATTTTTTTTCTTCGATAACTGTTCCTGCACTGGGGCGTTCGGCAGGACTGTCTGATAGTACGTATTCGAATTTGCAAACATCGTCCAGGCCGCGACGAATACGACAGGGAATCTGTTTGAGTTTTTCACTGTCTTCAAGGCTGCTGACGCGGCGCAGCGTATCGCCATCGAGTCGATACGGCACATCGTCAAGAAACACCGTGGTTCGGCCATCGACTTCAAGCACCTCACGCACGCGTGTGTTTTCAGCGACCTCGACCAGTATGTGGCTATTGTGTTTTTCCAGAGCGTTGTAGTGGGATCGGCCTAACGAAAGTTCGCCTGCAGCGTGGGATAATAATGGGCCATAGGGTCGGGACGATATCGGATCAACCAGGCGGAAGTCGGCCTTGCCTGCCGACGCAATGTTGCGCACCGGTATATCGTGCATCCCCCGTAAGCTTGCTAACTGATCACCCGCTACCAATGGACGCCAGCTTGCCGGATTGTCCATGTGCGCAAAGCCATTGATAAAACTGTGGCTGCCAACTCTGCCCACCGTCGTCCGAATGCTTTTGTACGCAGGGCTGAGCACACTGTGCAGGCCTGTGTACAAGCCTTTTATTGAACCCCGTACGAGCCGAAAACCCAGCGTCGGCAGGCCGTAGAACGGAATTGTGTTTTGTACGAGTGAAACGGTCAGCTTCTGAAAAAGCGAACCGAACTCGGGAAGTGCGACACGAACACCTGACCGAACTGATGCGGAAACCAGCTTCATTGAGCCGGAAACAAATTTTCCCAGCGGAAATGCAAATGAGACGACATCGACGATCAAGCCAAATACGGCCCATATCCTTTTTCTGGGATCGCCTGACAGCAGGTCGCTGATACCGCCCCAAAACGGTATGAACCCTTTGACCTTATCCAGCCAATGAGGGCGGGCAGCTTCATGTTCAATTTCAGTTTCGCCTTGCGCCGCTTTGCGGAGCATTTTTTCGTCAAAAAAGAAAAAATGGTGGGCGATGTAGTGGGCAAGCTCAGAGGAACGGGAAAACGCTGCGGCAGGATGCGATGTTCGTTCGAGGTCAGGACTAAGGGACGACGTCGTAAACGTTTTGCCAAACTGGTCAATGATGGCTGTGCATGTCGCTTTTTCTTTTGGGGGGGTGCCCCTCTCATGAGCCTCCCAATCAAACGGAACACTTTTGCCGCGTATCACCTTGATGACATTGGCCTCCGCATAGACGGGTCCTTTGACCTGTTGAGCTTGGTATTCACCATTGAGCATGGTCGATAGGATATCTGTACGCTTTCGAATGATCCCTGCTCGAGGAAAACATTCGTAATAGGCAACGTTGGTTTGATAAGTGATTTTGAGAACGAAGCCCATACGAAGCCGCAGTGGTAGCGTGTGGTCCGGCTTTTCCTCATCAAATGCGATTTCATCGGTGGATTTTCTCAAGGTGTAGATCTTTACTTCTCCCCGCTCCATGCCTTGCCGATCGTTGTGGGGGAGTGAGGAAAATAGGCTTTTGAGCAGTGTTTGATAGGCGTTTTTACTCAGTTCAAGATAGTTGTTGAAGTCTGACTCAAATAATTTTTCTACATCTGGCAAGGGGTTTTGCGTCACTGTTGCGGGAAGCCAGGGGGCTGTGGTTTTTATCGTGCGATCATTGTTGATGCCGATTCGGTGGGGCGTTTTTCGTATTCCGTCATTCATTGTTATGAACCAGGTTCTTTTTGGCGTCAGTCCCCCCGACATGTAGACATCCAGAAAGGTGTAGGCCTTATCCTTTAGAGGCGGTCCTTGAAGGAGGCCGCCTCCATCGATGCCTCCAAAGTCCTCGATCAATTTTCGCCCATCGGAGATGAACACGGAGGACTTCGAGTGAATGGGTTTGACCAGCTTCCCTTCCCCGTTGCGCCGCAACGCGTGCTTGAAGTATTTTTTTATCTCCCGCTCGGCGATAACTTTTCTTTCGGGATAACTGACGTCCAATTGAATGATGGCCTTCTTCAAGGCGTCCATGTGCTCGTCAAGTGATTTTATGGATTGGGCTTTATCCTGAGGCGAGTAATCCGAGTCGCTCCTCTCGAGAATCACGCCACTAGTGATTGCCCATTCCAGGGTCGGGGGCATTCGAGCCATCGCTATAAGCTCTAACTCTTGCGAAGTCGCTTGCATCGACTGCTGAAGCGGAAACTCCACCAGTTGCTGGAAGGACATGCGCTGGATCAGATCAGGTTCCATGGCATCTGCGAGCGTTACACCATGAACGAAGTTGACCCAGACCGCTGAGCTTCTGTAGGGCAGGTCGGGCGGGATATCGGGAATCTGGAATTCCCTCGGAAATTCGGGTTGGAACAGACGAGCGAGCAAGATCGACTCCGTCACTGACGACGCGCGATCGGTATCCCTTAGATGTTGTTCGAATTCCGCCCAAATCGTCTGGTAACTTTTTCCCCAGTTGGAACGTTGATGCCAGGGGTAACCGGCGATATCCTCGGGCTTATTCTCGCGTGCCAGGCCTGAATATAATCGAATGGCTCTGCTGACAAGTTTTATCCGGATTTCAGGCGAAGTGTTTTCGAGTGGGCCGGTGCCGTACCATTTCAGACCTTTTAGTAAAGCGTCACTCAGGCGCACGGACTCGGCAGAGCGCAAGATCTTTTCAAGAAACACCGTAGGTGTCGCTCGGGCTTGCTCGACGGTGGGTCTAGGGAGTGTTGTTTTTTCCAGGTGAGTGAAAAGGGAAGTTTTCGTAGAAGCAAGGAAGTTATTGACAATGTCGTTGATTTCCCTTTCTGTAAGTTGGGTTATCAGTGCGTCCATGGTCATTGGGGTGGCCGAATTGCGCCGATTCAGGGTTTTGAGCAGTCTCCTGTCTGCTTTGGTGGGCGCACGATTCAACAGGTCGATATCGAGGCGGCTGTCCAGTCGCAACGAATGCCGAGCTCGTTTCTCTTCCAGTGCGTTGATCGTAGTGCGATGTTCCTCTGCAATTCCCGCGTGCCAAGGGAGAATTCCGTAGTAATTAGTCATCTGCACCAGACTGACGGCGCCGTTGGCATAAATAGTCCCCCCGATTTTTTTCGCTTCTGGGGCAATGGCGGTCATCAGACTGACCCATTTCGGAGCACTGACTACTAATGCCAGTTTTCCCTTGCTGTCGTGCTCCAATTTTTGTTGGAGAGGGGGGCGAAAATTTGACTTTCTTTTTTTGTCCGTTGAGCGAATCTCGTACGTCACCGTATCGTCTTTGACCGTCAGTTCCAGTGTATCCGGGTCATTGCCTGATTTCAGGCAGTGCGCGCGGTATCCTGGATCTGTCAGGAGGGGCTGAAGTAGTGCGCGTCCCGGAGCGCTAAATTGCAGAAGTGGAGAGTGAGCGCTGGGGATTATTGATGTTTTTTCGAAATCGGCTGTCGAACTTTCCGGTTTTTCTAGAAAGTCGAGAAGGAGGTCGTAGTCCGATTGAACGGCTCTGTATTTCAGGGATTCGGAATATTCTGTTGTTTCCATTTGGAAGATTCTCTTGAGTGTCAGTGGATCGGTTCCCCGCAAAAAAACGATGGAGCTAGGGGCCGATTTCAAGAGAAAACGAGCAGGAGAGAGTGGTACATAGTTAGGTGATGACGGTTTTTTTTGACTGGCTGTGTCGGTGGCCAGTCCGCGTTTCACTGAAAGCAGTTATTTTTCAGGCCCTTGCCCACAGAAAGGGCTTCGCGCTTGCCTGAACCGGCAACGCCCCCTAGTCTAGCTTTAGCGATCACGTGGATGATGATCTGGCAGTGCTAGAACAAGGGACCTCATGAATCAAGCGCGGACTCTCGGAACGCCACGGTTGCTGGGCATCGTCTGGCCTTTTATTGCCGTTGTGTTATTTCAGGCCCTGTTGGGGGGCGTCAGTCTTTATGTATTGTCGGCGGTCCGCGGTTATGTTGCCGGCGAGAGCCTGTGGTCCAAGGGCCAGAAGGACGCGATCTATTACCTCAACCTGTATGCCGACAGTCGCGATGAGAGCAAATTCCTCAAGTACCAGGAGTCCATTGCCGTCCCTCAGGGCGGGCATGAGCTGCGTCTGGCGCTTGACCAGCAGCCACCCGATATCGAAGCGGCCAGGCGGGCGATTCTCAAGGGGGGCAACCACCCCGATGACGTCCCCAGCCTGATCTGGCTTTACCTCAACTTTCGCCATTTCAGCTACCTCGAAAAAGCCATCGAGCGCTGGACCGTGGGTGATGCGTACCTTGATCGACTCGATGATGTCGCCAGGGACATGCACCAGCACATCAGCATCAAGCCGGCCCATCCTGACGACATCCAACGCTGGAAAGAGCAGATATTCGATATCAACAACGGGGTGACGCCGGCGGCGAAGGCCTTCAGCGATGCCCTTGGCGAAGGCTCGCGGATGATCATGCGCCTGCTGCTGGCGACGAACCTGGCCACCGCCCTCGGCCTGATCGCCCTGGCGCTGCTGCGCACTCATAAACTGCTCAAGCAGCGGCACGCTTTTGCCGACGCCCTGCAACTGGAGAAAGAGCGGGCGCAAATCACCCTGCAATCGATTGGCGACGCGGTGATCACCACGAATGTCGAGGGCGCGATCGCCTACATGAATCCGGCCGCCGAAGCCTTGACCCACTGGAAAGCCGAACAGGCGAGCGGGTTGCCGCTGGCGGCGCTGTTCAATCTGCTGGATGACAATGCCCAGGCCGACGGCTTTACCTTGATCGAGCACATCCTGAGCGGTCAGCTCAGTGGCGGCAGCGAACATTCCAAGCTCATTCAGCGCCTTGATGGCAGCACGGTGTCGGTCACCCTGGTCGGGGCGCCGATCCGCAATGCCGGGAAGGTCAGCGGAGCCGTGCTGGTGCTGCATGACATGACTCAGGAGCGCCAATACATTGCCAATCTCTCCTGGCAGGCGACCCATGATGCGCTGACGGGGCTCGCCAACCGCCGCGAGTTCGAATTCCGTCTGGAACAGGCGCTGCAGGGCCTGACGCGACAGTCGGGGCGCCACGCCTTGATGTTCCTCGATCTGGATCAATTCAAGTTGGTCAACGATACCAGCGGACACGCGGCGGGTGACGAGTTGCTGCGGCATATCTGTGCGCTGTTGCAATCCGGATTGCGCGAGGGCGACACCCTGGCCCGGTTGGGCGGCGACGAGTTTGGCATCTTGCTGGAGAACTGTGCTCCGCAGGCAGCTGAAAAAATTGCCGAAGGGCTGCGCCAGACCGTGCAGAACCTGCACTTCGTCTGGAAGGGGCGGCCGTTCGTGACCACCGTGAGCATCGGCCTGGTGCACATCAATGCCCATCCGACTACCCTGGAAGTCTCGCTGCGCGCGGCTGACATGGCCTGCTACATGGCCAAGGAAAAGGGCCGTAACCGGGTTCAGGTGTATCACGCCGACGACTCGGAGCTGTCCCTGCGCTTTGGCGAGATGGCCTGGGTGCAGCGCTTGCACATGGCCCTGGAAGAAGACCGTTTTTGTCTGTACGCCCAGGAAATCGCGCCGCTCGGTCATGTCGAACAGGGTGGCGGCCATATCGAGATCCTGCTGCGTCTGCATGACGAAGCGGGACGCATGATATTGCCCGACAGTTTTATTCCGGCTGCCGAACGATATGGCTTGATGACGTCCCTGGATCGTTGGGTCGTAAAGAACGTGTTCAAGATCATTGCCCAATGTATGGCCGAAAAGCACAAAGAGCCTCTAGCGATGTGTGCGATTAATCTGTCAGGCACAACTATAGGAGATGAAGCGTTCCTGGACTTCCTGCGTCAACAGTTCATTAGTTACGCCATACCACCTGAAATAATTTGTTTTGAAATCACTGAAACCAGCGCCATTTCCAATCTGGCGAGTGCAATTAAATTTATTAATGAACTCAAAGGCTTAGGGTGCCTGTTTTCCCTCGATGACTTTTGCGCCGGTATGTCCTCGTTCGCCTACTTGAAACATTTGCCTGTAGACTTCCTGAAGATCGACGGGAGTTTTGTAAAGGATATGCTGGACGACCCGATTAACCGCGCCATGGTCGAAGTGATCAACCACATCGGTCATGTCATGGGTAAGCGTACGATTGCCGAGTTTGTTGAAACGCCCCAGATCGAGCAGGCATTGCTGGATATCGGGGTTGATTACGCTCAAGGGTATGTCATTGAACGCCCGCATCTGTTTACCTGCGACAGCTTGAAAAGTCGTCCAGCCAGGCCGCAGCCCCTGTTGTTCAAGGCGCCCGGCACGTTCCGTTGAAGTCTCTCGTTGATCGGAACAATCACAATCAAAAGGAGCCCGACAGTGATCGAGACATTCAACCGAACCGGACCACTCATGGAAGCTGCAAGTTATCCCGATTGGGCCCAGCGCCTGATTCAGGATTGCAGCGCGAGTAAGCGCCGGGTTGTAGAGCACGAGCTGTATCAGCGCATGCGAGATAACAGACTCAGTGCCAAGACGATGCGCCAGTACCTTATCGGGGGCTGGCCCGTGGTCGAACAGTTCGCGTTATACATGGCCCAGAACCTGACCAAGACCCGTTTTGCCCGCCACCCTGGCGAGGACATGGCGCGTCGCTGGTTGATGCGTAATATCCGTGTCGAACTCAACCATGCCGACTACTGGGTGAATTGGAGCCGTGCCCACGGCGTCAGCCTGGAAGATCTGCAGGCGCAGCAGGTGGCCCCCGAGCTTCACGCCTTGAGCCATTGGTGCTGGCACACCAGTTCCGCCGATTCGCTGATCGTTGCCATTGCCGCCACCAACTACGCCATCGAGGGCGCGACCGGTGAGTGGTCGGCGGTGGTCTGTTCCAATGGTCTGTACGCGGCAGCCTTCCCGGAGGAGGATCGCAAGCGGGCCATGAAATGGTTGAAGATGCACGCCCAGTATGACGATGCCCACCCTTGGGAAGCGCTGGAAATCATCTGCACCCTGGCCGGCATGAATCCGAGCAGGTCATTGCAAATGGAATTGCGCCAGGCCGTGTGCAAGAGCTACGACTATATGTTCCTGTTCCTGGAGCGTTGCATGCAGTTGGAGCATTCGGAAAAGGCGCCGGTGATGCGTGAGCGATTGGCGATGGCCGAAAGCTGACGGATTGGCGTTCATGAAAAAGCCCGCCCCTGGTGACAGGAGGCGGGCTTTTTTGCAGATGGGCTGCGCAGTCAGGCGCTGACTTTTAGCCCCACCAGGCCGGTGATGATCAATGCCACACTGGCCAGGCGGACCAGCGCCATGGATTCGCCAAACAAAATGATTCCGGCAATCACGGTGCCGACTGCACCCACTCCGGTCCAGATCGCATAGGCCGTGCCCAGCGGCAACTCCTTCATCGCAAGGCCGAGCAAGCCGAGGCTGACGGCCATGGCGGCAACGGTCAATGCAGTAGGGAGAGGGCGGCTGAAACCATCGGTGTACTTGAGGCCAACGGCCCAGCCGACTTCGAACAAGCCGGCGAAAAACAGAATGATCCAGGACATGGAAGACCTCCATCCATTGACGGGGTCGTCCCCAAGGTTAATGACTCGATCGAGCCGCGAGGTCGTCCTCGCGTTGCGCAATATAGTGCCCAGCATTAACCCTGGGATCAAGTTTCGGTTCAGTCGGTCGCCTGTCGCGCGGCGACTTCACGATCCTGCTTCTCGCTCATGCGACGGAAATACGTCGAAAGCAGCGCCCCGGAAATGTTGTGCCAGACACTGAACAACGCGCTCGGTACCGCCGCCAAAGGCGAAAAGTGCGCACTGGCCAAGGCGGCGCCCAGCCCTGAGTTCTGCATGCCGACTTCCAGCGCCAGGGATTTGCGCTGGGGCAGTGGCAACTTGAACAGGCGCCCGGTGAAGTAACCCAGCAGGTAACCAAAGCTGTTGTGCAGCATGACCACGGCCATGATCAACAGGCCCGATTCGGCAATTTTCGCCTGGCTGGCGGCCACCACAGCAGTGACGATGATCACGATGCTCACCACCGAAACCAGAGGCAACACGTCCACGGCGTGGCGAACCTTGTCGCCGAGCAGTCGCTGGGCAACGACACCCAGTACGATCGGCAGCAGCACTACCTGGAGAATCGACCAGAACAGCTCCATGAACGACACCGGCAGCCAGGCCGAAGCCAGCAGCCAGATCAACGCGGGTGTCAGCAGCGGAGCGAGGAGGGTGGTCACGGCAGCGATAGCCACCGACAACGCCAGGTCGCCGCGTGCCAGCCAAGTCATCACGTTCGACGAGGTGCCGCTTGGGCAGCAGCCGACCAGAATCACGCCGACGGCAATCTCTGGGGGCAAATGGAACGCTTGGCAGAGCAACCAGGCCACGCCGGGCATGATCACAAAATGCGCCACCACGCCCAAGGCCACGCGCCACGGGTGGCGGGCGACCTCGGCGAAGTCTTCGAGCTTGAGGGTCAGGCCCATGCCGAACATCACCAGCCCCAGCAACGGCACGATGGCGCCCTTGAGGCCGATGAACCAGGCCGGCTGCAGGAATGCCACGACGGCGAATATCAGAACCCAGTAGGCGAAGGTGTTACCGACAAAACGACTCAATGCAGCCAGTGCACGCATGGCCAGATCCTTATTTTAATGAACGCCACAAACCCAATGTGGGAGCGGGCTTGCTCGCGAAAGCGGCGGGTCAGTCAATATATATGTCGACTGATCCACCGC
>NZ_JASCAE010000005.1:0-185421 GCF_029967975.1 Pseudomonas sp. V98_8
GCTTGACGCTGTCGGCGGTGCTGGAAATGATGTTCGCGCCAGTGGCGATGGAACCGGTCAGCGACACCATGCGCACTTTCGGGTGGGTGACCAGCGGGCTGCCGACGGTGGGGCCGCGGCCGAAGACCAGGTTGAGCACGCCGGCCGGGAAAATCTCCGCCGCCAGTTGCGCTAGGCGCAATGCGGTCAACGGCGTCTGTTCCGAGGGCTTGAGCACCACGGTATTGCCGGCGGCCAGGGCCGGGGCGATTTTCCAGGCGACCATCATCAGCGGGTAGTTCCACGGCGCGATGGAGGCGATCACCCCGACCGGGTCGCGGCGGATCATCGAGGTGTGGCCGGGCAGGTATTCGCCGCCGGCCGAGCCGCTCATGCAACGGCTGGCGCCGGCGAAGAAACGGAACACGTCGGCAATCGCCGGGATCTCGTCGTTGAGCGCAGCGCTGTAGGGCTTGCCGCAGTTGTCCGATTCGAGCTTGGCCAGCTCTTCGCCGTGGGCCTCGATGGCGTCGGCGAGTTTGAGCAGCAGCAGCGAACGTTCCTTGGGCGGGGTCTGCGACCAGCTGTCGAAGGCGGCATCGGCGGCGCGTACGGCGGCATCGACCTGGGCCTCGCTGGCCTCGTTGATTTCCACCAGCACGCGACCCAGCGCCGGGTTGAACACCGGTTGGGCGGGGCCTTCGCCGGTGAGCAGTTGGCCGTTGATCAGGAGTTGGGTTTGCATGGCATCGTCCTCGTCAGAACTGTTGTTATTTCCCCTGAAGAAACCGATTCAAACTGTGGGAGCGGGCTTGCTCGCGAAGAGGCCATCACATTCAATATTGATGTTGGCTGATACACCGCTTTCGCGAGCAAGCCCGCTCCCACATTGGATTCGGTTCCTTCAATGGGAGCTGAGTTGTTATGGATTTATTTGCCGCCGCTCCCCGCCACGCTCTCGCCACCCCGGGTCAGGTAATAGGCACCGAGGATCGGCAGCATCGTCACCATCATCACCAGCATCGCCACGACGTTGGTCACCGGCACGTCCCGTGGGCGGCTGAGCTGGTTGAGCAGCCATAGCGGCAGGGTGCGTTCATGGCCGGCGGTGAAGGTGGTGACGATGATCTCGTCGAATGACAGCGCGAACGCCAACATGCCGCCGGCCAGCAACGCCGAGCCGAGGTTCGGCAGGATGATGTAGCGGAAGGTCTGCCAGCCATCGGCGCCGAGGTCCATCGAGGCTTCGATCAGGCTGTGGGAGGTACGGCGCAAGCGGGCGATGACGTTGTTGTAGACGATCACCACGCAGAAGGTCGCGTGGCCGACGATGATGGTGAACATCCCCGGCTCGATGCCCAGCGTCTTGAACGTCGCCAGCAATGCGATACCGGTGATGATCCCCGGCAGGGCAATCGGCAGGATCAGCATCAGCGAGATACCTTGCTTGCCGAAAAAGTCCCGTCGGTACAGCGCCGCCGACGCCAATGTGCCAAGCACCATGGCAATCAACGTGGCAATGGTCGCGATCTGCAGCGACAACTTGATCGCTTCCAGTACGTCGGGCCGTGAGAAGGCCACGCCGATCCACTTCAGGGTGAAGCCCTTGGGCGGGAAGCTGAACGCCGCGTCTTCGGTGTTGAAGGCATACAGGAAGATGATCAGGATCGGGAAGTGCAGGAACACCAGCCCGCCCCAGGCGGCGATACGCAAGCCCAGGGATGCTTTGTCAGAGTGCATCGAAGGCCCCCAGTCGTTTGACGATGGACAGGTAGATGGCGATCAGCACGATCGGCACCAGGGTGAAGGCTGCCGCCATTGGCATGTTGCCGATCGCACCTTGTTGGGCATACACCATGCTGCCGACGAAGTAGCCGGGTGGGCCGACCAGTTGTGGCACGATGAAATCGCCCAGGGTCAGGGAGAACGTGAAGATGGAACCTGCCGCAATACCCGGCACCGACAGCGGCAGGATCACCTGCATGAAAGTCTGGCGCGGCTTGGCGCCAAGGTCGGCGGACGCTTGCAGCAGTGAGGGTGGCAGGCGTTCCAGCGAGGCCTGGATCGGCAGGATCATGAAGGGCAGCCAGATGTAGACGAACACCATGAAGCGCCCCAGGTGCGAGGTCGACAAGGTACTGCCCCCGACCCCCGGGATGCCCAGTACAAACTGCAACAACGATTCCAGCCCCAGGTTCTGCACGAACCACTGTGCTACGCCGCCTTTGGCCAGCAGCAGCGTCCAGGCGTAGGCCTTGACGATGTAACTGGCCCACATCGGCATCATGACGGCGATGTAGAAAAATGCCTTGGTTTTACCCGTGGTGTAGCGCGCCATGTAGTAGGCAATCGGGAAGGCGACAATGGCGCTGGCGATGGACACGACAATCGCCATGCTCAGGGTGCGCAGGATGATGTCGAAGTTCGATGGCTGGAACAGCGCGGCGAAGTTCGCCAAGGTCAGGTCAGGGGTGACCGCCATGGTGAAGTCGTCGAAGGTGTAGAAACCTTGCCACAGCAACGTCAGCAACGAACCCAGGTAAATGGCACCGAACCACAGCAGCGGCGGCACCAGCAGCATCGACAGGTACAGGTTCGGCCGGCGGTACAGCAGGTTGGAAAACCTGCGCAACGCCGAGCCGCCCGACGAGGAATGAGGAACAGCCAGGGTGCTCATGTCACACCCCGCCTGTCAGGGTGTCGTGCAGCGGGATCATCGCTTCACGGGCCCAGCGTGCGCTCAGGCGTTGCCCGGTCTGGTGCTGGGCACTGGTGTCGAGCCATTGATTGTTGGCCTGGCTGATGTTCAAGGTCTGGCCGTTTTCCAACTTCAATTCGTAGCGGGTGGCGCTGCCCTGGTATTGGATATCGTGCAGCAGGCCGCTGACTTCGATCTCATGGCTGGCCAACGGGCCTTCGGCGAAGCGCACGTGTTCCGGGCGTATCGAGAACGGCTGGGGATTGCCGCTCAACTGCCGTGCCAGGTCGCCGCGAATCACATTGGAGGTGCCGACAAACTCGGCGACGAAGGTGGTCGAAGGCTTCATGTACAGGTTGCGCGGCGAATCGACCTGTTCAATGCGACCCTTGTTGAACACGGCGACGCGATCGGACATCGACAGCGCTTCGGTCTGGTCGTGGGTGACGAAGATGAAGGTGATGCCCAGCTGGCGTTGCAGCTTCTTCAATTCGCCTTGCATCTGCTCGCGCAGCTTGAGGTCCAGCGCGCCGAGCGGTTCGTCGAGCAGCAACACTCGTGGGCGATTGACCAGGGCACGGGCCAGGGCCACACGCTGGCGCTGGCCACCGGAAAGTTGCACCGGCTTGCGCTCGCCATAGCCGCCAAGGGCGACCATGTCGAGGGCTTCCTCGGCGCGTTTGAGGCGCTCGGCCTTTGGGACGCCTTTGACTTTCAAGCCGTAGGCGACGTTATCGCGAACGTTCATGTGGGGGAACAGCGCGTAATCCTGGAACACGGTGTTCACATCACGCTGGTAAGGCGGAAGGCCGGCGGCTTCCTCGCCATGAATACGAATGGAACCCGCGCTCGGTTGCTCAAAACCGGCGATCAGGCGCAGGCAGGTGGTTTTGCCTGAGCCGGAAGGCCCCAGCATGGAGAAAAACTCGCCGTCCTGGATGTCGATGGAAACCCGGTCAACGGCTTTCACTTCGCCGAACTGACGGGAAACGTTGGTGAACTGGACTGCAAGCGTCATGGTGCGGTGCTCCAAAAAGGCGCGCTTTCTAAAAAATCTGAATCGGTTGTGGCGTCGAAAAGATCGCAGCCTTCGGCAGCTCCTACAGGATTTGCAGAAGGCACCGAATCTGCGGTGCCTGCGGTCGCGGTAGGAGCTGCCGCAGGCTGCGATCTTTTGATCTTAAGAGGGCTTACCTGCCGCCCATGATCGCGATGTAGTCCTGGGTCCAGCGGCTGTACGGCACGAATTTACCGCCCTCGGCCTGCGGGGTTTTCCAGAAGGCGATCTTGTCGAAGTTGTCGAAGCCGTTGGTCTTGCAGCCTTCGGCGCCAAGCAGTTCGCTCTCTTTGCACGCCGCCGGTACCGCTGGCAACGAACCGAACCAGGCCGCCACGTCACCCTGGACTTTCGGTTGCAACGACCAGTCCATCCACTTGTAGGCACAGTTGGGGTGCTTGGCATCGGTGTGCATCATGGTGGTGTCGGCCCACCCGGTGGCGCCTTCCTTGGGGATGGTCGAGGCGATCGGTTGTTTCTCGTTGATCAGGCCGTTGACCTGATAGGGCCAGGCCCCGGACGCCACTACGCCCTCATTCTTGAAGTCACTCATCTGTACGGTGGTGTCGTGCCAGTAGCGGTGGATCAACGGCTGCTGGGCGCGCAACAGATCGAGCACGGCCTTGTATTGTGCTTCGGTCAGTTCGTAGGGGTTCTGGATGCCCAGTTCCGGCTTGGCGGATTTCAGGTACAGCGCCGCGTCGGCGATGTAGATCGGACCGTCATAGGCCTGCACGCGGCCCTTGTTCGGCTTGCCGTCCGGCAGGTCTTCGGCATTGAACAGCACGCCCCAGCTGTCGGGCGCGGTCTTGAAGACATTGGTGTTGTACATCAATACGTTCGGACCCCACTGGTACGGGGTACCGTAGGTCTGCTTGTTGACCACGTACCACGGCGCATCCTTCAGGCGCGGGTCGAGGTTCTTCCAGTTCGGGATCAACGCCGTGTTGATCGGCTGCACGCGTTTGCCGACGATCAGGCGCAGCGAGGCATCCCCCGACGCGGTCACCAGGTCATAACCACCCTTGGCCATCAGGCTGACCATCTCATCGGAGGTCGCAGCGGTTTTCACGTTGACCTTGCAGCCGGTTTCTTTCTCGAAACCGGTCACCCAGTCGTAGGCCTTGTCGCTTTCGCCACGTTCGATGTAGCCAGGCCACGCGACGATATCCAGCTGGCCTTCGCCGGCACCGACGGCCTTCAGTGGCTCGGCGGCGTGGACAAACACGCCACTGGCCAGCAGTAAGGGGGTGATGGCACTGAGCAGTGCGGTCTTGTGCACGAACATGGGATTTCCCTCTTCTTCAAATTATGGTCGGGGCAGTGGTGAACGTGGTGAAGCATGCCGTTAACGGCTTGTTATTAGCGTAGTCAGAGATGCTGCCCGTGGCGTGCCATGATGTGCCGCACCACGCTGTAGTCCTGAAGTGAATCGCTGGACAGGTCCTTGCCATAACCCGAACGCTTGAGCCCGCCGTGGGGCATCTCGCTGACCAGCATGAAATGGCTGTTGATCCAGGTGCAGCCATACTGCAACCGCGCGGCAACCTGCATCGCCTTGTCCAGGTTCTGCGTCCAGACCGACGAGGCCAGGCCGTATTCCGAGTCGTTGGCCCAGTCCACCGCCTGTTCCAGCTGATCGAATCGGGTCACGGTGACCACCGGCCCGAACACTTCGCGCTGGACGATTTCATCGCCTTGCTTGCAACCGGCGAGCAACGTCGGTTGGTAATAGAAGCCGGCGCCGGAATGCACCGCCGCACCGGTTACCCGTTCGATATGCGGCTGGCCGAGGGCGCGCTCGACGAAACTGGCCACGCGGTCGCGCTGGCGAGTGCTGATCAACGGGCCGATTTCGTTGTCGGCATCGCGTTTACCGGCGAAACGCAGGCTGCTGACCGCTGCGCCGAGTTCGGCCACCAGGCGATCGTGAATGCCGGCCTGGGCATACACCCGGCAAGCGGCGGTGCAGTCCTGGCCGGCGTTGTAATAGCCGTAGGTGCGCACGCCTTCGACCACCGCCTGGATATCGGCATCGTTGCAGACGATCACGGGCGCTTTGCCGCCCAGTTCGAGGTGCGTGCGCTTGAGGGTCTTTGCCGCGGCCTGGAGGATTTTCTGCCCGGTGACGATATCGCCGGTCAGCGACACCATGCGCACCTTCGGATGGCTGACCAGATGACTGCCGACGCCTTCGCCGCCACCGCAAACAATGTTGATCACGCCAGGCGGCAGGATCTCGGCCAGCGCCGGGGCCAACGCCAGGATCGACAGGGGCGTGTGTTCCGAGGGCTTGAACACCAGGGTATTGCCGGCGGCCAGGGCCGGGGCGATTTTCCACGCCGCCATCATGATCGGGTAATTCCACGGCGCGATGGACGCAACGACCCCGATAGGATCGCGCCGCACCATGCTGGTGTAGCCCGGCAGGTACTCGCCGCTGAGCTGGCCGGTCTGGCAGCGCACGGCTCCGGCGAAAAAGCGGAACACATCGACCGTGGCGCTCAAGTCGTCCTGGCGGGCCAGGTGCAACGGCTTGCCGCAGTTCATCGACTCGAGGCGGGCGAGCAGGTCGGCGTTTTTTTCGATGGCGTTGGCGATGTCCAGCAACAGGCTCGAGCGCTGCTGCGGCGTGGTCCGCGACCAGCCGGCGAAGGCGCGGTGCGCGGCGAGGATGGCGGCTTCGACTTGTTCGGTGCTGGCTTCGGCGATGTGCGTCAACACTTCGCCGGTGGCCGGGTTGAGAATCGCTTCGACACGGCCTTGCCCTGCGACTAATTCACCCTCGATCAACAATGCGGTGAACAACGGAGTCTGTGGGCCAGCCATTTTTCGGGTGCTCTTTTCTTGTGTGGCCATGTTGCTCCCTGTGACTGGGGCTGGCCGTCTTATATGGATGCATCAAGACTAGTGCGCAGACCCGAGGTCGACAAATTCTAAATACTGAAGGTGGCATTCGATTAAATAGATGGCTTGCGCCCGCCATGGGGCTGTTCGCGGGCGACAGTCAGGAACGGGTCCACCAGGGCCGGGCGCGCAGTGCCGCGACGCCAGGCCAGGCCGACATCGAGGGTCTGGCTCAGGTCGGCAATCGGCCGCGCTTCGATGATGTCGCCCTCCAGCGACCACGGGCGATACGTCATGTCGGGCTGGATCGAAACCCCCAGTCCGGCCGCCACCAGGCTACGCACCGCTTCGGTCGAGGCCGTGCGCAGGGTGATGCGTGGTTGCAGGGAGGCGGCTGTCCACATGCGCTGGGCATTGCGATCCATCTCATCGACGTTCAATTGAATCAGCGGCTCGCGGGCCACGTCGGCGAGGTTGATGCTGTCGTGTTCCAGCAGCGGATGCTGGGCCGGCAACCACAGTCGATGGGGTGAGTGGGTCAGCACTTCGGTCTGCAAGGCGTGACGGTCTTCAAGGTTGGAAAGGATCAGCACCCCGACATCGATCTCGCCGCTGACCAGCAAATGTTCGATGTAGGGGCGTTCGTCTTCCATTACGCGGATTTCGACGTTGGGGTAGGCGCGCTGGAAACGGGTGAGCAGGTCCGCCAGGTAGTAACCGGCCACCAGGCTGGTCACCCCGACGATCAATTGCCCGGCCACCTGGTCGGTGCTTTGTTGCAGGCTGCGCTTGGCATTGTCCACGGTGGCCAGGATCAAATGCGCCTGGCGCAGGAACTGATGCCCCTGATGGGTCAGGGTCATGCCCTTGGCGTGGCGGTTGAACAGGCCGACGCCGATCTCCTGCTCGAGCTGCTGGATCGCCAGGGTCAGGGTGGATTGGGAAATGAACGCGGTTTGCGCGGCGGCGGAGATCGAGCCGGTCTCGGCCACTGCAATGAAGTGCCGGATTTGACGCAGGGTCATCATGAGGCCGTACCAGGTAAGCGGTTTTTATAGATTTTAGGCAGTGTATATCTTTTTTTTCGATGGGCGTCCGGGCAGTAATTTGCGGCAAGCCACTGGCAGGAGCCTTTTCCCAGCAACATCTGGAAGCAAACCCACCGAAGTCGCCGGGCACTTTCGAATTAGGCTGATGGCCTTAGTGTCCGGTTAAACCTTTTGTGGAGGCGGAAAATGATCACCCGTGGATTGCTCGACCAACTGCTCAAGTCTGGCCAGGATCTGTTGCAAAAAAATACCGGTGCGGCGCAGAACAAGGGGGCGAGCAGTGGCATCGGCAGCTTGCTCTCCGGTGCCGGCGGCGGGGCTCTGGCCGCCGGGGCCATGGGCCTGCTGCTGGGTAACAAGAAGGCGCGCAAGGTCGGAGGCAAGGTCGCGATTTATGGCGGCCTCGCCGCATTGGGTGTGCTGGCCTACAAGGCCTACGGCAACTGGCAAGCCCAGCAGGGCACCGCCCCGAAGACCGAACCGCAAACCCTGGATCGCCTGCCAATGGCCCAAGCCGAGCAGCACAGCCAGGCGATTCTCAAGGCCCTGGTGGCCGCGGCCAAGGCAGACGGTCATATTGACGCGCGCGAACGCGAGCTGATCGAAGGTGAGTTCAGCAAGCTCGACAACGATCAGGAGCTGCAGCACTGGCTGCACGCGGAACTGAACAAACCACTGGATCCGGGCGATGTCGCCCGCGCCGCCAGCACCCCGGAAATGGCCGCCGAGATGTACATCGCCAGTGTGATGCTGGTGGATGAGGAGAGCTTCATGGAGAAGTCCTACCTCGATGAGCTGGCGCGGCAACTCAAGCTGGCGCCAGGGTTGAAGGCCGAACTGGAGAAGCAGGTGCGCCAGGCTTCGATGTAAGCCTTCAAAGATCGCAGCCTGCGGCAGCTCCTACAAGGGATCGGGGTGCACCTGTAGGAGCTGCCGCAGGCTGCGATCTTTTGACTATAAACCGACCACTTCGATTTTTTTTGCCAAGAGATGAGAAGTGGCGCAACCGTCTTATAAATGAAACAGCGCCCTCGGCTATACTCCCCGCATTTCAAAATGCCCCCGAGGATTGACTGTGAAGAACTGGACGTTGCGCCAACGCATTTTGGCGAGCTTTGCGGTAATTATCGCCATCATGCTGCTGATGGTGGTCGTCTCGTATTCGCGGTTGTTGAAGATCGAGACCAGCGAAGCGAGCGTTCGTGAGGATGCGTTGCCGGGCTTGTATTACAGCTCGATGGTTCGCGGCGCCTGGTCCGACAGTTACTTGCGGATGCTGGAGATGCTCGGGCTGGAGCAGGGGAAGGGCTTCACCGCCAAGGATGCGGCGGACTTCCAGAACTTCTCCGCGCGTCTGCAAGAGCAGATGGAGCTGTATCGCGAGACGGTCACGACCGATGAAGACAAGGTCGAGTATGCCGCGTTCGAAAAACTCCATGCCGAGTATCACCGCATCCTGCTTGCCGTTACCGAGCTGCATAAACGCAACCAGGACGCCGAAGCCATGAGGGTGTTCAACGAAGAGCTGACCCCCGCCTGGACCGCCGGCCGAATGAAGCTCAGTGATATTTTGCGCCATAACAAAGCGGTGGCAGACCAGGATGTGGCGGCCATCGACGATGCGGTACTCACCGCCAAGGGGATCATGGGCATTTCCCTGGTGCTGGCCGTGCTGGCCGCCGGCCTTTGCGGCCTGCTGTTGATGCGCGCCATCATGGCGCCGATGAATCGTATCGTGCAAATCCTCGAAATCATGCGCACGGGCGACCTGAGCTCGCGTCTCAATCTTGAGCGCAAGGATGAGTTCGGTGCCGTGGAAACCGGCTTCAACGACATGATGACCGAGCTGACCGCCCTGGTATCCCAGGCCCAGCGTTCTTCGGTGCAAGTGACCACATCGGTCACCGAGATCGCCGCGACGTCCAAGCAACAGCAGGCCACCGCCACCGAAACGGCCGCGACCACCACTGAAATCGGCGCGACCTCCCGGGAAATCGCCGCTACGTCTCGTGACCTGGTGCGCACCATGACCGAAGTGTCCACCGCCGCCGACCAGGCATCGGTGGCCGCCGGTTCCGGGCAACAGGGCCTGGCGCGCATGGAGGAGACCATGCATTCGGTGATGGGCGCGGCTGACCTGGTCAACGCCAAGCTGGCGATCCTCAACGAGAAGGCCGGCAACATTAACCAGGTGGTGGTGACCATCGTCAAGGTCGCCGATCAGACCAACCTGTTGTCGCTCAACGCGGCTATCGAAGCCGAGAAGGCCGGCGAATACGGTCGAGGTTTTGCCGTGGTTGCGACGGAAGTCCGGCGTCTGGCGGACCAGACTGCCGTTGCCACCTACGACATCGAACAGATGGTGCGCGAGATTCAATCGGCGGTATCGGCCGGTGTGATGGGCATGGACAAATTCTCCGAGGAAGTGCGCCGCGGCATGTTCGAGGTGCAGCAGGTGGGCGAGCAGTTGTCGCAGATCATCCATCAGGTCCAGGCGCTGGCGCCGCGGGTGTTGATGGTCAATGAAGGCATGCAGGCCCAGGCCACCGGCGCCGAGCAGATCAACCACGCGCTGGTGCAATTGGGTGATGCCAGCAGCCAGACCGTCGAATCCCTGCGCCAGGCCAGTTTCGCCATCGACGAGCTGAGCCAGGTGGCGGTAGGGCTGCGTAGCGGCGTCTCGCGATTCAAAGTCTGATGAGCGAGCTGACGGCCAAGCGCTCTGCCGTGAAACAGGCGGCGCACGCGTTATTCCTGGTGTTTCGCATCGGTCACGAGCGGTATGCCTTGCAGGCGATCGAGGTGGCGGAAGTGCTGCCGCGCCTGCCATTGAAGCCGATTGCCCAGGCGCCGCACTGGGTCGCCGGGGTATTGGCCTATCGCGGCGCGGTGGTGCCGGTCATCGACCTCAGTGCATTGACCTTCGGTACGCCCGCGCAGGCGCGTACCAGCACGCGCCTGGTGCTGGTGCATTACCGGCCGGATGCAACCGCCCAGGCGCAATTGCTCGGTCTGATTCTGGAACGGGCCACCGACACCGTGCGTTGCAACCCGGCGCAATTTCAGCCCTATGGCCTGGACAATCCGCAGGCGCCATACCTGGGGCCCGTGCGTGAAGATGCCCAGGGTTTGTTGCAATGGGTGCGGGTGGCCGACCTGCTGGACGATCAGGTGCGTGCGCTGTTGTACCCGACGCCACCCCTGGACCCGGCATTGCTGGAGCAGTGGCAATGAGCAGCGACCAGCGGTTTTTCGATTTTCTCAAGGAGCGTATCGGCCTCGACGTGACGTCGGTCGGCCCGGCGATCATCGAGCGTGCGGTACGCCAGCGCAGTGCCGCGTCCCAAGCGCAGACCGCCGACGAATATTGGCGCACCTTGCAGTGTTCAAGCGACGAGCAGCAGGCGTTGATCGAAGCGGTGATCGTCCCTGAAACCTGGTTTTTCCGTTACCCGGAATCTTTCACCACCTTGGCGAAACTGGCGACCAGGCGCCTGGCCGAGCTCAACAACATGCGCGCCCTGCGGATTCTCAGCCTGCCATGCTCCACCGGCGAAGAGCCTTATTCCATTGCCATGGCGCTGCTGGATGCCGGGTTCAAGCCGCACCAGTTCAAGGTCGATGGCATGGACGTCAGCCCGTTGTCGGTGGAAAAAGCCCGACGAGCGCTATACGGCAAGAATTCGTTTCGCGGTCAGGATATTGCGTTCCGTGACCGCCATTTCATCCCCGAAAATGATGGCTATCGACTCAGCGCCCGGGTGCTGGAGCAAGTGCGCCTGCAGGTCGGCAATCTGCTCGATCCGACCTTGCTCGCCAACGAGCCACCCTATGACTTCGTGTTCTGCCGCAATCTGCTGATCTACTTCGATCTGCCCACACAGAAACAGGTTTTCGAGGTACTCAAGCGCTTGACCCATATTGATGGGGTACTGTTTATCGGCCCGGCGGAGGGCAGCCTGCTGGGGCGCCTGGGCATGCGTTCGATTGGTATCCCACAATCCTTTGCCTTCAGCCGCCATAGCGCTCCGGAGCCCGAGCCTCTGCCGGCATTCGTACCCACACCGTTGCCGGTGCCGCAAACCGTGCGCAGGGTGGCGCCGGTACCGACTCAACGGCGCCCGTTCGCCAGCGTCAAGCAGGTATCGCACCCAATCGCTCCAAGCACATCCGACGCCGCCGCGCTGCTGGCGAACGTCGCCGCGCTGGCCAACGAAGGCAAAAGCGCCGAAGCCCGTGCCGCTTGTGATAACTATCTACGCCACCACGAACCGGTGGCCCAGGTGTTTTATTGGCTGGGGCTGCTCAGCGATGTCGCCGGCAGCGTCCTCGAAGCCCAGGGCTTTTATCGCAAGGCGTTGTACCTCGACCCGCAACATGCCGACGCATTGATGCACTTGGCTGCCTTGCTGCAATCCCAGGGTGATACCGCGGGAGCCAGACGATTGCAGGATCGCGCCGCCCGCAGCGAGCGCGCCGCCGACAGTGAGCGTAAACGATGATCGCCTCCGACTCCTTGAACGTCACCCATGAAGATGCCCAGTCCATCGACGACTGCTGGAATCGCATTGGTATTCACGGCGACAAGTCCTGCCCGCTGCTGAGCGAACACGTTCACTGCCGTAATTGCGCCGTGTATTCGGCGGCCGCCACGCGCCTGCTGGATCGCTACGCGTTGCAGCAGGAGGAACGCGCGTCAGCGTCCACTGCCGTCGAAAGCGAGGTGAAGACCCGTTCGCTGCTGATGTTCCGCCTCGGCGAAGAATGGCTGGCGCTGGCCACTCGCAGCCTGGTCGAAGTGGCGCCGTTGCAAACCATTCATTCATTGCCCCATCAACGCTCCCGGGCCTTGCTAGGGGTGGCGAATGTACGGGGTGCGTTGGTGGCGTGCCTCTCCCTGGTCGAGTTGCTGGGGCTCGATAGCACCAGCAGCCTGACCAGTGGCGCGCGAGTCGTGCCGCGCATGCTGATCATCGCCGCCCACGGCGGTCCCGTGGTGGTGCCGGTAGACGAAGTGGACGGGATTCATGCCATCGACGAACGCATCCTTGAAGCGGCGTCCCGCTCTGGCGCGCAGGCCAGTGCCAAGTACACCCGTGGCGTGATGCAATTCAAAGGTCGCAGCCTGCGCTGGCTGGATGAAGATCAGCTGATGTCCGCCGTGACCCGGAGCCTCACATGACCCCCGAGCAAATGCGCGACTCTTCGTTGCTGGAGCTGTTCAGCCTGGAGGCCGAGGCCCAGACCCAGGTGCTGAGCACAGGATTGTTGGCGCTGGAACGTGATCCGACCCAGGCTGATCATCTCGAATCGTGCATGCGTGCGGCCCATTCGCTAAAAGGCGCGGCCCGGATCGTCGGCGTCGATGCTGGCGTCAGCGTTGCCCATGTCATGGAAGATTGCCTGGTCAGTGCCCAGGAAGGGCGCTTGTACCTGCGCCCGGAACACATTGATGCGTTGCTGCAAGGCACCGACCTGCTGATGCGCATTGCGACACCGAACAATGCGCCGGGCGCTGCGGACATCGATGCATATGTCGCATTGATGGGGCGCCTGCTCGATCCGATGGCTGCTGCGATCGCGAGCATGGCCCCCGCCTCGCCGGTGATGGCCGAACTGCAAGTTGAAGCGCCCGCACCCGCGATCGAAGAGCCGGCGGTGCCCGTCGAATCGCTGGCGGTATCGCCCAAGCTGGCCAGGCGTACCACCGAAAACGGCGAGCGCGTACTGCGCGTCACTGCCGAGCGCTTGAACAGCCTGCTCGATCTGTCGAGTAAATCCCTGGTGGAAACCCTGCGGCTCAAACCGCACCTGGCCACCATGCAGCGGCTCAAGCGCATGCAGAGCAACAGTCAGCGGGCGCTGGAAAATCTGAACGTCCATCTCAAGGAGCAAGTCCTGAGCCTCGAAGCCCGGGAAGCCCTTGACGATGCACGCCGGCTCCTGGCGGAGTCCCAGCAATTGCTGGTGGAAAAAAACGCCGAACTGGATGAGTTTGCCTGGCAGGCCAGCCAGCGCGCGCAGGTGTTGTACGACACCGCGCTGGCTTGTCGCATGCGGCCGTTCGCCGATGTCTTGACGGGGCAGGTGCGGATGGTCCGCGACCTCGGTCGTAGCCTCGGCAAGCAAGTGCGGCTGGAGATCGAGGGCGAAAAGACCCAGGTCGATCGCGACGTCCTGGAAAAACTCGAAGCGCCACTGACTCACTTGCTGCGCAATGCCGTCGATCACGGTATCGAAAGTCCGGAACAAAGGCTGTTGGCGGGTAAGCCGGCAGAGGGCCTGATTCGTCTGCGCGCGTCCCATCAGGCCGGATTGCTGGTGCTGCAGCTGAGCGATGACGGTAACGGGGTCGATCTGGAAAAGGTCCGTCGCAGCATCGTCGAACGCCAGTTATCCCCGGCCGATACCGCCGCGCAATTGAGTGAAGAGGAACTGCTGACCTTCCTTTTCCTGCCCGGCTTCAGTCTGCGCGACACTGTCACCGAAGTCTCCGGGCGCGGCGTTGGCCTGGATGCGGTGCAGCACATGGTTCGCCAGTTGCGCGGTGCGGTGGTGCTGGAGCAGACGGCGGGCGAGGGCAGTCGTTTCCATCTCGAGGTGCCCCTGACCCTGTCCGTGGTGCGCAGCCTGGTGGTGGAAGTCGGTGAAGAGGCTTATGCATTCCCGCTGGCGCACATTGAACGCATGTGTGATCTGGAACCGGCGGATATCGTTCAGGTCGAGGGCCGCCAGCATTTCTGGCATGAAGGCCGGCATGTCGGCCTCGTCGCGGCCAGTCAGTTGTTGCAGCGTCCGGCCAGTCAAGGTAGCCAGCAAACCCTGAAAGTCGTGGTGATCCGTGAGCGTGATGCGATTTATGGCATTGCGGTAGAGCGCTTTATCGGCGAGCGGACATTGGTTGTATTGCCCCTGGATGAGCGCCTCGGCAAGGTCCAGGATATCTCCGCCGGCGCTCTGCTCGACGACGGTTCGGTGGTGTTGATCGTCGATGTCGAGGACATGCTGCGTTCGGTGGACAAGTTGCTCAACACCGGGCGTCTGGAGCGCATTGCGCGCCACAGCAACCAGGTCGTCGCAGCGGCCCGCAAGCGAGTCCTGGTCGTCGATGACTCCCTGACCGTGCGTGAGCTGCAGCGCAAACTGTTGCTCAATCGAGGTTATGACGTGGCCGTGGCGGTCGACGGCATGGATGGCTGGAATGCCTTGCGTTCCGAAGATTTCGACCTGCTGATCACCGACATCGACATGCCGCGCATGGACGGCATCGAGCTGGTGTCGTTGTTGCGCCGGGACAATCGTCTGCAATCGCTGCCGGTGATGGTGGTGTCCTACAAGGATCGTGAAGAAGACCGTCGTCGTGGACTGGACGCCGGGGCCGACTATTATCTAGCCAAAGCCAGTTTTCACGACGATGCCCTGCTCGATGCAGTGGTTGAGCTCATAGGAGGAGCACGGGCATGAAGATCGCAATCGTCAATGACATGCCAATGGCCGTGGAAGCCTTGCGCCGGGCGTTGGCTTTCGAGCCGGCCCACCAGGTGATCTGGGTGGCGGGCAATGGCCGCGAGGCGGTGCAAAAGTGTGCCGAACAGACGCCAGACCTGATCCTGATGGATTTGATCATGCCGGTGATGGACGGAGTGGAGGCCACCCGGCGCATCATGGCTGAAACGCCCTGCGCGATCGTCATCGTCACTGTCGATCGCCAGCAGAACGTGCATCGGGTGTTCGAGGCCATGGGCCATGGCGCCCTGGATGTGGTCGACACGCCGGCCCTCGGCGCGGGCAATGCCCAGGAAGCGGCGGCACCGCTGCTACGCAAGATCATGAATATCAGCTGGCTGATCGGCGACAAGGGCAATCGGGAACGATCGGCACCGAATCCGACGCGCAGTTCGGGCCCACGCCAGAGCCTGATCGCCATCGGTTCATCCGCTGGCGGGCCGGCGGCTTTGGAACTCCTGCTCAAGGGATTGCCACGGGATTTTTCCCCGGCCATCGTATTGGTCCAACACGTTGACCAGGTATTTGCCGCTGGCATGGCCGAATGGCTCGGCAGCGCCAGCGGCCTGAACGTGCGCCTGGCCCAGGAGGGCGAACCGCCGCAAAGCGGCACCGTGCTGCTGGCGGGCACCAACCACCATATTCGTTTGTTGAAAAACGGCAAGCTGGCCTACACGGCCGAACCGGTCAACGAGATCTACCGGCCCTCTATCGATGTGTTTTTCGAGAGCGTGGCCAGTTACTGGAATGGCGATGCGGTTGGCGTTTTGTTGACCGGCATGGGGCGTGATGGGGCGCAAGGGCTTAAACTCATGCGCCAGCATGGCTACCTGACCATCGCACAGGATCAACAAAGCAGTGCGGTGTACGGTATGCCGAAGGCGGCTGCCGCCATCGATGCCGCCGTGGAAATACGCCCGCTGGAACAGATAGCGCCGCGATTGCTGGAGATATTCCCCAAGTGACCCTTTCAACCGCATTCCTGGCCCAAGTAGTATTCAGGTGAACGCACATGAATGATTTACAGCTCGACGACTTCAAGACTGACGAAAATGCCGCCATGGTGCTGTTGGTGGACGATCAGGCGATGATCGGCGAGGCCGTACGACGCGGTTTGTCGAACGAAGAAAACATCGACTTCCACTTTTGCGCCGACCCGCACCAGGCCATCGCCCATGCCGTGCGCATCAAGCCGACGGTGATCCTGCAGGACCTGGTCATGCCCGGCCTCGATGGCCTGAGCCTGGTGCGCGAATACCGCAACCACCCGGCGACCAGGGACATTCCGATCATCGTCCTGTCGACCAAGGAAGACCCGCTGATCAAGAGCGCGGCATTCGCGGCCGGGGCCAATGACTATCTGGTCAAGCTGCCGGACAACATCGAGCTGGTGGCGCGCATTCGCTATCACTCGCGCTCCTACATGACGCTGCTGCAGCGTGATGCGGCCTACCGCGCCTTGCGGGTCAGCCAGCAACAGTTGCTCGACACCAACCTGGTGCTGCAACGCCTGATGAACTCCGACGGCCTGACCGGGCTGTCGAACCGTCGGCATTTCGATGAATACCTGGAACTCGAATGGCGCCGCTCGCTGCGTGAGCAGAGCCAATTGTCGTTGCTGATGATCGATGTGGACTATTTCAAGACCTACAACGACACCTTCGGTCACCTGGAAGGCGACGAAGCCTTGCGCCAGGTCGCCGCGGCGATCCGCGACGCCAGCTCCCGGCCTTCCGACCTCCCGGCCCGCTATGGCGGCGAAGAATTCGCCCTGGTACTGCCCAACACCTCGCAGGGCGGCGCGCGGCTGGTGGCGGAAAAACTGCGCATGACCGTGGCCGCGCTGAAGATCCCGCATATAGCCCCGACCGAAGGATCGAGCCTGACCATCAGCATCGGCCTGTCGACCATGATCCCGACATCTGGCAGCAATTGTCGTGAATTGATCTCGGCGGCGGACAAGGGGCTGTACCAGGCGAAGAACAACGGGCGTAATCAGGTGGGGATTGCGTAGGCAGGCCTTTTCGGCCAAGCGGACTGCCGTTTCCGGCCGTTTGCCGGTATACTCGCCGGCTTTCAAAAGTTCGCCAACGAGTGCTGCCCGCCATGGAAATCAACCCGATCCTTAACACCATCAAGGACCTGTCCGAGCGCTCCGAAACTATTCGGGGGTATCTTTGACTACGATCAAAAGCATGAGCGCCTGACCGAGGTCAATCGCGAGCTTGAAGATCCGAGTGTCTGGAACAAACCTGAATACGCCCAGGAACTGGGCCGCGAGCGCGCTGCGCTGGCGCAGATCGTCGATACCCTCGACGAACTGAACACGGGTCTGGCCGATTGCCGCGACCTGCTGGACATGGCTGTCGAAGAAAACGACGAAGGCGCAGTGGGCGATGTCGTCGCCGAGCTGGCCCGTCTTGAGGAAAACCTCGCCAAGCTTGAATTCCGCCGCATGTTCAGCCATGAAATGGACCCGAACAACGCCTACCTGGATATCCAGGCCGGCTCCGGTGGCACCGAGGCCCAGGACTGGGCCAACATCCTGCTGCGCATGTACCTGCGCTGGGCTGACAAACGCGGTTTCGACGCCACCATCATGGAACTGTCGGCCGGTGAAGTCGCGGGCATCAAGGGCGCGACCGTGCACATCAAGGGTGAATACGCCTTTGGCTGGCTGCGTACCGAGATCGGCGTACATCGCCTGGTTCGCAAGAGCCCGTTCGACTCCGGCAACCGTCGCCACACTTCGTTCTCGGCGGTTTTCGTCTCGCCAGAGATCGATGACAAGGTGGAAATCGAGATCAACCCGGCGGACCTGCGGATCGACACCTATCGTTCCTCCGGTGCCGGTGGCCAGCACGTAAACACCACCGACTCGGCCGTACGTATCACCCACGTACCGACCAATACCGTGGTCAGCTGCCAGAACGAACGTTCCCAGCATGCCAACAAGGACACCGCCATGAAAATGCTGCGGGCCAAGTTGTATGAGCAGGAAATGCAGAAACGCAACGCCGCGTCCCAGGCGCTGGAAGACACCAAGTCGGATATCGGCTGGGGTCACCAGATCCGTTCTTATGTGCTCGATGCGTCGCGGATCAAGGATCTACGTACCAACATCGAACGCAGCGACTGCGACAAGGTGCTCGACGGCGATATCGACGAATACCTGGAAGCCAGCCTGAAATCAGGGCTGTAAGACATGCAATACGGGATCGGTCCCGATCCCTGTAGGAGCCGGCTTGCTGGCGATCCCCGGGCCGCAGGCCCGGGGGCAACGAACCTGTGATGGAATATTTAAAGACATGAGCGACCTAGAACTCGACCCGCAAGCCCTGCAACAGGAAGAAAACTCCCTGATCGCCCTGCGCAAGGAAAAGCTTGCTGCCGAGCGCGCCAAGGGCAATGCCTTCCCCAACGACTTCCGCCGCGAAAACTACTGCAATGACTTGCAGAAACAGTACGCGGACAAGACCAAGGAAGAGCTGGCAGAGGCTGCAATCCCGGTCAAGGTTGCCGGTCGCATCATGCTCAACCGTGGCTCGTTCATGGTGATCCAGGACATGACTGGTCGCATCCAGGTCTACGTCAACCGCAAGACCCTGTCCGAAGACACCTTGGCCGCGGTGAAAACCTGGGACATGGGCGACATCATTGCTGCCGAAGGCACCCTGGCCCGTTCCGGCAAAGGTGACCTGTACGTTGAAATGACCAACGTGCGCCTGCTGACCAAATCCCTGCGCCCGCTGCCGGACAAGCACCACGGCCTGACCGACACCGAACAGCGCTATCGCCAGCGTTACGTTGACCTGATCGTCAACGAAGACGTGCGCCAGACGTTCCGCGTACGTTCGCAAGTGATCGCGCACATTCGCAGCTTCCTGATGAAGCGCGACTTCCTCGAAGTCGAAACGCCGATGCTGCAGACCATTCCAGGTGGCGCCGCGGCCAAGCCGTTCGAAACCCACCACAACGCGCTGGACATGGAAATGTTCCTGCGTATCGCGCCAGAGCTGTACCTCAAGCGTCTGGTGGTTGGTGGCTTCGAAAAAGTGTTCGAGATCAACCGCAACTTCCGTAACGAAGGCGTTTCGACTCGTCACAACCCTGAATTCACCATGTTGGAGTTCTACCAGGCCTACGCCGACTACGAAGACAACATGGACCTGACCGAAGAACTGTTCCGTGAGCTGGCACAGCTGGTCCTGGGCAGCACCGACGTGCCGTACGGCGACAAGGTGTTCCACTTCGGCGAGCCGTTCGTGCGCCTGTCGGTGTTCGACTCGATCCTCAAGTACAACCCTGAGTTGACCGCCGATGACCTGAACGACATCGACAAGGCTCGCGCCATCGCCAAGAAGGCCGGCGCCAAGGTGCTGGGCTTCGAAGGCCTGGGCAAGCTGCAGGTGATGATTTTCGAAGAGCTGGTCGAGCACAAGCTGGAGCAGCCGCACTTCATTACCCAGTACCCGTTCGAAGTGTCGCCGCTGGCTCGCCGCAACGACGAGAACCCGAATGTCACCGACCGCTTCGAGCTGTTCATCGGTGGTCGTGAAATCGCCAACGCCTACTCCGAGTTGAACGACGCGGAAGACCAGGCCGAGCGTTTCATGGCCCAGGTGGCCGACAAGGACGCTGGCGACGACGAAGCCATGCACTACGACGCCGACTTCGTGCGCGCGCTGGAGTACGGCATGCCACCGACGGCCGGTGAAGGCATCGGCATCGACCGCCTGGTGATGTTGTTGACCAACTCCCCGTCGATCCGCGACGTGATCCTGTTCCCGCACATGCGGCCACAGGCGTAAGTGTTTCAATAAAAAAGCCGCCTCTTCAGGCGGCTTTTTATTGCCTGTCTGGTACAAACGTATCAACTTGTTAGTTTCATCTGAGAGGAAAGACCTGTCGTGAATCGTGCAATGGCTCAAGAAGGTGCAGCGGGTATCGCCACTGCGGTTGCTGAAAGTGTTCAGTACCAGGGCCGCAAGGCCAGCCGGCAGGGCAGCGAGCAACGTCGACAGGACATTCTCGATGCCGCGATGCGCATTGTCGTGCGCGATGGCGTACGGGCCGTAAGGCATCGTGCGGTGGCTGCCGAGGCGCAAGTGCCGTTATCGGCAACCACTTACTACTTCAAGGATATCGATGACCTGCTCACCGATACCTTCGCCCAGTATGTGGAGCGCAGCGCGGCCTACATGGCCAAGCTGTGGGTGAACAACGAGGGCCTGCTGCGCGACATGATCGCCAGTGGCGATGGCAGTGCGCAGGCTCGATCAAAGTTGGCGGACGACATTGCGCGGTTGATGACCGACTATGTCCACCGGCAACTGATCACCCGCCGTGAGCACTTGATGGCCGAGCAGGCGTTCCGCCAGGAAGCGCTGCTGAACCCGCGCCTGGCCCAGTTGGTGCGCTCCCATCAGCAAATCCTGTTGCAGGGCTCCTGCCAGCTTTTCCAGGTGCTGGGCTCTCGCGAACCACAACAGGACGCCAAAGTGTTGACGGCGATAATCGGACGGATGGAATATCAGGGCCTGCTCAACGACGCCGAACCGGATGCCGAAGAGGAGATGCTCGGCATACTGACGCGTTATATGCATTTGGTGTTGGCTTCGGTTTAATCCGCTGGGGTGTACGCTTAACCCCTATGGGAGCGGGCTTGCCCGCGAAGACGGTGTGTCAGTCGATATCAATGTTGAATGTTGTACCGCTTTCGCGAGCAAGCCCGCTCCCACCTTGGGATGGAGCTCGTTCCAAATAGGGAGTATTGAATGAAAGCTTGGCGCGCCGTAGTGATCGCCTTGTCGTTCCTGCTGCTCAGCGGCTGCCTGGTGACTTTCAAGGAGCCGCTGCCCACGAGCGAGCCCGCGCCAAAGGGGTTACTGGGAAAATGGACCAGTACCAACGCCTGGGGTGAACCGCTGAATCTGGAGTTGACGCGCATCGGCGACAATCGCTATCAGGCGGTCAGCTACTTCAAGGCCAGGCCCAAGGAACGCGAAGCCTATCCATTTACCCTGTCTCACCACGGTAGCCGCTGGTATCTCTCGGCGAAAGTGCCGGCCCGGTTCGGCGGGCATTTCACGATTGCCGGCCTCGAACTCACCGACAAGCGTGAACTGGTGGTGTACAACCTCGACCTCGAGCAAATCAAGCAGGCGCTTGGGCAGAAAATTCTCAGTGGCGAAGGCTTCCAGACCGACGACGGCGAGGGTGTGTTGATCGACAGCAAGATGGACCAGGTATCGGCCTACCTCGACGATCCCGCCAACTCCGATGTATTCGTCGAAGCGGTCCGCTACCAGCGCCAGGCCAAGGCCCAATAACCAACAGGTTTCAACAGGAGTTCCGGGTGGACGATTACCAGCAGTCGATACGCATTTTGTCCGATCGCATTGTGCTGGCACAGACGCCGATTCGTGTCCTCGATGCGGTGAAATGGGACGACAACATCCGCAAGGGCTTCCTCAAGGCCAAGGGCAAGGAAATGCCCGCGGTGGACCGTGATTACTATCTCAACCGTCCGTTGGCCTTCGATTCCAGCAAGGTCAAGCTGGAATTCCAGAACATCGAGCGCGACATCACCCGTCAACTCGGCCAGTTCAACCCGGTCGGGCAAATCATGCGCCGCATGTGCAAGGAATACCGGATGGTGGTGCGCATGCTAGAAGCGCGTGGCACCGAGGATTTCGGCCTGATTTCCCAGGAGTTGTATGGCGCTGCCTCGGACGCCTTTCATGCTGGCGACCCGACCCTGTCCGACCTGGGCATGATGTTGTCCGAGTACCTGAACAACATCGACGGTCGTGGCGACCTCAAGGATGAACCGAAGACGCTGACGGCCAAGGAAGCGGTCGACCTGTTGCAACATCGCTTGAACAAAGTATTTGGCGAAGCCGAGGAAACCATCCGCGTGTTCGAGTCTGACGGCATCGTCGCCGATGCGGCGGCCGGCGCTGACTACATCAAGATCCGCTCCGATGCGATGTTCAATCAGCGCGATGTGCGCGCCCTGGAGGTCCACGAAGGGCTGGTGCATGTCGGTACCACCCTCAACGGTTTGAACCAGCCGATCTGTACCTTCCTGTCCAAGGGGCCGCCCTCGTCGACGGTGACCCAGGAAGGCCTGGCGATCCTGATGGAAATCATCACCTTTGCCTCCTACCCGAGCCGCCTGCGCAAACTGACCAACCGCACGCGGGCCATTCACATGGTCGAGGAGGGCGCGGATTTCCTGCAGGTGTTCGAGTTCTTCCGCGAACAAGGCTTCGAGATGCCCGAGAGCTACAGCAACGCCAGTCGCGTTTTCCGCGGCTCGGTGCCGACAGGTCTGCCATTCACCAAAGACTTGTCCTACCTCAAGGGCTTCATCATGATTTACAACTACATTCAACTGGCCGTGCGTAAAGGCAAGCTGGAGCAGATACCGCTGTTGTTCTGCGGCAAGACTACCCTGGAAGACATGCGCACCTTGCGCCTGCTGGTGGATGAAGGCCTGGTGGTGCCGCCCAAGTACCTGCCTGAACAGTTTCGCGACATGAACGCGTTGTCGGCGTGGATGTGTTTCTCCAACTTCCTCAATCACCTGAGCCTGGACCGGATCGAGGCGGATTACTCCAACATTCTTTAGGAAGACGCGGACCAAATGTGGGAGCGGGCTTGCTCGCGAATACGGTCTAACATTCAACATTTCTGTTGTCTGACACACCGCTTTCGCGAGCAAGCCCGCTCCCACATGTGAATTACGTTCCACCTCATTTTTTCGCGAGGTTTCACCGGATGAGAATCCTCGGCATCTTCTGCCTTCTCCTGGCCCTGAGCGGTTGCAGCTCGCTGCTGTTCTACCCCGAGCCAGGCCAGTTGTTCACCCCGGAAAAAGCCAAGCTCGAATACCGCGATGTCACCCTGACTACCGCCGACGGCCTCAAGCTGCACGGCTGGTGGCTGCCGGCAAAAAAAGGTGTCGAGGTCAAAGGCACTGTTCTGCACCTGCACGGCAACGGTGGCAACCTGCCCATGCACCTGGGCGGGAGCTGGTGGCTGCCTAAAGAGGGTTACCAGGTGTTGCTGGTGGACTATCGCGGTTACGGCTTGTCCGAGGGCGAACCGAGCTTGCCGGCGATCTATCAGGACATCGACGCCGCGTTCAAGTGGCTCGACCAGGCCCCGGAGGTCAAGGGCAAGCCGCTGATCGTGCTGGGACAGAGCCTTGGCGGTTCGATGGCGGTTCACTACCTCGTGCAACACCCCGAGCGGCAAAAACAACTGAAGGCGGTTGTGCTCGATGGTGTGCCTGCCAGTTACCGCAGTGTCGGTCGTTATGCGCTGAGCAATTCATGGGTGTTCTGGGCGTTCCAGGTGCCGCTGTCCTGGCTGGTGCCTGATGGCGACAGTGCGATCAATTCCATGGCGCAGCTCAATGGCGTGCCGAAACTGATCTATCACAGCATCGACGATCCGCTCGTGCCTCTTTCCAACGGCATCCGTCTGTATCAAGCTGCGCCGCCGCCCAGGGTGCTGCAACTGACCCGTGGCGGTCACGTGCAGACATTCGCCGACCCGGTCTGGCGCAAGGTCATGTTGCGTTATCTCGATGATCCGCAGCATTTCAACGGCCTGCGCCGCTTGGGCGAAATCCCCAATTACCCGGCACCCGAACATTCTGAAAATGAACCACCAGAGAGCCCGCAATGAGTGAAGAACGTAACGCCATCCCGCTGATCATCACCGGTATCTGCAGCATCCTCGGCACCGTCGCGGCCTTGTGGTGGTACGGCTACCTGCACTTCGCCAAGCCAGAGGATGCGTTGCTGCTCAACGATTTCACCATGCTCAAGACCGTGCCGGGCGAAGATTACAAAGTCTCCCTGGAGCCGGCGGCGCAAGTGGCGCAGTGCATCGATGGTGTGTTGGTGTTGTTCGACACCGAGCAGAAAGGCCTGACCGGCGTGCTGGTCAACAACAAGAAGAAGGCGGTGCGCTGCATGGGGCAGGAAACGCCGCAGAAGCTGGAACAGTAGGCGCTGCCGAAGGCTGCGATCTTTTGATCTTGAAAACTAAAAGCCCCGCCTGATCAGATCAGGCGGGGCTTTTAGATTATTGCATGATGCTTAATTCGAGCTCACCGCCGAACGCGGAATCACCGGCTGGTTGTCATTGGAAATCGTCACTTCCACCCGACGATTCTGTGCCCGGCCCGAGACGCTGGTATTTTCCGCCACGGGATATTCCTTGCCATAACCCTGGGCGACGATACGGGTTGGATCAACACCCATCTTCACCAGCGCCATGCGCACGGAGCTGGCGCGGCGTTCCGACAGTGACTGGTTGTGCGAGGCGGTACCGGTGCTGTCGGTGTAACCCTCGACAATCACCTTGCGGTCCGGATTTTCCTGAAGGTACTGCGCCAGTTTGTTGATGTTCATCATGCCGTTGGATTTCAGCTCGGCCTTGTCGGTGGCGAACAGCACATCACCGAAGGTCACCAACGTGCCGCGATCGGTCTGTTTGGCATTGAGGCTGTCTTGCAGTTGCTTGATCTGCTGGTCGCGGGCGTCAAGACGCGCCTGGGCCCGTTGTGCAGAAGCGTTCTTCAGATTGGCTTCGGCGGTGCGCAGGGCGATGGTCTGTTTCGCCACTTCGACACGCTGGTTGGTCAGGTAGGCCAACTGGTCAACCTTGGCCGGGTCTTCCTTGTCCAGGTAGGCCTTGTCGGCCTTGTCCAGGTAATCGCTGGCGTCCTTGGTTTCCAGCGCCGCGACTTTGCTCGCCTGTGGGTTGGCTTGCAGGCCGGAATAATTGGTGCGGGCCTGTTCCAGGTTGGCGTTCGGTGGCGTTGAGCATGCGGCCAAAGCAACGCTGGCGGCCAGCAGGGCAGGGATCATCAAATTTTTTGAATTCATGGTTTTAGTCCTTTTCAATCGAGTAAGAAACACGTCGTGCAGCGCTGTTACTGAACGGTGCGCTGGCTTTCCTGACGCAGTTCCTGAACCCCTTTCTGAGAGTCCTTCACAGATTGTTCGGCTTTCATCGCCTGGGCTTTGCGCTCGGCTACACGAGCGTCCCACTCAGCCTGTTCGGCCAAGGTCTTGGCTTGATCGAACTGCTTGTCGTGCATGGCGATTTCGGCTTGCTTGAGTTTGTCTTGTGCAGCCTTCATTTCCACTGCCGCGAACTCGGTACCACCGGCACTGACGGCGCTGTTGACCGCTGACTCGGTGACGGCGAATTGCTCGGTGGGCGGGTTACCCGCGCAACCGGCCAGCACGAGGCCTGTGCCGATGGCCAGTGCCGCCATTTTCAGTCCGTGCAGGGAAGAGGATTTGCCAGTTCGGGTTTTCATCGTTTTCAACTCCATTGGGCTAACTCCTGAGCAACGTGAATATCCATCCTGGGCAATGAGCCGAAACCGTATTTCACAAGGCTTTTTGAAACGGCCGTCCCAGGCGTGGTTACTGGGTTGACCCGAGGCGTTTTTTGAAAGTTCAGAAATTTAGCTGGCTATCGAAAAAACTTCGACGCAGCTCGAAGGGCTCTATATCGAGGAATGTGGCGATGAACATAGCTGATCACACCCCTCGAAAGGGGTGCGAACAGTGATTTTCAGGAGGGACAAATACAAAAAAAATCAGTGCTTTTGCTTGTCGCCAGCGGCCGACAGGTCATGCAAATGACGACGGGACAAAGCGAGGAAACGTGGGGTCGGGCCGATGTCTTCGTACAACGGATCGCCCTCTTCATCAGTGGCCACTACGGTGGAACCTTTCACATACGGAAAACTTTTTTCCAGTTCTTCCAGGGCAGCCCCGATCAACTCGCCCAGCAGTTCTTCAGGATGCCGCTTGGGGTACATCTCGATAATCGCCGCAAGCCGTGCGGCAGCCTCCACGTCCAGATGAATCGAATAGCCTGTGTCGGTCAGGCGACCCTTGGCGTTTTCTTCCCAGTGGTTGGCAAGCTCGCGGATTTTCATAATGACCTCATTGCACTCCTGCTCCCGGCAGGCGGGGAATGTCCGGCAGATGCCGGCGACAAGCCGTTGTACGGCTTACCCTTGAGACTAGCTTTTACGCCAAAGGTTTAAAGGCCCTTCGTCGTCTTGCTTGTAAGAACCGGTCTGGAGCGGCACTCTTAAGGTTCCTGGTCGACCGGATTTTTCGCTGGAGAACTGTTGATGACCGATATTGATGCACGCTTGCGCGAAGACGTTCACCTGCTCGGTGAGTTGTTGGGCAACACCATTCGGGAACAGTACGGGGACGGTTTTCTCGACAAGATCGAGCAGATCCGCAAGGGCGCCAAGGCTGACCGTCGCGGTTCCATGGACGCCGAGCTCAGCGCCAGCCTCAACCAGTTGACGGAGGACGAACTGCTGCCAGTGGCGCGGGCGTTCAACCAGTTTCTCAACCTGGCCAACATTGCCGAGCAGTACCAGCTGATTCACCGACGTGAAGAATCCCAGCCCGCGCCCTTCGAGGCGCGGGTCCTGCCAGAGCTGCTCGCCCGCCTGCGCGCCGAAGGTCATGGCGCCGAGTCCCTGGCCCGTCAGTTGGGACGGCTGGAAATCGAGCTGGTGCTGACGGCGCACCCGACCGAAGTCGCGCGCCGCACGCTGATCCAGAAATACGACGCCATCGCCGCGCAACTGGCGGCGCAGGACCATCGCGACCTGACCAGCGCTGAGCGCGAGCAGATCAAGTCGACGTTGCAGCGCCTGATCGCCGAAGCCTGGCACACCGAAGAAATCCGCCGCACGCGCCCGACGCCGGTTGACGAAGCCAAATGGGGCTTCGCGGTGATCGAGCATTCGCTGTGGCAAGCGATCCCCAATTACCTGCGCAAGGCGGACCAGGCCCTGCATGCCGCCACGGGACTGCATTTGCCATTGGAAGCGGCGCCGATTCGTTTTGCCTCGTGGATGGGTGGCGACCGCGACGGCAACCCCAACGTGACGGCGGCCGTGACCCGTGAAGTACTGCTGCTGGCGCGCTGGATGGCGGCCGATTTGTACCTTCGCGATGTCGATCATTTGGCTGCGGAGTTGTCGATGCAGCAGGCCAGTGAAGAATTGAAGGCCAAGGCTGGCGACAGCGCCGAACCTTACCGCGCTGTGCTCAAGCAGCTACGCGAACGCCTGCGCGCCACGCGAAGCTGGGCGCACACCGCGTTGTCGACGCCGACACCTGCACCGGCCGATGTGCTGCAAGACAATCGCGACCTGCTCGACCCACTGGAGCTGTGCTACCACTCGCTGCATGAGTGCGGCATGGGCGTCATCGCCGACGGTCCCTTGCTCGATTGCCTGCGCCGGGCCGTGACGTTCGGCCTGTTCCTGGTGCGCCTCGACGTACGTCAGGACTCGTCGCGCCATACCGCGGCCATGACCGAAATCACCGACTACCTTGGCCTGGGTCGCTATGAAGACTGGAGCGAAGAAGAGCGTATCGTCTTCCTGACGCGCGAACTGAATAACCGTCGGCCCTTGTTGCCGGCCTACTACAAGCCTTCGGCCGATACCGCCGAAGTGCTGGCGACTTGCCGGGAAATCGCTGCGGCGCCAGGGGCGTCGCTGGGCTCCTACGTGATTTCCATGGCCGGTGCTGCTTCCGACGTGCTGGCCGTGCAACTACTGCTCAAGGAGTCAGGGGTATTGCGGCCGATGCGCGTGGTGCCGCTGTTCGAAACCCTTGCCGACCTCGATAACGCAGGTCCAGTGATCGAGAAACTCTTGTTGCTGCCGGGCTATCGCTCGCGCCTGCAAGGCCCGCAGGAAGTAATGATCGGTTATTCCGACTCGGCCAAGGACGCAGGGACCACGGCAGCCGCCTGGGCCCAGTACCGGGCGCAGGAACAACTGGTGGATATCTGCCGCTCGCACGACGTGGAACTGCTGTTGTTCCATGGTCGTGGCGGCACGGTGGGGAGGGGTGGCGGCCCGGCGCACGCGGCGATTCTGTCGCAGCCGCCGGGTTCAGTCGCCGGACGCTTCCGCACCACCGAGCAGGGGGAGATGATTCGATTCAAATTCGGCCTGCCGGACATTGCTGAGCAAAACCTCAATCTGTATCTGGCCGCGGTGCTCGAAGCGACCTTGCTGCCACCGCCGCCGCCGACACCTGAGTGGCGCCATCTGATGGACGAACTGGCCGCCGATGGGGTCAGCGCCTACCGTGCGGTGGTGCGGGAAAATCCGCAGTTCGTGGAATATTTCCGCCAGTCCACCCCGGAACAGGAGCTAGGGCGCCTGCCGCTGGGCAGTCGCCCGGCCAAGCGCCGTGCCGGCGGGATCGAAAGTCTGCGGGCCATCCCGTGGATCTTCGGCTGGACCCAGACCCGGTTGATGCTGCCCGCCTGGCTGGGCTGGGAAGCGGCCCTGAGCAAAGCGCTGGAGCGCGGTGAGGGCGAACTGCTGCAGCAGATGCGCGAGCAGTGGCCGTTTTTCCGCACGCGCATCGACATGCTGGAAATGGTCCTGGCCAAGGCCGATGCGGATATTGCCCGCTCCTACGACGAGCGTCTGGTCGAGCCGGACTTGCTACCTTTGGGCGCGCATTTACGCGACCTATTGTCGCAGGCATGCGCCATCGTTCTCGGCTTGACCGGTCAGTCGCAGCTGCTGGCACATAGCCCAGCCACCCTGGAATTCATCCGCTTGCGCAACACTTACCTCGACCCGCTTCATCTATTGCAGGCAGAGTTGCTGGCACGATCGCGGCAACCGGATGTGGCCCAGGACAGCCCGGTAGAACAGGCGTTGCTGGTGTCTGTAGCAGGGATTGCCGCCGGTTTGCGCAACACCGGCTGAGGATTTTTGCCATGCTTTTGGGCATCCGGCGGGAGCGCCGGATGCGGTTCAAAGGCGGGTAAAAAAGTGCTGCCAGGCGACAGTTAATGATGGGGTTGCGACTTGGGGAACCGGGTTGCGCGGTCACGACAGGCAGTGGTTTCTCCGACTTTTGGCGGCTTGTGTGGGCGAAGCCTGCTGTGTATCTTGATCAGCCTTTGGCCGTTTGGGCGGTCACGACCCTATTTTTGAGATTGGCCCCACGAGGCGAATCTGACGTTATCCATATAAAAAATTGAGGAGCACATCGATGCGCGTCATTCTGCTGGGAGCTCCCGGGGCCGGTAAAGGTACTCAGGCTAAGTTCATCACCGAAAAATTCGGTATTCCGCAAATCTCCACCGGCGACATGCTGCGTGCCGCGGTCAAGGCTGGCACCGAGCTGGGCATCAAGGCCAAGAGCATCATGGATGCCGGTGGCCTGGTGTCCGATGACTTGATCATCGCCCTGGTCAAGGACCGTATCGCCCAGTCCGACTGCGCCAACGGTTTCCTGTTCGACGGTTTCCCGCGCACCATTCCCCAGGCTGAAGCCCTGGTGACTGCCGGTGTCGAGCTCGACGCGGTGGTTGAAATCGCCGTTGAAGACGAAGAGATCGTGCAGCGTATCGCCGGTCGCCGTGTTCACGAGGCCAGCGGTCGTGTCTACCACATCGTCTACAACCCGCCGAAAATTGCTGGCAAGGACGACATCACCGGCGAAGAGCTGGTACAGCGCAAGGACGACACTGAAGAAACCGTGCGTCATCGCCTGTCCGTCTACCATTCGCAGACCAAACCGCTGGTGGACTTCTACCAGAAGCTGTCTGCTGCCAACGGCAAGCCGAAGTACAGCCATATCGAAGGCGTCGGCTCGGTTGAAGCGATCACCGACAAGGTGCTGGCTGCCCTGAGCTGAAAATAGCTTGATCTTCTACGGCCCGCTTGCGGGCCGTAGTTGTTTATACTGACGGACTTTTTTCTGACCTCTCTTGTGGAAACATCGATGAGCACCTTGCTGGCCCTGGACACCGCGACTGAAGCTTGCTCCGTTGCCTTGCTGCATGACGGCAAAGTGACGAGCCATTACGAGGTGATTCCGCGCCTGCATGCACAGAAGCTGCTGCCGATGATCCAGCAATTGCTCGCCGATGCCGGTACTACCCTGCAAGCGGTCGATGCCATCGCCTTCGGTCGCGGGCCGGGTGCATTCACCGGCGTGCGGATTGCCATCGGTGTGGTGCAAGGCCTGGCCTTCGCACTCGATCGCCCGGTATTGCCGGTGTCGAACCTGGCGGTGCTGGCCCAACGCGCCTATCGCGAACACGGTGCCAGCCAGGTCGCGGCGGCCATCGATGCGCGAATGGACGAGGTGTATTGGGGTTGCTACCGCGAATCGGCAGGGGAGATGCGCCTGATTGGCGCCGAAGCGGTATTGCCACCGGAAGTCGCTGCATTGCCGGCCGATGCCAGCGGTGAGTGGTTCGGCGCGGGCACCGGTTGGGGCTATGCCGAACGCATTGGCGTCAGCCTGAGCGGGCAGGATGCGGGCATGTTGCCCCATGCTGAAGATTTGTTGACCCTGGCGCGTTTCGCTTGGGAACGTGGCGAGGCGATCGTGGCGGATGAGGCGCAGCCGGTTTATCTGCGCGATAAAGTGGCGACACCTAAAGCACGTTAAGCATTCTCCTGTGGCGAGGGGATTTATCCCCGTTGGACTGCATAGCAGTCCCATTTTTTTGGGGCCGCTTCGTAGCCCAGCGGGGATAAATCCCCTCGCCACAAGGTAAACGCCAGCCAATCGTCGTTTTTCTAACCCCGGGTTTTAAACCTTTTGCCTTTTATGTGTTCTAGTTATCACTAGGCAGTTTGCGATGTGGGTTATGTGCCACTAGACTGCCATTACTGATACCGAGCATGCACCTATGCGTATAGACGGCGTTTCCTCTCAGTCCTACCCGATCAAGCGCAAGCCTCGCAAAGACCCGCGAGTGGAAGACGAGTCCGTCGATATCGAAGGCGAACTTGCATTTGCGACTGAAGAACAGCTGGCTGCCCGTGCCGCCAAAGCCGCTGCGCAAAAGCTGAGCAATCTTCCCGCCCGCCAGCAGGACATGCTTTATCACCGCGCGATGAACAAAAGCGTGGCAATGGCGCTGGCCAGTTACCTGAGCACCGCCAGTTTCGTCGATTGGGATGCACAAGTGCTGGGCCTCGACCTGTACATCTGATGTTGCCTTACTACCTCGGTTGCCCGTCCTGGAGCGAAAACGCCTGGCGTGATTACCTCTACCCGGCAGCGGCCAGGCCCGCCGATTTTCTGGGTCTCTATTGCCAAGTGTTCAACGCCGTGGAAGGCAATACGACCTTCTACGCGAGTCCCTCTGCCAGTACCGTGCAACGATGGGCCGAGGTCATGCCCGCACACTTTCGCTTCACCGCGAAGTTTCCCCGCGAGATCAGTCACGGCGGGGACCTGCGGGAACAACTGACTGCCGCCGAAACCTTCACCCGATTGCTCAGCCCGCTGGGCGAGCGGGTAGCGCCGTTGTGGCTGCAATTATCCAAGGGCTTTACGCCGCAACGCTTGCCCGAGCTGGCCGGATTCATCGACGCGCTGCAGCGCCCGCTGGCCGTTGAAGTGCGGCATGACGAGTTCTTTGCCAAGGGCGAGAACGAGCGGATGCTCAATCGCCTGTTGCTCGATCGTGGGGTCGAGCGCATCTGCCTTGATCCCCGTGCTTTGTTCAGCTGTACCTCCACCGACCCTTCGGTGCTGCACGCCCAATCGAAGAAACCCCGTGTGCCGCCGCGCCCGGCAGCGTTCACGCAATTGCCGCAGGTGCGTTTCATCGGTCATCCGCAGCTTGAAGCCAATGAACCGTTTCTGTTGCCGTGGGTGGAGAAAATCGCCCTGTGGATCGAAGAGGGTCGTACGCCTTACATCTTCCTGCACACCGCCGACAATGTGCTCGCGGCGAAACTGGCACAACGTTTCCACGCGCGCCTGATGCTGCGTCTGCCTGGCTTGCCGGCGCTGCCTGAGCTATACAGAGAACCCGCGGCGGAGCAACTTGGCTTGCTCTGAAGCGGACTCGTTTCCCTTTCAGAGGAGCCAGCCAATGGATGCGCAAACCCTTCGAGCCCAAGCGTTCAGAGCCTTGCACGAACGCGACGGGGTTTTTGTGATTCCCAACCCGTGGGATGCCGGTTCGGCCAGGATGCTCGACAGCCTGGGTTTCGAGGCGCTGGCGACCACCAGCGCCGGTTACGCTTTCTCCCAGGGACGCCCCGATGGCGGCTTGACGCTGGACGACACCCTGGCCAACGTCCGGGCGATTGTCGCCGCCACCGACCTGCCGGTCGCGGTCGATCTGGAAAACGGATTTGCCGATGATCCTGCCGAATGTGCGCAAAGCATTCTGGCGGCGGCGGCCGCAGGTGCCGTCGGCGGTTCGATCGAAGACTTCACGGGCCGACCGGACGCGCCGATTTATTGCTTCGAACATGCCGTGGCGCGCATCGAGGCCGCCGTCGCTGCGGCTCGCAGCTTGCCTTTCGCGTTCACGTTGACAGCCCGGGCCGAGAACTATCTGCATGGCAATCCGGATCTGGCCGACACGATTCGCCGCTTGCAGGCATTCGCCGAAGCGGGTGCCGACGTGTTGTATGCGCCAGGGTTGCGCAGTGCTGAAGAGGTATTGGCGGTGGTTCGCGCCGTGGCGCCGAAACCGGTCAATGTGTTGATGTCCGGCGGCTTGAAGCTGACGGTCGAGCAACTGGGCGAAATGGGCGTCAAGCGCATCAGTGTCGGCTCGGCACTGGCCCTGGCGGCGCTGGGTGAGTTCTACCGCGCGGCCGAAGAGATCAAGACGGCGGGCACGTTCGGCTTCACGTCGCGCTCCATGCCCTACGCCCAGGCCAATCAGTTTTTCAAAGGCTGACGGTGCGGTTTCGCGGGTGGCTGCTGCTGATCCTGTTGATCATCGCAGTTGCGGGAGCGGGCGTCTGGCGCGGTTGGATCTCCTTGCCGCCGCAGTGGAATCCCTGGGCGCCGCTGGACGTCAAGGCGGAGCCCAACCTGCTGACCCGCTTCAAACTGATGCGTCTGCGCGCTGATTCGCAGCTGTGCGAGCAGGCATTGAGCAGCTCCGGATTGCGCGTGACCCATCAGGCCGACAGCCCGGACGCCAAATGTCCGCTGACCAATGTCTTGCGTGTACAGGGCGGGGACGTGGCCTTGAGCAGCAGTTTCCTTGCCAGCTGCCGACTCGCCGTGTCGTTTGCCCTGTTCGAGCATCACGCGCTGCAACCTGTGGCGCAGGCGATCTACGGGCAAGCGGTCACACGGGTCGATCACCTTGGCAGCTTTGCCTGCCGCAATGTCTACAGTCGCGAGAATGGCAGGCTCAGCCAGCACGCGTCGGCCAATGCACTGGATATCGCCGGTTTTCGACTGGCGGATGGCCGGACTGTCGATGTACTCAGGGATTGGCCGAAGGATAATCAGGATGGAAGATTTTTAAGGCAGGTGCGCGATGGCGCCTGTGGCCTGTTCAGCGTGGTGCTGAGCCCGGATTACAACGCCGCCCATCGCAATCACTTTCATCTGGATGTCGGGCCTTGGTGGGTCTGTCGGTGACGCTTAGGCGGCAAGGCGCAGGTTCTGCAGGATGATCGGGCGTGCCCAGCCGTTATCGAAATCGAGTTGTTTCTGTTGCTCCAGCAGTTCTTCAGGCGAGAACGGCGGGAACGGCTTGTCCAGCAGATCGAGCTCGAACTCGGCGATCGGCAAATGCAGTGGACGCGGTTGCGGCGCGGGACCGACTTGCGGCAACGGCTGACCGGCGGTGAGCACGATCGGGCGCACCCAGCCGCTCTCGAAGTCTTGCTGTTGCTGCTGGGCAACGATTGCTTCGGCGGGGAACGGTGGGAATGGTTTGTCGGCCAGGTCCATTTCGAACTCGGCAATTGGCAGGAACAGCGGTTCGGGCGGGCGAACTTCGTTGTCTTTCACGTCGCATTCGCGCTGGGCAACGATGTGCGCCAGCAGGTCACTGCCCACGGTGGGTTCAACCGGGCTTTGCAAATCGACCGGTGGAAAATTCAGCGATTGTGGCAGCACTTCACCCGACTGTTCGGCCAGTGCACGGGCAAAGAAATCCTGCCATATGTGACTGACGCCGCCCAGTACCTGGGTATTTCGCAGGTTGTAATCGCCGTAGGGCGAGATAAAGCCTGTGATTGTGGGTTGAATGTCTGACATTTCTCTCGGTCGACGCTCAGCTCTGGCAAAATGCTCGATAGTTTTGTTATCGGCCGTTTTTGCCGATCATTAATTTTTTGAGCGTGTTTTCCCATGATTGATCAACCTGCGGCCTGCCGCATCCATGTCGAGGCGCTGAGCGCAGCCTTCGAGCCCCAGGCCGAGCAATGGGCCGAGCGTCTGGGCCTGCCGCTGCAAGTGGCTGATGGCGAGTTCGCGTTGCAGGTGGGTGACCAGGGGCTGCAGCTGCAACAGCTGGGGCCGGACGCGCCCGGACCGGTGCGGGTGGATTTCGTCGAGGGTGGCGCGGCGCATCGCCGGTTGTACGGTGGCGGCAGCGGGCAGATGATCGCCAAGGCCGTCGGCGTCGCCCAAGGCGTGCGTCCGCGTGTGCTGGATGCCACTGCGGGGCTGGGCAAGGATGCGTTCGTGCTGGCTAGCCTGGGTTGCGAGATGAGCCTGATCGAGCGTCAGCCGTTGATTGGTGCCTTGCTTGAAGATGGCCTGGCCCGTGGCGCGGAAGATTTTGACGTGGCGCCCATCGTGGCGCGCATGCGCTTGCTCAAGGGCAACTCGATCGAGGTGATGCGCAATTGGCAGGGCGAACCGCCGCAGGTGATCTACCTCGACCCGATGTTCCCCCATCGTGAGAAAACCGCGCTGGTGAAAAAGGAAATGCGCCTGTTCCGGCCACTGGTTGGGGATGATCCGGATGCGCCGGCTTTGCTTGAAGCCGCCCTGGCCCTGGCCAGCCACCGGGTGGTGGTCAAGCGTCCGCGCAAGGCGCCGTGCATTGAGGGGCCCAAGCCGAGCCATGCACTGGATGGCAAATCCAGCCGGTATGACATCTACCCGAAGAAAGCGCTCAAGCCCTAAGTTGAAGGTTATTGTTCCCACGCGCCGCAAAGGAATGTAGCCCGGGACGCTCCGCGTCCCATTCGAGAGCTGGAACGCGGAGCGTCCCTTGAGGCATTCCCACGCAGAGCGTGGGAACGATCACTGTCAGGGCCTGTAAGCCCGCATGAACAACCCCACTACCTCCTGCACATGGCTCTCGGCCGCTTCTCCGGTCAGCGGCTCGCCACAGCCATACAGCAACCGAAAATTCGCCGCGCCCTTGAGCAGGCAAAAAAAGTGTTCCGCCGCATTACGCGGTTTGTCGATGCTCAACTCGCCACTCTGATTGATCTTGCCCAGCAACCGCTCCATGCCGTGCAGCATGCGTTGAGGTCCGGCCTCGAAGAAGATCAGCGAAAGTTTCGGGTCCTGGCTGCCCAGGGCCATGATCAGTCGATGCAGGTTCACCGACTCGTCGCTATTGATCAACTGGTGAAAGCCGCGGGCGATGTTCAGCAGCACGGTTTCCACTGCCACGCCTTCGGGCAGCTCAAAGAACAGCGACGGCAGTTGTTCCTCGCACTTGGCCACCACGGCAGCGGAGAACAGCGTCTCCTTGTCGTTGAAGTGGCTGTAGACCGTGAGCTTCGACACCCCGGCCTGCGTAGCGACAGCATCCATGCTGGTGTTGGCATATCCCTTGGTCAGAAACAGCGTTTTCGCTGCATCGAGGATCGCCTGGCGCTTGGCCAGATCCTTGGGGCGGCCCGGGCCATTGGGTGCTGAAAGATTGTTCGGCATATTCGCTTTTATTACTGGACTGGTGAGTTTGCTATTAATAACATACTCGTCAGTATAATTATTCCAAGCACCATTGGCGAAAGGTCCTTCACCATGTTCCGCTATGCCTTGCCCCTCGCGTTGCCAGTCACCCTGGCGTTTTTATTGACCGCGTGCGGTCACGAAGAGGCGCCTCAAGTCAGCGTTCGACCGGCCATGGTGGTCCAGCCAGAGCCTTCAACCCAGGCGATGGAAAGTTATCCCGGTGAAGTCCGTGCCCGCTTTGAGCCGGAGTTGGCGTTCCGGATTGGCGGAAAAGTCAGCCGACGATTGGTCGACGAAGGGCAGCGGGTCAAGGCCGACCAGCCGCTGGCGGAACTCGATCCCCAGGACGTGCGCCTGCAACTGGAGGCCACCCGTGCCCAGGTCGCGGCCGCCGAGGCCAACCTGAACATGGTGCGTGCCGAGCGTGATCGCTATAAAACGCTGATGGAACGCCAACTGGTCAGTCGCTCGCAGTATGACAATCACGAAAACCTGTACCGGTCCGGTGAAGCGCGGCTTAAACAGATCAAGGCCGAGTTCAACGCCTCCACCAATCAGGCCAGTTACGCGGTGCTGCGGGCGCCGCAGGATGGCGTTGTGGCCAAGCGAGCGGTGGAAGTCGGGCAAGTGGTCGCGGCGGGGCAAACGGTGTTTACCCTGGCCACCGATGGTGAGCGTGAAGTGTTGATCAGCTTGCCGGAGGCAAGCTTCGGCCGCTTCAAGGTGGGTCAACCGGTTTCGGTAGAACTGTGGACCCAGCCGGACCAGCGCTTCGCCGGACACATCCGCGAACTGTCGCCGGCCGCCGATCCAAAGTCGCGCACCTTCGCCGCGCGTATCGCCTTCAATGCGGGCAAGGTCCCGGTCGAACTGGGCCAGAGCGCCCGTGTCTTCGTTCAGAGCGCCCAATCCGTACCGTTGTCAGTGCCACTGTCGGCGCTGACCGCGGAGAACGGCGTGACCTACGTCTGGGTCGTCAGCGCCAACAACACCTTGAAGAAGACCCCGGTTCGGGTCGGTGCCTTCGGTGAGAAAACCGTCCCGGTACTCGAAGGCCTCAATGCCAGCGACTGGGTGGTGGCCGCCGGCGTCCATGTGCTTCTCGACGGGCAGTCCGTGCGCCCGGTGGATCGCTCCAACCGTGTGGTCAACCTGGCGCACAAGGAGTAATCCCCGATGGGTTTCAATCTTTCCGCCTGGGCGCTGCGCAATCGCCAGATCGTGCTGTTCCTGATGCTCCTGCTGGCGATTGTCGGCGCACTGTCCTACACCAAGCTGGGTCAAAGCGAAGACCCGCCGTTCACCTTCAAGGCCATGGTGATCCGTACCAACTGGCCGGGGGCGACCGCACAGGAAGTCTCGCGCCAGGTCACCGAACGCATAGAAAAGAAGCTGATGGAAACCGGCGAGTATGAGCGCATCGTGTCGTTCTCGCGCCCGGGTGAATCACAGGTGACGTTTATCGCCCGAGACTCCATGCACTCGGTGGAGATACCGGACCTCTGGTATCAGGTGCGCAAGAAGGTCAGCGATATTCGTCATACCTTGCCGCCAGGTATTCAAGGGCCGTTCTTCAACGATGAATTCGGGACCACGTTCGGCAATATCTACGCCCTGACCGGCGAAGGTTTCGATTACGCCGTGCTCAAGGACTACGCGGACCGCATCCAGATCCAGCTGCAGCGGGTCAAGGATGTGGGCAAGGTCGACCTGCTCGGTTTGCAGGACGAAAAAATCTGGATCGAGCTGTCCAACGTCAAGCTCGCCACCCTTGGGCTGCCGCTGGCGGCGGTGCAACAAGCGCTTGAGGAACAGAATGCGGTGTCCACCGCCGGCTTCTTCGAAACCACCAGCGAGCGATTGCAGCTACGGGTCTCGGGGAATTTCCAGACGGTCGAAGAGATCAAGAACTTCCCGATTCGCGTCGGCGATCGTACGTTCCGCATCGCCGATGTCGCCAACGTGCGCCGCGGTTTCAACGATCCACCAGCGCCACGCATGCGCTTCATGGGTGAAGACGCCATCGGCCTGGCCGTGGCCATGAAGGACGGCGGCGACATTCTGGTGCTGGGCAAGGCCCTGGAAATCGAGTTTGCCCGTATCCAGAAGAACCTCCCGGCCGGCATGCAGCTGCGCAAGGTCTCGGACCAACCTGCTGCCGTGAAAACCGGCGTCGGCGAGTTCGTCCAGGTGTTGGTCGAAGCGCTGGCCATCGTCTTGCTGGTGAGCTTCTTCTCCCTCGGGGTACGCACGGGCATGGTGGTGGCCCTGGCCATTCCGCTGGTGCTGGCGATGACGTTCGCCTGTATGTATTACCTGGGGATAGGCCTGCACAAGATTTCCCTCGGCGCCCTGGTGCTGGCGCTGGGCTTGCTGGTGGACGACGCTATCATCGCCGTGGAAATGATGGCGATCAAAATGGAGCAGGGCTTCGACCGGATCAAGGCGGCAAGTTATGCCTGGACCAGCACCGCGTTCCCGATGCTAACCGGCACGCTGATCACCGCCGCCGGTTTCCTGCCGATCGCTACCGCGCAATCGGGTACCGGTGAATACACCCGTTCGATCTTTGAAGTGGTGACCATTGCACTGTTGGCATCTTGGGTGGCGGCGGTGCTCTTCGTGCCTTATCTGGGGGAAAAGCTCCTGCCGGACCTGGCGAAAATTCACGCGGCCAAACATGGCCCGGGCCAACCCGATCCCTATGGCACGCCGTTTTATCAACGCGTCCGACGGTTGGTGGAGTGGTGCGTGCGCTGGCGCAAGACGGTGATCACGGCGACGGTGGTGCTGTTCATTGCGTCCATCGTACTGTTTCGATTTGTACCTCAACAGTTCTTCCCGGCCTCGGGCCGACTGGAGTTGATGGTCGACCTGAAGCTGGCCGAAGGCGCGTCCTTGAGCAATACCGCCGAGGAGGTCAAGCGCCTCGAAGCGTTGCTCAAGGACAAAGCCGGCATCGACAACTACGTGGCCTACGTCGGGACCGGCTCACCGCGTTTTTACCTGCCGCTTGATCAGCAATTGCCAGCGGCGAGCTTCGCGCAGTTTGTCGTCCTGGCAAAAACCATCGAAGACCGCGAACCCTTGCGCACCTGGCTGATCACGACCCTCAACGAACAGTTCCCGGCCTTGCGCTCGCGGGTCACGCGCCTGGAGAACGGTCCGCCGGTTGGCTATCCGGTGCAGTTTCGGGTGACTGGTGAGCACATCGAGGAAGTCCGCGCACTGGCCCGCAAGGTCGCGGCCAAGGTTCGCGAAAACCCCCATGTGGTCAACGTCCACCTGGACTGGGAAGAGCCCAGCAAGGTCGTCTATCTGAACATCGATCAGGACCGTGCACGGGCACTGGGCGTGAGCACGGCAAACCTGTCGAAGTTCCTGCAGAGCTCGCTGACCGGTTCCAGCGTCAGCCAGTACCGCGAAGACAACGAGTTGATCGAGATCCTGTTGCGCGGCACCGTGCATGAACGCACCGAACTGTCGCTGCTGCCAAGCCTGGCGGTGCCGACCGACAATGGTCGCAGCGTTGCGCTGTCGCAGATCGCGACACTGGAATACGGCTTTGAAGAAGGCGTGATCTGGCACCGTAATCGCCTGCCCAACGTGACGGTTCGCGCCGACATCTATGGCAAGGAACAACCGGCGACCCTGGTGCAGCAAATCCTGCCGACCCTCGATCCGATCCGCGCCGAATTGCCGGATGGCTATCTACTGGATGTCGGCGGTACGGTCGAGGATTCCGCTCGCGGGCAGAACTCGGTGAAGGCTGGCGTGCCGTTGTTCATCGTGGTGGTGTTGACGTTGCTGATGCTGCAGTTGCGCAGCTTCTCCCGCACGGCGATGGTGTTCCTGACGGCGCCCCTGGGGTTGATCGGGGTGACGATGTTCCTGATGGTGTTCCGCCAGCCGTTCGGGTTTGTGGCCATGCTCGGGACCATCGCGTTGTCGGGGATGATCATGCGCAACTCGGTGATCCTGGTGGATCAGATCGAGCAGGATATCGCGGCCGGGTTGAAGCCGTGGCAGGCGATTATTGAGGCGACCGTGCGGCGGTTCAGGCCGATTGTGCTGACGGCGCTGGCAGCTGTTCTGGCGATGATTCCGTTGTCGCGCAGTGTGTTTTTCGGGCCGATGGCGGTAGCGATCATGGGCGGGTTGATCGTGGCGACGGCGTTGACGTTGTTGTTTTTGCCTGCGTTGTATGCGGCTTGGTTTCGGGTCAAGAAAGAATCGGCCTGAGTTCGTTGGACTTGGCGGCCTTTGGGCCGACCAAGCTCTGGTTTTTCGAGTACATATCCGTTAGCGCAGCAATGGATATGTACACGGTCAACAAAACACAGGTCGGCTCCCAGGCCGCCTCTTGATTGATCGTTCCCACGCTCTGCGTGGGAATGCCGCCGGGGACGCTCCGCGTTCCGCTGTCGACGCAAGGCTTGAGTCCTGCGCGCTGCGACGCGGAGCGTCACGGGATCCATTCCCACGCGGGTGGGGAACGATCAGGGTTGTGGCTTAGAGCGTGCCAAACACCTTCTTCGCCAAACTGGTCGCCGCTGCCGCCGGGTTCTGGCGGATGGTTTCTTCCTGCTTGCCGATCATTTCGAACAAACCGTTCAACGCCTGCTCGGTCACGTAGTTTTCGACGTTGGCGTTCTTCGCATCGATCACGCCCATGGTCGCGGCCTGCCCGGCGAAAGAGTTGTACTGCTGGGCCAGTCCAACCTGGTCGGTGGCTTGCTTGACGATGGGCAGGAATTTGGCGCGGATTTGTTCGCGGCTGGTCTTGTTCAGGTACTGGGTAGCCGAATCATTGCCGCCGCTGAGGATGCCCTTGGCATCATCGACCGTCATCTTCTTCACGGCGTCGACTAGGATCGGTTGGGCCTGGACCACGGCGGTTTCCGCCGCTTTGTTCATGCTGGCTTCCAGTTGATCGACCTGATCGCCCATGCCGAACTGTTTCATTTTGCTGGCCACTTTGCCCAGCTTGCCCGGTAGTTCGATCTTCACGTCCGGGTTGTTGCTGAAGCCGCCCGGGGTGCCGAGTTGTTTCACCGCCAGTTGCGCGCCTTGGGTCAGGGCGTCCTTGAGACCGCCGGTGGCGTCTTTTTGCGACAGGTCGCTGAGGGACAGTGCCAGGGCGCTGGCAGAGATCATCAAGCCTGCGCACAGGCCGGCAAAACGGAGGGTAGGGCGGAGCATGGCAACTTCCTTTTTCAAAAAGACACGCATTTCAATAAGCTTTAGCGGGCTGGCAGGCTGGCAGGCTGGCAGGCTGGCAGGCTGTCAGCGGTGCGGCCGCTGCGATCAGGGATAGTTTTTTTCATTGGTAGATCTTCGTATCGACGGCGCCAGAACTGACTGGCGCCATGATCAATCTAGACGGTTCGTTCGGGCGTTGCGGGTTGATCCGCCGCATCTTCACTGCGATGCAACGCCACCTGGCGGATCGACAGCCGAATCTCCGCCGGCAATACCCGCTTGGCCGCGCCTTCTGCCAGTTCGCCGAGCAGTTCGTGATAACCCAGCTTGCCCGCCTCGTCGCGCTTGAGCACGTCGAGGTCCAGCAGAGTCTGGATGAAATGGCGGAACAGGCTCTTGTCGAAGAACTCCGGGGCGTTCAGGCCATGCAGGATCGACAGGCGCTGGGCCATGACCGTGCACAGGTCTTCCAGTTCTTCGGCGCTGATGCTGTTCTGGCCGCTGTTGAGCAGCAGGGACACAGTCATGTAGAAGCGCTGCAAGGTCTGGGCAATGCTTTTCGACAGCAGCGTCAACAGCACGAAATGCCGCGAGCTCGGGGCCGGGCGCAGGTAGACGTCATTCTCGAAACGCAGCAGGCCTTGTTCGACGAACGCTTGCAGCCATTGGTCGATCACTCCGTCCAGCTCTTCCAGTGGCCAGCGAATGAACAGCTCCGCTTGCAGGTAGGGGTACAGCGCACGGGTGTAGCGCAGGATCTGTTCGCGGCTCATGCGCGAGGCACTTTGGAAGAAGCTCGCCAGTAACGCCGGCAGCGCGAAGATGTGCAGCACGTTGTTGCGGTAATAGGTCATCAGGACGGCGTTCTGCTCGTCCAGATAGAGAATCTTGCCCAACGCATCGCTTTGCTCCGAGAGCAGGTCCATGTCCTTCACATGCTCGATCAACGCTCGGCCATCACCTTCGGGCAGGGTGGTGTGGGGCGAGTACGGGACTTTTCGTAACAGCGCCAGGTACAGGTCGAGGACCCGCGCCATGGCGCGGTCGTCCAGGGCCAGCCGACTGGTGGACAGCAGCGCCAGCGCAACCAGGTTGACCGGGTTGATCGCCGCCGCTTCGTTCAGGTGCTGCGCGACTTTTTCACCGAGGCGGTTGGTGGTTTCGTTGAGCCAGGCGGGTTTGAACTGGGGGGCCAGTTCCTGCTCGCGCCAGTTTGGCTGCTCGCTGTCGAGAAATTGCGCCAGTTTGATCGGCTCACCGAAGTTCACCGCGACTTGACCGAAGCGCTGCTTGAGCGCGCCGATGACCTTGAAAATGTCAAAGATCGATTCTTTCTTCTTGCTCGCGCCACGCAGCTCGCCCAGGTAGGTCCGGCCTTCCAGCACGCGCTCGTAGCCGATGTACACCGGCACGAAGACGATGGGCACGCGTGACGAACGCAGGAAGCTGCGCAGGGTGATCGCCAGCATGCCGGTTTTCGGTTGCAGCATGCGCCCGGTGCGCGAACGGCCGCCCTCGACGAAGTACTCCACCGGGAAGCCCTTGGTGAACAGGGTGTGCAGGTATTCGTTGAACACCGAGGTGTACAGCGGGTTGCCCTTGAAGGTGCGACGCATGAAGAACGCACCGCCGCGCCGCAGCAGGCCGCCGATCCCGGGCATGTTGAGGTTGATCCCGGCGGCGATGTGCGGCGGGGTCAGGCCGTTGCGAAACAGCAGGTAGGACAGCAGCAGGTAGTCGATGTGGCTGCGATGGCAGGGTACGTAGATCACTTCGTAACCCGGGGCAACTTTCTGCACGCCTTCGATGTTGTTGACCTTGATGCCATCGTAGATTTTGTTCCAGAACCAGCTGAGCACCACTTCCATGAAGCGGATGGCGGTGTAGGTGTAGTCCGAGGCGATCTCGTTGCCGTAGCGCAGGGCCTGGGCCTTGGCTTTCTCCGGCGAGATGTTCTCGCGCTCGGCTTCGTCGAGGATCGCCTGCTTTACCAGCGGCTGGTTGACCAGGCCCTTGACCAGGTTGCGTCGGTGGGAAATATCCGGACCGATGACCGCGGTTTTCAGGTTGCGAAAGTGCACCCGCAGAATGCGTTGGGCCATGCGCACGGTGCGTTCGTGACCTTTGTTGTGCTCGATCAGTTCACGCAGGTGGATCGGCGCGGAAAACTGCACGCGGGTCTTGCGCCCCAGCACGATGATGCTCAGCAAGCGGCGCAAGCGCCCGGTGACTGCCCAACTGTCGGCGAACAACAGTTTCCACGGGCTGTTTTCGCTGTCCGGCGACTGCCCCCAGAACACGCTGACCGGAATGATCTGCGCATCTTCGGCGGCGTTCTGGCTCAAGGCACTGACCAGGCGGGTCAGGGTGGGCGGTGCGCCGCGCTTGTCCTGACGCCCGAGCCAGTCCGGGTCCGGTGTCAGGTAGAAGAACGCGGCCGGTTCCAGCAGGTTGCCCACCGATACCGGCAGCACCGGACGCGGCAGGCCGGCCTTGGTGCATTCGGTGTCGACCACGGCCAGGTCGGTCAACGAAGGATTTTGCAGGACGTAGAACACCGGGCGACTGCGGTCGAGGTTGAGGGTGAACGACGACTGGTTGATCGTCTCCGAGCGAACCCAGAGGTACAACAGTCGGCGCAGGGTGCCAAACACAAGACGGCGGAACGGGGAGCGGGTCATACGGCTTCTGCGTGAGTGAATAAAACCGAGCGTTTGCTCGGGCGGGAGACAGTGTGCCGGATTCGTCGAAAATCGGCAAAAAAGCGCTCAACCATTCTGTAGTTGAGAGTTTCTGCGCCTGTCATATACTCGGGCGCTCAAAATAAAAACAAGGGGGTACTGACATGGCAACGCGCGAAACCGGCAATGTGAAGTGGTTCAACGACGCCAAGGGCTACGGTTTTATTCAACGCGAGGACGGGGTGGACGTGTTCGTGCATTACCGCGCGATTCGCGGTGAGGGGCACCGTTCGCTGACTGAAGGCCAGCAGGTCGAGTATGGGGTGGTAACCGGCGAGAAGGGTTTGCAGGCTGAGGATGTGGTGGGGCTGTAATCCTGAGATCAAAAGATCGCAGCCTGCGGCAGCTCCTACAGGTGTACACATAACCCTGTAGGAGCTGCCGCAGGCTGCGATCTTTGGCGGTTAAGCAGTTTTCCAGGTGATCTCTTCTTCACCATCGGCGCTGATGCGAATCCAGCGATCCGCCGTCTCTTCACCTTCTTCCTCGACCCAGCTACCCGGTGCGCAGCGCACTTCGACGTTCAACGCGGCAAAGGCAGCGCGGGCGCAGGCGATGTCATCTTCCCACGGCGTCTGGTCGCTTTCCAGGTACAGGCTGTTCCACTTTCCTACGGCCTTGGGCAACCAGGTCACCGGCACGTTGCCAGCCTTGCACTTGTAGGTCTGGCCTTTCTGTACCCAGTCGGTGCACGGGCCCAATGCCGTGCCGAGCCAGGCCGAGATGGCCTTGTGGTCGACGTCGGCGTCTTTCAGGTAAATCTCGATATCGGGCTGGCGCATGGATGTCCTCACTGCGTGTCTGAAAAATCCATTCGCGGATTTAGCCGGTCTTGAGCCGTTGCCCAAGACCAAAAATGGTTGAAGTTATTGAAGTACGAAGTAATCGTAGCGCATCGATACGGTGACTTCGAAAGGCTCGACCTGCTCAATGACCGCTGCCCGGCGCTCGGCACTGGCGCGCCAGCCGTGGGGGGTCATGGCCAACAGGTTCGCCCGGTCCTGACCACTGGCAAGTGTCAGTTTGAAAGTCAGGGTTTCGCTATGAGCCAGCGCCATGCCTTCAGGCACCAGGTCCAGGTGCTTGTCGTCGATGTACTCGCGGACTTCGTCGTACAGCCGCTCACGCAGCTCCATCAGGTGGCCGCTGGTCGGTCCGACTTTCATCAGGCCGCCACCGGGGCTGAGCAGGCGCTTGGCTTCGTCCCAATCCAGCGGGCTGAAAACGCTGGCCAGGAACTGACAGCTGCCCGATGCCAGCGGCACGCGGGCCATGCTGGCGATCAACCAGGTGAGCTTGGGGTTGCGTTTGCAGGCGCGCTTGACCGCTTCCCGGGAAATGTCCAGGGCGTAGCCGTCGGCGTCCGGCAAGGCGTCGGCGATTTGCGCAGTGTAATAACCCTCGCCACAACCGATATCGATCCAGCGCTGTGGCGCGTAACCTGCCGCCAGTTCCGCCAGGCGCTTGGCCACCGGCGCGTAATGGCCGGCGTTGAGGAAGTCGCGGCGGGCTTCGACCATCGCCTGGTTATCCCCAGGGTCGCGGCTGTTCTTGTGCTGCACCGGCAACAGGTTCAGGTAACCCTGGCGCGCACGGTCGAAACGATGCCCGGCGGGGCAGGCCACGCCGTTGTCCACCGCGCTGAGCGGTTCACTGCAGATCGGGCAAGCGAGCATCAGGCGAGCAACTTGATCAGGGTCTGGTAGTAGATTTCGGTCAACACATCGAGGTCGGCCGCCAGCACGCGCTCATTGACCTGGTGGATGGTCGCGTTGACCGGCCCCAGCTCGACCACCTGCGTGCCCATGGTCGCAATGAAGCGACCGTCGGAAGTGCCACCGCTGGTGGACGCCTGGGTTTCACGACCGGTGATGTCCTTGATGCTCGAGGACACGGCGTCGAGCAGCGCGCCCGGTTCGGTGAGGAACGGCAGGCCGGACAGTGCCCAGTCGATGTGCCAGTCCAGGGCATGCTTGTCGAGAATGTCGGCGACACGTTTTTGCAGGCCTTCAACGGTCGACTCGGTGGAGAAGCGGAAGTTGAATACGGCGACCAGGTCACCCGGGATGACGTTGGTCGCGCCGGTGCCGGAGTTGACGTTGGAAATCTGGAAACTGGTCGGCGGGAAGAAATCGTTGCCGTGGTCCCAATGCTCGGCGGCAAGTTCCGCCAGCGCTGGAGCGGCGAGGTGAATCGGGTTCTTGGCCAGGTGCGGGTAGGCCACGTGGCCCTGTACACCACGCACGGTCAGCTTGGCGCCGAGGGAACCGCGACGGCCGTTCTTGACCACGTCACCGACCAGGGTGGTGCTCGACGGTTCGCCGACGATGCACCAGTCCAGACGCTCCTTGCGTGCGACCAGGCGTTCAATCACGGCCTTGGTGCCATGGTGCGCCGGGCCTTCTTCGTCGCTGGTGATCAGGAAGGCGACCTTGCCCTTGTGATCCGGGTAATCGGCGACGAAACGCTCGGCGGCCACGGTCATGGATGCCAGGCTGCCTTTCATGTCTGCCGCGCCACGGCCGCAGAGCATGCCGTGTTCGTCGATGACTGCGTTGAACGGATCGATTTGCCAGGCGGTCACGGGACCTGTCGGCACCACGTCGGTGTGGCCGGCGAAGCACAGTACCGGGCCATCGTGTTTTCCGTGGGTGGCCCAGAAGTTATCCACATCTTCGATGCGCATCGGTTCCAGCATGAAACCGGCATCGCCCAGGCGCTGCATCATCTGCTTCTGGCAATCGGCGTCGAGCGGCGTCACGGACGGACGGCGGATCAGGTCGATGGCGAGTTGAAGGGTCGGCGAAAGGTCGGCGTGGGCCGTCATGGGAAACTCCGGAAATCATGAATGTGGGCGCGGACCCACTGTGGGAGCGAGCCTGCTCGCGAAGGCGGCGTGCCAGTCAACATAAACGTTGATTGTTACAACGCCTTCGCGAGCAGGCTCGCTCCCACAGGGATCAGGTCCGGCCATTGGGCCGTAGGCCCTGCAAAATGGCGGTTATCTTAAAGCAAAACGGCGACCATTGGCCGCCGTTTAGTGCATCGGCGAAGATTTAGACCGCTGGCGCCGTTTCGGTTTCGGCGGTCGGCTTCGGCAGGGAGGAGAGGAACGCCATGATCAGCGCCGCCAGGTACGGCAGCGACTGCACCAGCAGCATGGTCACCCAGAAGCGCATGTCGTTGCTCGGCATGCCGTTCACCAGGAAAATCCCCAGCGCGGCGCCCCACAGCAACAGCATGATGAACACCTCTTCCCGGGCCTCCGAAATCGCCACCCAGAAGCCGTGGTTATCGGCGTTCTTCGGCGTGCGGAAGAACGGGATGCTGCTGGTGAAGAACCCGTACAACACCGCCTTGGCGATGGTGTGCGACAACGCAAGTCCCGCCAGTGCCGCGCAGAACGCATCCTTGAGGTTCACCCCCACCGCCCGTCGGTAGAGGAAGATGATCTTGCCGACCTTGAACACGAACAGCGCCAGGGGCGGGATCGCGAAAATCAGCAACGGCGGATCGACCCGCTGCGGCACGATGATCATCGCTGCCGACCACAACAGCGCGCCGACAGTGAAGAAGATGTTCATGCCATCGGCGACCCACGGCAACCAGCCCGCGAGGAAGTGGTAGCGCTGGCCGCGGGTCAGCTCGGTGTCCTTGCCGCGCAGCAGGCTGCGGGTGTGACGCTTGATGATCTGGATCGCGCCATAGGCCCAGCGGAACCGCTGTTTCTTGAAGTCGATGAAGGTGTCGGGCATCAGGCCCTTGCCGTAGCTGTCGTGGTAATACGCCGCCGACAGGCCTTTTTCGAACACGCGCAGGCCCAGCTCGGCGTCTTCGCAGATGCACCAGTCGGCCCAGCCCAGCTCCTCGAGCACCGAGCGCCGGGTCATCGTCATGGTCCCGTGCTGGATGATCGCGTCACGGTCGTTACGGGTAACCATGCCGATGTGGAAGAAGCCCTTGTATTCCGCGTAGCAGAGCTTCTTGAAGGTGCTTTCGTTCTGGTCGCGGTAATCCTGCGGCGACTGCACCACGGCGATTTTCGGGTCGGCGAAGTGCGGCACCATGTGCTTGAGCCAGTTGGGGTGCACGCAGTAATCGGAGTCGATCACCGCGATCACTTCGGCATCCTTGGCCGTGTGGGGGATCAGGTAGTTCAGCGCGCCGCCCTTGAAACCGGCCAAGGGGGCGACGTGGAAGAACTTGAAGCGCGGGCCGAGGGTTTCGCAGTAATCGCGCACCGGTTCCCAGACCGCCGGGTCCTTGGTGTTGTTGTCGATGATCAGGACTTCGAAGTCCGGATAGTCGAGATTGGCCAGGGCGTTGAGGGTCTCCTTGACCATCTCTGGAGGCTCGTTGTAGCACGGCACATGGATGGATACTTTCGGTCGATAGTTCGAATCACCGACCACCGGCAGGAATTCCCGGCGCCGCTTGTGGATCCACACGGCTTCGGCCAGTTCGTGGGCCTCGGTCAGCAACACGATGAACACCCCGAGGGCACCAAGGGCGAGCAGGAAGCCCACCGTCAGGCTGAACCAGGTGCTGTATTGCTGGCTGTAGTCATAACCGATCCACACCAGCACCGAACCGCAAAGGAACGCGATAAAGGTCAGGAAGGTGCGACCACGCTGGCGCAGGGCCGAGCCGTCGATCATCAGCAGGGTCAGCGACAGCAGCGCCAATACCACCGAACCGATGGCCAGCACGCGCCATTGCGGGATCGCGACCACCGGACCTTCGAAGTTGAATTTCTGTTGGCGTGCGGCGTTGAACACACCCCAGTAGGCGCCTACCGAACCTTCGTCACTGGCCTTCCACGGCTGGTCGAACGCTTCGATCACGAAGTAGTTGAAGCCCTGGCGGTTGAGCTTGTTGACCAGGGTTCGCAGATAGATCGCCTGGTCTGCCGGCGACGCATCGGCGCCGCCGCGCATGCGGCCGTTGCTCGGCCAGCCCACTTCGGAGAGCAGCAGCGGTTTCTTCGGGAACATCTTTTTCAGGTCGCGAGCCCGGTCGAGGACGAACTGTCCGGCCTTGTCCATCGGGATGAACTCCCAGTAAGGCAGCACGTGGGCGGCAATCAGGTCGACGTGCTTGGCCAGTTCGGGGTGTTCTTCCCAGACGTGCCACTGTTCGGACGTGGTCACCGGCACCTTTACAGCGGCGCGAACGCGATCAAGGATCACGCTCAGTTCGGCCGCGGTGATTTCCTTGCGGAAAATGGCTTCGTTACCTACAACGACGCGCACGACGCTGCGCGAAGAATTGGCGATTTCGATGGCGCGGGTGATTTCCCGCTCGTTGCGTTCCTGGTCCGGGCTGATCCAGATCCCCAGTGTCACCCGCAGGCCAAACTCTTCCGCCAGCTTGGGAATGTTTTCCAGCGTACCGTCGACCGAGTAAGTACGGATGTTGTCCGTCAGCTTGCTCATGATCTCCAGGTCACGACGCATTTGATCGTCAGTCGGGTACTGCTCCTTCTGTGGGAATTGACCCTGCTGGAAAGGTGAGTACGAGAAGCCGGAGATCTGTTCGGGCCAGTTGGGGGCGGTCACCGGGCGATTGATCAGCGCCCAGAAACCGGTAAACAAGGCAGCGATGGCGAGCACCACCACCAGGTTGAGTCCAAATTTACGCGATGACATAGTTATTTCGGGTTCCAAAGACTGTGGAACGAAGGAACGGTCGGACCGCCAAGGGGGGCGAATCCTACACTAGGCATTCTCTGAACCTATAGCGGACAGGGAATTACTCGACATTGGGCAATTCACTTTCACATAAGTTCTTACACTTACCGCTCGAACCCTAAAATTTCGTGCGGCGAAGCCCTATACTGCGCGCCGGTTTTTGAGGTGATGGTCATGAGTACAGAAGATCCGCGGTTTGCAGGCATCGCCCGTTTGTATGGCATCGAGGGCCTTGAGCGCCTGCGCGCGGCGCATGTGGCGATTGTTGGCGTCGGTGGCGTCGGTTCCTGGGCGGCGGAAGCCATGGCCCGTTGCGGTGTCGGCGAGATCTCATTGTTCGACTTGGACGATGTCTGTGTCAGCAACGCCAACCGCCAGTTACACGCACTGGACAGCACCGTCGGCAAACCCAAGGTCGAAGTGATGGCCGAGCGCTTGCGCGGGATCAATCCCGATTGCACGGTGCACGCGGTGCCGGATTTCGTCACCCGCGAGACCATGGCCGAGTACATCACGCCGAACATCGATTGCGTGATCGACTGCATCGACAGCGTCAACGCCAAGGCGGCGCTGATTGCCTGGTGCAAGCGGCGCAAGATCCAGATCATCACCACCGGCGGCGCGGGCGGGCAGATCGATCCGACGCTGATCCAGGTCTGCGACCTCAACCGTACGTTCAATGACCCGTTGGCGTCGAAAGTGCGCTCCACCTTGCGCCGCGACTATGGCTTCTCGCGCACCGTGACCCGTCATTACAGCGTGCCGTGTGTGTTCTCCACCGAGCAACTGCGCTACCCGAAACCCGATGGCAGCATTTGCCTGCAGAAGAGTTTCGTCGGTGATGGTGTGAAACTTGACTGCGCCGGTGGTTTTGGCGCAGTGATGATGGTGACGGCGACCTTCGGCATGGTCGCGGCGACCAAGGCGGTGGACAAGATCGTGGCGGGTGTGCGACGGCCGGCGGAGCGCGTCAAACCTTCCTGACTGATCGTTCCCACGCAGAGCGTGGGAACGATCAGTCAGGCGGCGAGTTCACGCATCCGTTGTAAAACCGCATTCAAGCCATTGCTTCGGGACTGCGACAACTGCCGAGCCAGTCCCAGCTGATTGAACCAGTCCGCCAAATCCACCTGGCGCAACTCAGCCGCCGACAACCCGTTGACCCGCGCCAGCAGCAACGCCACCAACCCGCGAATCAACCGTGCATCACTGTTGGCCCTGAACAGCCAGTGGCCATCCTTCAGTTCGCCCACCAGCCATACCTGGCTTTCGCAGCCGTGCACCCGGTTGGTGTCACACATTTCTACTTCGCTCAGTACGGGCAGGCGCTCGCCCCACTGCATCAGCAGGCGCGCCCGTTGTTCCCAGCCCGGCAGATCTTGAAAGGCTTGCAGCGCGTCCACGGCTTCAGCGGGAAGGCTCATCGCAATAACTCCAGTGCTTGATCCAGCGCTTCAAAGAACCGTTCCAGGTCTTCGGAGTCGTTGTACAGCGCCAACGACACCCGAATCGCTCCGGCCAGGTGCAGGCTTTTGAGCAGCGGCATGGCGCAGTGATGACCGGCGCGGACCGCAATGCCCTGTTCGGTCAGAAGGTGCGCCAGATCCGAGTTATGTACACCTTCGATGGTGAAGCTCGCCAGTGCCACTTGCGGCTTGCCCAACAGGCGGATGCCGTTACGCGCAGCGAGTCCCTTGAGCAGATAGTCATGCAGGACCGATTCATGGGCGCAAACGGCGTGCTGATCGAGCCCGGCAAGGTAATCCAGGCTTGCCCCCAGCCCAATGACGCTGGAAATCGGCGGCGTGCCGGCTTCGAATCCCAGTGGCGCAGGGCGAAAGCGCGCGTCGTGATAGTTGGCGTCCAGGACCATTTCGCCGCCGAACTGCCAGGGGCGTAGCTGTTGCAGCGCTTCATGGCGCCCAAACAACACGCCCAGGCCATCGGGGCCATAGAGCTTATGGCTGGAAAATACATAGAAGTCGCACCCCAGCGTTTGCACGTCATGCCGGCCATGGACCACGCCCTGGGCGCCGTCGATCACGGTCAAGGCGTTTTGCGCCTTGGCCAGCGCCAGCAGCGCGGGCAGGGGTTGCCAGGCGCCGATGACGTTGGACAACTGGCTGACAGCCAGCAGCCGCGTGCGTGGGCCGATCAACCGTCGGGCAGCGTCAAGGTAGATCACACCGTCGGCGTCCAGTGGCAGGATCACCAGTTTCAGCTCGCGGCGCTGCGCCAGTTGCTGCCACGGCAGCAGGTTGGCGTGATGTTCCAGGGCGCTGATGACGATCTCATCGCCTGGATTGAAAAGATGCTCCAGGCCATAGGCCAGGAGGTTCAGCGCGGACGTCGCGCCATGCGTGAAGATGATTTGCCCGCTGTCGCCGGCATTGAGCCATTGCGCGGCTTTGCGCCGACTGTCCTCGAATGCTTGGGTCGCATGGGCGCCGGGCAAGTGTTGTGCCCGATGCACGTTGGCCGCGCCGTTGGCGTAGTAATGTGCCAGCGCATCGATCAGGGCTTGCGGTTTTTGCGTGGTGGCGGCGTTGTCCAGATAGGTCTGGCCTTGCCGGTGAAGGGCGGCGATGGCCGGAAAGTCGGCGCGCCAGGGGGAGAGAATCATCATGGTGTTCGGCCTTTACGCCTGACCCCTGTAGGAGCGAGCATGCTCACGATCGACGCCTGGACGACACGGGGTGTCGGGTGCCCCGCGTTATCGTTGACGTTCATCGCGAGCATGCTCGCTCCTGCAGGGATCGACTGACGCTTAGTTGTGAGCGTGCAGCGCTTCGTTCAATTCGATCGCCGATTTGTGGGTTTTGCACTCCACGGCACCGGTTTGCGAATTGCGACGGAACAGCAGGTCGGTCTGGCCGGCCAGCTCACGGGCTTTCACAACTTTCACCAGCTCGTTGTTCTCGTCCAGTAGCGCCACCTTGGTGCCGGCAGTCACGTACAGGCCAGACTCAACGGTGTTGCGATCGCCCAACGGGATGCCGATACCGGCGTTGGCGCCGATCAGGCAGCCTTCGCCAACCTTGATCACGATGTTGCCGCCGCCCGAGAGGGTGCCCATGGTCGAGCAGCCGCCGCCCAGGTCCGAACCCTTGCCGACGAATACGCCAGCGGAGACGCGGCCTTCGATCATGCCCGGGCCTTCGGTGCCGGCGTTGAAGTTGATGAAGCCTTCGTGCATGACGGTGGTGCCTTCGCCCACGTAGGCGCCCAGGCGCAGGCGCGCGGCGTCAGCGATACGCACGCCGGCCGGTACGACGTAGTCGGTCATTTTCGGGAACTTGTCCACCGAGAACACTTCCAGCAGCTCGCCGCGCAGGCGGGCTTCGAGTTGATGCTCGGCCAGCTCGGACAGGTCGATGGCGCCCTGGCTGGTCCAGGCTACGTTTGGCAGCAGCGGGAACACGCCAGCCAGGTTCAGGCCGTGTGGCTTGACCAGGCGATGGGACAGCAGGTGCAGCTTGAGGTAGGCCTCAGGCGTGGAGGTCAGTTGTGCGTCTTCGGCCAGGACAGTGGCGACCAGCGGCTTGTGGCTCTCGGCCAGGCGGGTCAGCAGGGCGGCCTGGGCAGCGTCGACCCCTTTCACGGCTTCAGCCAGTTGCGAAGCTTGCGCGGTGGTGAAGGTGATGGCCTGGTTGCCTTCGGTGTAGCCCAGGATCGGCGCAATGGCAGCGACCAGTTCTGCAGACGGGTTGAGCAATGGCTGTGCGTAGAACACTTCCAGCCAGGCGCCTTGACGGTTTTGAGTGCCGACACCAAAGGCCAGGCTGAACAGGGTAGTGGACATGTTGATACCTCTAGCAAATTGAAACGGGCTGCTTACTTGAGCGCGGCCGCGTAGATATCTGGCTTGAAGCCAATCAGGGTTCGGTCACCGAGATCGAGCACCGGGCGCTTGATCATCGAAGGTTGTGCGAGCATCAGTTCGATGGCTTTCGACTGGTCGAGATCGGCTTTGCGTTCGTCGTCGAGCTTGCGAAAGGTCGTGCCTGCACGGTTTAACACCACTTCCCAGCCGTGCTCGTTGCACCATTGGGTCAGGTGTTCACGATCGATACCGATCGCTTTGTAATCATGGAAGTCATAGCTGACAGCGTGTTCATCAAGCCAGGTGCGCGCCTTTTTCATGGTGTCGCACGCCTTGATGCCGAAAAGGTGCAACGTTTTACTTGAAACGGTCAAGGAATCGCCCCCTTTACAGGTGCCGGAAATAAAAGGTCTGGGATTATGCCATGGATGCGCCAATCCTGTGGGTGCAGGCTCGCTCCGACAGGGGGAATGGTGCCTGGGCCAACCGCGTGCGACGTTGGTGCAAGGGGCAGTGCACAGTCTAAGCGGCTAATATGGCACTTCGATGCTGTCGATTGTCCGGGAACCACGTTTTATGCAAACCGCCTACACCGTCCTGATCCTGTTGATGCTGGTGGGCGTTTCGCGCTTGCTCGGGCGGGTGATCCCGCTGCCGCTGCCACTGGTGCAAATTGCCGCGGGTGCCTTGCTCGCCTGGCCGACCCTGGGCCTGCATGTGGCATTGGACCCTGAATTGTTTCTGTTCCTGTTCCTGCCACCGTTGCTGTTTTCCGACGGTTGGCGCATGCCCAAGCGTGCATTGTGGCATCTGCGTGGACCGATCCTGACCCTGGCCGTGGGGTTGGTGTTGTTTACCGTGGTCGGTGCGGGTTATTTCATCCACTGGCTGCTACCGAGCATACCGTTGCCAGTCGCGTTTGCGCTGGCGGCAGTGCTGTCGCCGACCGACGCCGTGGCGGTCTCGGCGATCTCGCAGAACCGTTTGCCGACGCCCTTGATGCACATGCTGCAGGGCGAGGCGCTGATGAACGATGCCTCGGGCCTGGTGACGTTCAAGTTTGCCCTGGTGGCGGCGGTGACTGGCGCATTCTCCCTGGCCACTGCCAGCCTGACGTTCGTGATGGTCGCCCTCGGTGGCCTGGCTGTCGGTGTGGCCTTGAGTTGGTTGGTGGGGCGTTTGCGGGCATGGATGATTGCCCGTGGCTGGGATGACCCGGCCACCCACGTCGTCTTCATGTTGTTGCTGCCGTTTGCCGCGTACGTGCTCGCCGAGCGCGTGGGTGCGTCGGGCATTCTGTCGGCGGTGGCGGCGGGAATGATGCAGAGCTGGCTCGATCTGCTGCCGCGCCAGACCAATACGCGCCTGCTCAATCGCAGCGTCTGGTCGTTGCTGGAGTTCGCCTTCAATGGGTTGATCTTTCTGCTGCTGGGCTTGCAACTGCCGGACATCGTCAAGGCGGTGGCCAGCCAGGAAACCTCGCTGTGGCCGACCTTGCTGTATCGCTGCTTCGATGTCGTGGCGATTTTCCTGGTGCTGTTGGCATTGCGTTTCGTCTGGGTGCAGAGCATCTGGCGGGCGTCGATCGTTCTGCGGCGCCTGCGCGGCAAGGGCGAAATGACCCAGGTACCGATCACGCGGTCCTGCTGGTTGCTCACTGTCGGTGGCGTACGCGGAGCAGTGACGCTGGCGGGTGTGATGTCGGTGCCGCTGCTGATGGGAGCGGTGGCGTTCCCGGAGCGCGATCTGCTGATTTTCATCGCCGCCGGAGTGATCCTGTTGTCGCTGATCGCCGCCTGCATCGCTTTGCCATTGTTACTGCGCGGTATTGAGAAAAGCTCCGACGACAAACGTCGCAATGAAGTGCGCGATGCCTGGCGTAAAACTGCCGAGGCGGCCATTCATGCCTTGGAAACTGAAGAGGCCAGCCCCCAGGATGCGGCGCAGGCAGCGCTGGCCGCAGAGCTCAAGGCGCGGATCATGGCCGAGTACCGCCAGCAACTGGAGATATTCAACGATTCGGCAGAAGCACAGGCCTTGGCCTTGCAGATGGACTTGCTGGAACGGCGCCTGCGATTAAAGGCGCTGCGAGCGCAGCGCTTGGAGTTGTATAGCCTCAGTCGTCATCACCAGATCGCCGATGACGTATTGCGGGAAGTATTGGGTGAGTTGGACTTGAGTGAGGCTCAGCTTGGCGTGGTGAAGTAAGGTTGTATCGTCGCAGCCGGCGCGGTTATGGGTAAATCCTGCGCACGGCTGCGATGTCGCCTTCGCTGATGTTCAAGTTTGCAGGTTGATGCCAGTCGCCCACGGTAAGTTCGTTGAGTACGTGATAATGCATCACTGATTGGCGGTCATAGGGTGTGTAAGTCCGAAAGGCGCTGCGCTCCAAGGGGAAAACGTTGGCATCAACTTCAGCCCTTGAAAGTTTATGGTTGTGAGCCATGTGAATATATGTTTTTTCTCGGTCCCAGGGTATTCCGGCATCTGGATGTTGATGTTCATGGTGCAGGCCGAGTGCATGCCCAAACTCATGTATGACCGTGGATTCGAAGTAGGGTGAGTCAAAATTGGTGCCGAGTGTCATGGACGGAAGGTCGTGGGCACCGGTAAGGGCGTCGGTGCCGAGTCTTGAACTTCCGCTATTGTCGAACGAGTGTTGAAAATCGACACGGATATCACCCAGGCGTTCATCCGAGGCAAAAATATCCTGCTCATCCATTTCAATGAATTCGAATTTGAGATTGATATACGGTAGCCATTTGCTTGCGCCATTTTTTACGGCGGCAAAAGAATGCTCGTTATATTCGAAAACCAGAATCTTCAGGGTTCTGCCGGGTAGCCAATATTTAGTGTGCTCGCTGACGCTGCGTTTTTTGCGATTGCCCGGACTTGCTCCATTACTGGGGTTTTCATTAATGGCCGCCTGATAAGATTCGAGGGGGTCGGGAGCTGTGATGGGTTTACAGTATTTAAGTTGATTCATGTGGTTGCACTTAGTTGTTTGTTAATGAGTCCTCAAAGTAAAAGGTTGGCAGGTGGTTGTCGAGGTGGGTAGTTGTTCAGTTTGTTGCGCGTATTATTGAGTGCACAGTGTTTAAGTTCCCTGCACCGCGTTGCACGGTACAGGGAAAGCTCATTGTCAGCTTCTGCGTGCGTCAATGAAGTTTCGAATTCGCTCCGCGGCTTCTACACACTCGGCCAACGGCGCAACCAACGCCATGCGCACACGCCCGGCACCCGGATTGACGCCATCCACCTCGCGGGACAGATATGAACCTGGCACCACGGTCACATGCTCCTGCTCGAACAGGTCGCGGCAGAAGGCCGCGTCGTCACCGGCCACATTCGGCCAAAGGTAAAAACCACCGTCCGGGCGTTGCACGTCCATCACCGGGCTGAGGATTTTCAGCACCGCGTCGTACTTCTCGCGATACAGCGCACGGTTGGCGCGCACATGCACTTCGTCGTTCCACGCGGCAACGCTGGCCAGTTGGGTTTGAACCGGCATCGCGCAGCCGTGATAGGTGCGATAGAGCAGAAAGCCCTTGAGGACGTCAGCGTCACCGGCCACGAAGCCCGAACGCAGGCCTGGCAGGTTGGAGCGCTTGGACAGGCTGTGGAATACCACGCAGCGCTTGAAATCCTTGCGGCCCAGTTCCACGCAAGCGCTGAGCAGGCCAGGTGGCGGCGTCTGTTCGTCGAAATACAGCTCGCTGTAGCACTCGTCCGCGGCGATCACGAAGTCGTATTCGTCAGCCAGGGCGATCAGCTTTTTCAAGGTCTCGACCGGGATCAGCGCGCCTGTCGGGTTACCCGGCGAGCACAGGAACAGGATCTGGCAGCGTTGCCAGATGTCCGGCGAAACGGCATCGAAATCCGGGTTGAAGCCATTTTCGTCCAGGCACGGCAGGTAGTGCGGCTTGGCCCCGGCGAGGAACGCGGCGCCTTCGTAGATCTGATAGAACGGATTCGGGCTGACCACCAGCGCGTCGTCGCAACGGTTGACCACGGTCTGAGTGAAGGCGAACAGCGCTTCACGGGTGCCGTTGACCGGCAGCACGTTGCGCGCCGGGTCGATCCAGCCGCTCGGTACGTTGAAGCGGCGCTCGCACCAGGCGGCGATGGCTTCACGCAGGGCCGGGATGCCGAGGGTGGTCGGGTACACGGCCATCTGATCCAGGTTGCTGGCCAGGGCTTCGGCGACAAAGCTTGGCGAGCGGTGTTTCGGTTCGCCGATCGACAGCGCGATAGGGCGTTTGTCCGGGTTTGGCGTGACGCTGCCGAGCAGGGCGCGGAGCTTCTCGAACGGGTAGGGCTGGAGCTGGGTCAGAGCGTTGTTCATCGATGGATCTCGTTCAATGTGAAGACCTGCACTACGTAAGAACCGGCTTGCTGGCGATGGCATCACCGCGATTCACCTGGCATACCGAGGTGATGCCATCGCCAGCAAGCCGGCTCCTACAGAGGGGAGATACTTAATTCAAATGCTGATGCGCGACAGTTTGATATCGGGTTCCTGGTTGACGCTCAACTGTTCGACGATTGCATCCTGCAAGCGACTGCACAGCAACGGGTCGGACAACGGTTGGTTGTTCGCGTCGGTGATGAAGAACACGTCTTCCACACGCTCCCCGAGGGTGGCGATCTTGGCGTTCTGCAGCGACAGGTCGAACTCCAGGAAGATCGTGCCGACCCGTGCCAGCAGGCCAGGGCGATCAGGGGCAGTCAGTTCCAGTACGGTCACCGGGCGCTGGGCGTCGTTGTGGATCGTCACCTGTGGTGCGAAGGCAAAATGCTTGAGCTGGCGCGGCACTCGGCGCTGGATGATGGTCGGGTAATTGTCCGGATTGCGCAGGGCTTCGGTCAGGCCGTCACGGATCTGCTTGACCCGTGCCGGATTATCACCGATCGAGTCGCCATCGGTATCGAGCACTATATAGGTGTCGAGGGTGAACTGGCTGCTGGAGGTGATGACCCGGGCGTCATGGATGTTCAGGTTGAGCTGGTCCATCGCGGCCACGGTCACGGCGAAGAAATCGTGCTGGTCCGGTGCGTAGATGAAGATTTGCGTGCCGCCCTCGAACTCGCGTTGAGTGGTTTCCTTGATCAGTACCAGCGGCCCGCCGTCGACCGGCTGCTGGAGGATCGCATCGCTGTGCCAGGCGACGTCGCCGGCGGTGTGGCGCAGGAAATAGTCGTCCCCCAGTTGCGCCCACAACTGCTCGACGTCGTCCGGGTCGGTACCGCCGCGCACCAGGATGTCCAGGGCGGCGCTCTGGGTCTGGCGGATCTGTTCTTCGCGGTCCACGGGGTTTTCCAGGCCGCGACGCAGGGCGCGCTTGGTTTCGGTGTAGAGCTGGCGCAGCAGGCTGGCCCGCCAGGAGTTCCACAGGGTCGGGTTGGTGGCGTTGATGTCGGCGACCGTCAGCACGTACAGGTAGTCGAGGCGTGTTTCATCGCCCACTGTCTGGGCGAAATCATGGATCACCTGTGGATCGGACAAATCCTTGCGCTGGGCCGTGGTCGACATCATCAGATGGTTTTGCACCAGCCAGACGATCAGGCGGCTGTCCCACACCGGCAGCTGATGGCGCTGGCAGAAGGCCTCGGCGTCCACCGCGCCGATGTCCGAGTGATCGCCATGCCGGCCCTTGCCGATGTCGTGGTACAGACCGGCGAGGTAGATCAGTTCAGGCTTGGGCAGCTTGGCCATGAGCTTGCTGGCCAACGGGAATTTTTCCGAAACCTGGGTGTACTGCAATTTACGCAGGTGCTTGATCAGGTTCAGGGTGTGGGCGTCAACCGTATAGATGTGGAACAGGTCGTGCTGCATCTGGCCGACGATGAAACCGAATTCCGGCAGATAACGTCCGAGAATGCCGTAGCGGTTCATCCGGCGCAGGTTGCGGTGGATGCCGATCTTGCATTTGAACAGCTCGATGAACAGGCTGGTGTTGCGTATGTCGTTGCGGAAGTCGTCGTTGATCAGGTGCCGATTCTCGCGTAGCAGGCGAATGGTATCGGCGCGCACGCCCTTGATTTCCGGTTGCTGGGCCATCAGCACGAAGATTTCGAGCATGGCGAACGGGGTGCGGCGGAACACATTGTCGTTACGCGCCTCGATGTAGCCGTCGTGCAACTGGAATCGTGAGTTGACCGGTTGTGGCGGTGCCGCATCCTCCGGGGCGAGGATGACTTCCTCGAAGTGCTGGATGATCAGGTCGCTGAGCTGGGCAATGCTCATGACCACGCGGAAATACTGCTGCATGAAGTTCTCGACGGCTTGCTTGGCGTCGTCCCCTTCAAATCCCAGCAGCCCGGCAATGGTGCGTTGGTGATCGAACAGCAGGCGGTCTTCGGAGCGTCCGGCGAGCATGTGCAGGGCATAACGCACCTTCCACAGGAACTCCTGGGAGGAGGCCAGCAGGGCGTTTTCGCTTTCGACCAGAAAACCTTCGCCGGCCAGTGCCCGCAGGTTCAGGGTGCCGTACTCGCGACGGGCCACCCAGAGAATCGTCTGGATATCCCGCAGTCCGCCGGGGGAGCCCTTGACGTTGGGTTCCAGGTTGTACTCGGTGTCGTTGTACTTGTGGTGACGGGCTTTCTGCTCGGCGCGCTTGGCCAGGAAAAACTCCTTGCTCGGCCACATGTGTGCGGTGCTGGTGACGTCCAGCATGCGCTGGCGCAGGTGTTCGGGACCGCAGATGGTGCGGCTTTCCATCAGGTTAGTGACAACCGTGAGGTCAGCGCGGGCCTCGACGGCGCACTCGTCAACCGAGCGCACGCTCTGGCCGACTTCCAGGCCAATGTCCCACAGCAGGGTCAGGAAGCGCTCGATGGGCTCGCGGAAAACTTCGTGGTCCGCACTGTCCAGCAGGATCAGCAGGTCGATATCGGAATAAGGATGCAATTCGCCACGACCGTAGCCGCCGACCGCGACCAGCGCGATGTCGGCGTCTTCGCTCCAGCTGAATTGCTCCCAGGCCTTTTGCAGGATGTTATCGACGAACCAGGCACGGTCCTCGATCAAGCGGCGAATCTCCCGGCCACTGCGAAAGCGCCCGTCGAGCACCTCGCGAGCCTGGCGGATCGCCTTCTTGAAGGCCGGGATCGGGCTGGCCTTCAGGGCCAGTTCAGCCTGGAACTGGCCGCGATCGAAGAGTTCTGGATCCACCTGCGGCATCGATTGCTTTCCTTTCTATAGGCTGGATACGGTGACGGGATCAGGCCGAAACGCGAGGGATGGTGTCATCGCTGCGCAGGGTGAAGATCTCGTAGCCGGTTTCGGTTACCAGCAAGGTGTGTTCCCACTGTGCCGACAGCTTGCGGTCCTTGGTGATCGCGGTCCAGCCATCGCCCAGCACCTTGGTGTCGGCGCGGCCCTGGTTGATCATTGGCTCGATGGTGAAGGTCATGCCAGCCTTCAGTTCCATGCCGGTACCGGCACGGCCGTAGTGCAGGATCTGCGGCTCTTCATGGAACACCTTGCCGATGCCGTGGCCGCAGAACTCACGAACCACCGAAAAGCCGTTTTTCTCGGCGTGCTTCTGGATGATTTCACCGATGTCGCCCAGGCGGCACCCTGGCTTGACGATTTCAATCGCCTTGTACATGCATTCCTGGGTCACTTGCGACAGGCGCTCAGCCCAGACCGGCACGTTGCCGACGTGGAACATACGGCTGGTGTCGCCGTGGTAGCCGTCCTTGATGACCGTGACGTCGATGTTCAAGGTGTCGCCATCCTTGAGCGGCTTGTCGTTCGGGATGCCGTGGCAGACCACATGGTTGATCGAGGTGCAGATCGACTTCGGGTAGCCCTTGTAGTTCAGCGGGGCAGGGATGGCCTTCTGCTCGTTGACGATATAGTCGTGACAGATCTGGTTCAGTTGATCGGTGGTGACGCCCGGTTTGACATATTCGGCAATCATTTCCAGCACGTCGGCGGCCAGTTTGCCGGCGACACGCATGCCAGCGATGTCCTCTGGGGTTTTGAGGGTGACGGTCATACAGGCTCTCTCTACGCTCGATGGCGCTTTCCAGACGAAAAGGGCGTTGCGCGATCGATCTTCGCAGCCCTGAAAAACGCGATTCTAACAGACGATCAACGCGAATCCGCGGCTCTGTAGATCGCTTCTCTCTATAGAATGGTGCATTCTGGGCCGATTCCAAGGGATGGTGTTGTGCATTCGCCTCGATTTCAGAATCCGGGTTCCGTTTTTTCCTGCCTTGTGATATAAAATGCGCCGCTTTCCGGGGATGCCCCGAAAAGCTTAAATCCACACACGTGTCGACACGATGACCTGGGTGCCGCAAGCGAAATGCTGGTGGTTGGTCATTGGGATACGTGGAGGCCAAACCCGACTTATTAAGGAACTATCATGTCCCAAGTCAACATGCGCGATATGCTGAAGGCCGGTGTGCACTTCGGTCACCAGACCCGTTACTGGAACCCGAAAATGGGTAAATACATTTTCGGCGCGCGTAACAAGATCCACATTATCAACCTTGAAAAAACCCTGCCAATGTTCAACGAAGCTCTGACTTTCGTAGAGCGTCTGGCCCAGGGCAAAAACAAGATTCTGTTCGTCGGCACCAAGCGTTCCGCTGGCAAGATCGTTGCTGAAGAAGCAGCACGTTGCGGTTCGCCGTACGTCGATCACCGCTGGTTGGGCGGCATGCTGACCAACTTCAAAACCATCCGTGCTTCCATCAAGCGTCTGCGTGACCTTGAAGTGCAAGCCGAAGACGGTACTTTCGCCAAGCTGACCAAGAAAGAAGCGCTGATGCGCTCCCGTGACCTGGAAAAGCTGGATCGTTCCCTGGGTGGTATCAAGGACATGGGCGGTCTGCCAGACGCTCTGTTCGTTATCGACGTTGATCACGAGCGCATCGCGATCACCGAAGCCAACAAGCTGGGCATCCCGGTTATCGGCGTAGTCGATACCAACAGCAGCCCGGAAGGCGTTGACTACATCATCCCAGGCAACGATGACGCAATCCGCGCTATCCAGCTGTACATGGGTTCGATGGCTGACGCTGTTATCCGTGGTCGCAACAACGTTGCTGGCGGCACCGAAGTTTTCGTTGAAGAAGCTCCGGCAGCTGCAGCTGAGTAATTGACGCCCTGGCGTTGACTCAGTAAGCAAAAAGGGGGCTTGGCCCCCTTTTTGCCACCTCGAAAACCGTTTGTCGGCGCCCACTGTTCTATCTGTAACGTGCGGCAGCTAACAAGGGTGGTTCGGGAAGAATTGAACGCCCGTTCGATCGGGTGGAATGGTTGATAACCTATCCAAGAGGAATTTTGAAATGGCAGAGATTACTGCAGCGTTGGTCAAAGAACTGCGCGAGCGTACCGGCGAAGGCATGATGGATTGCAAAAAGGCCTTGACCAAGGCCGGCGGCGACATCGAGAAAGCCATTGATGACATGCGTGCTTCGGGCGCCATCAAGGCTGCCAAGAAAGCGGGCAACGTTGCCGCTGAAGGCGCAATCGCCATCAAGGCCGACGACAAGTCCGCCGTACTGCTGGAAGTGAACTCGCAGACCGACTTCCTGGCCCTGCAAGACGACTTCAAGAGCTTCGTGGCTGCCAGCGTAGAAAAAGCCTTCGCTGAAAAACTGACCGACGCAGCTCCGCTGATCGCCGCTCAGGAATCGGCTCGTGAAGCCCTGGTGGCCAAAGTTGGCGAAAACGTCAACATCCGTCGCCTGGTTCGCGTTGAAGGTGACGTGGTGGGTACTTACCTGCACGGTAACAAGATCGGTGTTGCTGTTGTTCTCAAGGGCGGCGATGTTCAGCTGGCCAAAGAGATCGCCATGCACGTGGCGGCAAGCAACCCTGAATTCCTGCTGCCATCGCAGGTTTCTGCCGAAGCCATCGAGCGCGAGAAAGCTGTATTCCTGCAGCTGAACGAAGACAAGATGAAAGGCAAGCCTGCTGAAATCGTCGAGAAGATGATTGCTGGCCGTATCACCAAGTTCCTGGCTGAAGCCAGCCTGGTCGAGCAAGCTTTCGTAATGAACCCAGAGCTCACCGTGGGTGCCCTGGCCAAGAAAGCTGGCGCTGAAATCGTTTCCTTCACCTACTTCAAAGTCGGCGAAGGCATCGAGAAGCCAGTGGACAACTTCGCTGAAGAAGTTGCCGCACAGCTGGCTGCCGCCAAGCAATAAGACAGTTTTTTAACTGTCGCCCTGAAGAGGCTGCCCGCTCACGCGCGCAGCCTCTTTTCAGATGGGTAACCAATTTTTATTGGTTTCCGTTTGGAACTGGCTTACAAAGCCATGTTCCGATGGCGCTGAAGCAGCGCCACGCTAGAGTGAACGCCAGCTGAAAACAGCTCGCAAAGAATTTTTTAAAATACGCCGCAGGAGAGATTCGCAATGGCTCAGCAGGGCAGTGGTTATCAGGCTCGCTATAAACGCATTCTACTCAAGCTTAGCGGCGAGGCCCTGATGGGCTCGGAAGAGTTCGGGATCGACCCGAAAGTTCTGGATCGCATGGCGCTGGAAGTCGGCCAGCTGGTCGGCATCGGTGTCCAGGTTGGCCTGGTGATCGGCGGCGGCAACCTGTTCCGCGGCGAAGCGCTGAGCAAGGCGGGCATGGACCGGGTCACGGGCGACCACATGGGCATGCTGGCCACTGTGATGAACGCCTTGGCCATGCGCGACGCGCTGGAACGTGCCAATATCTCGGCCATCGTGATGTCGGCCATCTCCATGGTTGGCGTGACCGATCACTACGATCGCCGCAAGGCCATGCGCCACTTGAATTCCAAGGATGTGGTGATTTTCGCGGCCGGCACCGGCAACCCGTTCTTCACCACGGATTCGGCTGCCTGCCTGCGTGCAATTGAAATCGACGCCGATGTCGTGCTCAAGGCAACCAAGGTCGATGGCGTCTACACCGCTGACCCATTCAAAGACCCGCATGCCGAGAAGTTCGATCATCTGACCTACGATGAAGTACTGGATCGCAAGCTGGGCGTGATGGATCTGACGGCCATTTGCCTGTGCCGCGACCACAAGATGCCGTTGCGCGTATTTAATATGAACAAGCCCGGCGCCCTGCTGAATATCGTGCATGGTGGCGCTGAAGGGACCCTGATCGAGGAAGGCCAACAATGATCAACGAAATCAAGAAAGACGCTCAAGAGCGCATGCAGAAGTCGGTGGAATCGCTGGCGCACAACTTCGGTCGTATCCGTACCGGCCAGGCGCATCCAAGCATCCTGGAAGGTGTGATGGTTCCGTACTACGGTGCCGATACCCCGATCAAGCAAGTGGCGAACATCACCGTCAAGGACGCGCGTACCCTGCAAGTCGTTGCCTTTGAGCGCAACATGCTGGGCGCCGTCGACAAGGCCATCGGCAGTGCCGGCCTGAACCTCAACCCGACCAACCTGGGTGAGTTGCTGCTGATCTCCATGCCAGCCCTGACCGAGGAAACCCGCAAGGGCTTCACCAAGCAGGCGCGTGACGTGGCTGAGGATGCCCGGGTTGCCGTGCGCAACATCCGTCGCGACGCCAACAGCCAGCTCAAGGATCTGGTCAAGGAAAAGGAAATCAGCGAAGACGAAGAACGTCGCGCAACTGGCGAAATCGATGACCTGACCAAGAAGTACGTGGCTCAAATCGACGCGAACCTGGCGCAGAAAGAAAAAGACCTGATGGCCGTATAAGGTTCGCGCTTTCATGGAAAAGACCAAGCAGGTTGCACCGTCCACGGTGCCGCGCCATGTCGCGATCATCATGGATGGTAATAATCGCTGGGCGAAAAAACGCTTTATGCCGGGTGTCGCCGGGCATAAAGCGGGTGTGGATGCGGTGCGCGCGGTCATCGAGGTGTGTGCCGAGGCGGGGGTCGAGGTGTTGACCTTGTTCGCCTTCTCCAGTGAGAACTGGCAGCGTCCAGCCGATGAAGTCAGTGCCTTGATGGATCTGTTCTTCAAGGCATTGCGTCGCGAGGCCAAGCGCCTCAACGACAACAACATCAGCTTGCGCATCATTGGCGACCGTTCGCGCTTCCACCCGGAACTCCAGGCTGCCATGCGTGAAGCAGAGGCCATGACGGCCGGCGCCAATCGCTTCGTCCTGCAGATCGCCGCCAATTACGGCGGTCAGTGGGATATCGCACAAGCCGCACAGCGCCTGGCACGTGAGGTTCAGGCCGGGCACCTGCGGCCGGAAGACATCACGCCGCAGCTGCTGCAAACCTGTCTGGCCACAGGCGACCTGCCGTTGCCGGACTTGTGCATCCGTACCGGTGGCGAACATCGCATCAGTAACTTCCTGCTGTGGCAACTGGCCTACGCCGAGTTGTACTTTTCCGACCTGTTCTGGCCGGACTTCAAACACGATGCCATGCGCAATGCGCTGGCCGATTTCGCATCTCGCCAGCGCCGCTTCGGTAAAACGAGCGAGCAGGTCGAGGCTGGAGCCCGGGTTTAATGCTTAAACAACGAATCATCACCGCGCTGATCCTGTTGCCGATTGCCCTCTGTGGTTTTTTTCTGCTGGAAGGTTCCGCTTTTGCGCTGTTCATCGGCCTGGTCGTGACCCTGGGTGCCTGGGAATGGGCGCGCCTGGCCGGTTTCACTGCTCAAGCGTTTCGTGCCGGCTATGCCGCCGTGGTCGCATTGATGCTGTTTGTCATGTACATCCTCCCTGGCCTCGCGCCATGGGTGTTGGGTGCTTCGGTGCTCTGGTGGGCGGTGGCGACCTATCTGGTGCTGACCTACCCGCGCTCCAGCGAACATTGGGCGAGCGCTGCCTGCAAGCTGGTGATCGGCCTGTTGATCCTGTTGCCGGCCTGGCAAGGCCTGGTACACATCAAGCAATACCCGTTGGGTAACTGGCTGATCATGGCGGTGATGGTGCTGGTCTGGGGTGCCGATATCGGTGCTTACTTCTCGGGACGTGCTTTCGGCAAGCGCAAGCTGGCACCGCAGGTCAGCCCGGGTAAGAGCTGGGAGGGTGTATATGGTGGCCTGGCCCTGAGCCTGGTGATCACTACCCTGGTTGCCCTGGTGCGTGACTGGACAGTGGCGCAATTGTTCAAGGGCTTGATCGGCGCTGCGCTGATCGTGTTCGTCTCGGTGGTGGGCGATCTCACCGAAAGCATGTTCAAGCGCCAGTCCGGGATCAAGGACAGCAGTAATCTGTTGCCCGGGCACGGCGGCGTGCTGGACCGCATCGACAGCCTGACCGCGGCGATCCCGGTGTTCGCGGTGCTGTTGTGGATGGCAGCGCCGTGAGCCGTCCTCAACAGATTACCGTCCTGGGGGCCACGGGCTCGATCGGCTTGAGCACCCTGGATGTCATCGCCCGCCACCCTGGGCGCTATCAAGTCTTCGCGTTGAGCGGTTTCAGCCGCCTGAGCGAGCTGCTGGCGCTGTGTGTGCGTCACGCCCCGCAGTTTGCCGTGGTGCCTGAAGCTGCGGCTGCCCGCCGTTTGCAGGATGATCTGCACGCCGCGGGCCTGTCCACTCGGGTTCTGGTGGGAGAGGAGGGGTTGTGTCAGGTTGCTGCCGCCCCTGAAGTCGATGCGGTCATGGCGGCCATCGTCGGCGCGGCGGGCTTGCGCCCGACCCTGGCGGCCGTTGAGGCTGGCAAGAAGATCCTCCTGGCCAACAAGGAAGCGCTGGTCATGTCCGGCGCGTTGTTCATGCAGGCTGTGCGCAAGAGTGGATCGGTATTGCTGCCGATCGACAGTGAGCACAACGCGATTTTCCAGTGCATGCCCCGGGATATTGCCCGTGGCCTGGATGCGGTCGGCGTGCGGCGCATCCTGCTGACCGCCTCTGGTGGTCCGTTCCGGCAGACACCCATGGCTGAGCTGGCGCATGTTTCGCCCGAGCAGGCCTGTGCGCACCCTAATTGGTCCATGGGGCGCAAGATCTCGGTCGATTCGGCCAGCATGATGAATAAAGGGCTTGAATTGATCGAGGCCTGCTGGCTGTTCGATGCCAAGCCGTCCCAGGTTGAAGTGGTGATTCACCCCCAAAGTGTGATTCATTCGCTGGTCGACTACATCGATGGTTCGGTATTGGCCCAGTTGGGTAATCCGGACATGCGAACCCCGATCGCCAATGCGCTGGCATGGCCTGAGCGAATTGACTCAGGCGTGCCGCCGCTGGACCTGTTTGCCGTCGCGCGCCTGGACTTCCAGGCGCCAGATGAAGATCGATTCCCGTGCCTGCGCCTGGCCCGTCAGGCAGCCGAGGCGGGCAACAGCGCTCCGGCGATGTTGAATGCGGCAAATGAAGTCGCTGTCGCGGCCTTTCTCGACGGACGGGTTCGTTACCTGGAAATCGCGAGTATCATCGAGGAAGTACTCAATCTCGAGCCGGTGGTTGTAGTGAATGATCTTGATGCGGTGTTCACGGCGGACGCCAAGGCGCGTGTGCTGGCCGAACAATGGTTGAGTCGTCACGGGCGGTAAAATTGCAGGCCTGGATAGGAATGCGGAGAAAATAGATGAGCGCGCTCTATATGATTGTCGGCACCCTGGTAGCTTTGGGCGTGCTGGTCACCTTCCACGAGTTCGGCCATTTCTGGGTCGCACGACGCTGTGGGGTCAAGGTGCTGCGTTTCTCCGTAGGCTTCGGCATGCCGCTGCTGCGCTGGCACGACAAGCAGGGCACTGAATTCGTGGTGGCTGCCATTCCGCTGGGCGGCTACGTGAAAATGCTCGACGAGCGTGAGGGTGAAGTGCCGGCCGATCAGCTCGATCAATCCTTCAACCGTAAATCGGTGCGCCAGCGCATCGCGATCGTGGCGGCAGGGCCGATTGCCAACTTTTTGTTGGCGATGGTGTTTTTCTGGGCGTTGGCGATGCTCGGTACCGAGCAGGTTCGCCCGGTCATCGGTGCTGTCGAATCCGGTAGCCTTGCTGCCAAGGCGGGCCTGGGCGCAGGCCAGGAAATCATAGCCATCGACGGCGAGCCCACTTCAGGCTGGGCTGCAGTCAATCTGCAACTGGTCCGTCGCCTGGGTGAAAGCGGCTCCCTGCAACTGCTGGTTCGTGAGCAGGGATCCACCGTGGATTCGCCCCGTGAGCTGGTGTTGGACAAGTGGCTCAAGGGTGCTGACGAGCCGGACCCGATTCGTTCGCTGGGTGTTCGTCCATGGCGCCCGGCATTGCCGCCGGTACTGGCTGAGCTGGATTCCAAAGGTCCGGCCCAGGCTGCTGGCCTGAAGACCGGTGACCGACTGTTGGCAGTGGATGGCAAGGCGGTAGATGACTGGCAACAGGTCGTCGATACGGTCCGTATGCATCCTGATACCAAAATCATGCTGCGGGTCGAGCGTGACGGTGCTCAAATCGACATTCCCGTGATGTTGGCTGCCCGTGGCGAAAGCAAGGCACCCACCGGTTACCTTGGGGCGGGGGTGAAAGCGGTCGATTGGCCACCAGAGATGATTCGCGAAGTCAGTTACGGGCCGTTGGCAGCCGTGGGGGAGGGGGCTCGACGCACTTGGACGATGAGCCTGCTGACCCTGGATTCGCTGAAGAAAATGTTGTTCGGTGAGCTCTCGGTAAAAAACTTGAGTGGACCGATAACCATTGCTAAAGTGGCGGGCGCTTCGGCCCAGTCGGGCGTCGCTGATTTCCTGAATTTCCTTGCTTATCTGAGTATTAGCCTGGGGGTTCTGAATTTGCTGCCCATTCCTGTGCTGGATGGGGGGCATTTGTTGTTTTATCTGATCGAGTGGGCGCGTGGTCGTCCCTTGTCGGATCGGGTGCAAGGTTGGGGGATACAGATTGGCATCAGTTTGGTGATCGGAGTGATGTTGCTCGCTCTGGTTAATGATCTGGGTCGTCTGTAACGTCGCTGAATTGCGAATCTGCCGCATTTTGCGGCAGTTTGTTTATTGCCAGTTGGAATAAGAAAGGACTTCATGAAACGTCTGCTGCTAACTGCGGTTCTCACCGTATTGATGATCGCCGAAGTTCACGCCGAGTCCTTCACTATCTCTGATATTCGCGTCAATGGCCTCCAGCGGGTCTCCGCGGGTAGCGTCTTTGGTGCTTTGCCGTTGAACGTCGGTGAACAGGCGGATGATCGACGCCTGGTGGAATCCACTCGTGCGCTGTTCAAAACCGGGTTCTTTCAAGATATCCAGCTGGGCCGCGATGGCAACGTCCTGGTCATCACGGTAGTCGAACGTCCGTCGGTTGCCAGTATCGAGATCGAGGGCAACAAGGCGATCTCCACCGAAGACCTGATGAAAGGCCTCAAGCAATCCGGTCTGGCCGAAGGCGAGATCTTCCAGCGCGCCACCCTCGAAGGCGTACGTAACGAACTGCAGCGCCAGTACGTCGCCCAGGGCCGCTACTCCGCTACCGTCGACACCGAAGTGGTGCCGCAGCCGCGCAACCGCGTTGGTTTGAAGGTCAATATCAACGAAGGCACCGTTGCAGCTATCCAGCACATCAACGTGGTAGGCAACACGGTCTTCCCTGATGAAGACCTGATCGACCTGTTCGAACTCAAGACCACCAACTGGCTGTCGTTCTTCAAGAACGATGACAAGTACGCCCGTGAAAAACTCTCCGGTGACCTGGAGCGCCTGCGTTCCTACTACCTGGACCGTGGCTACATCAACATGGATATCGCTTCGACCCAGGTGTCCATTACCCCGGACAAGAAGCACGTCTACATCACCGTCAACATCAACGAAGGTGACAAGTACACCGTTCGTGACGTGAAACTCAGTGGTGACCTGAAAGTCCCTGAAGACCAGGTCAAGTCCCTGCTTCTGGTGCAGAAAGGCCAGGTGTTCTCGCGCAAGCTGATGACCACCACGTCCGAGCTGATCACCCGTCGCCTGGGTAACGAGGGCTACACCTTTGCCAACGTCAACGGGGTGCCTCAGCCCCACGATGACGACCACACGGTAGACATCACCTTCGCTGTCGATCCGGGCAAGCGTGCCTACGTGAACCGCATCAACTTCCGTGGCAACACCAAGTCGGAAGACGAAGTACTGCGCCGTGAAATGCGCCAGATGGAAGGTGGCTGGGCGTCGACTTACCTGATCGACCAATCCAAGACCCGTCTGGAGCGCCTGGGCTTCTTCAAGGAAGTCAACGTTGAAACCCCGGCCGTACCGGGTGTCGATGACCAGGTTGACGTCAACTACAGCGTTGAAGAGCAGGCATCCGGTTCGATCACCGCCAGCGTCGGTTTCGCCCAGAGCGCGGGCCTGATCCTCGGTGGTTCGATCACCCAGAACAACTTCCTGGGTACCGGTAACAAGGTCAGCATCGGCCTGACCCGCAGTGAATACCAGAGCCGCTACAACTTCGGTTATGTCGACCCCTACTGGACTGCCGATGGCGTGAGCCTGGGTTATAACGCCTTCTACCGCACCACCGACTACAAAGACCTCGACGTCGATGTAGCCAGCTATGCCGTAGACAGCCTGGGTGCAGGCGTAAGCGTCGGCTACCCGATCAGCGAGACTTCGCGCCTGACCTTCGGCCTGACGGCCCAGCAGGACGAGATCAAGACCGGTGTGTATACCGTTGACGAGATTTTCGACTTCGTTAACAAGGAAGGCGACAAGTACCTGAACTTCAAGGCTTCGGCCGGTTGGTCCGAGTCCACCTTGAACAAGGGCGTACTGGCGACCCGTGGACATTCCCAGAGCCTCGTGCTGGAAACCACCACGCCGGGCAGCGACCTGTCGTTCTTCAAGCTCGACTACCGTGGCCAGCTGTTCCAGCCGTTGAGCGACAACTACACCATGCGCCTGCACACCGAATTGGGTTATGGCGATGGCTACGGTTCGACCGATGGCTTGCCATTCTATGAAAACTACTATGCTGGTGGTTTCAACTCGGTTCGTGGCTTCAAGGACAGCACCTTGGGTCCTCGCAGTACGCCAAGTACCGGCAAGAACCCTGGCACTGCATTCGACCCGGACCAGGATCCGCTGCCGTTCGGTGGTAACGTGTTGATCCAGGGTGGTGTGGAAGTTCTGTTCCCGCTGCCGTTCGTCAAGGACCAGCGTTCCCTGCGCACTTCGGTATTCTGGGATGTGGGTAACGTATTCGATTCGTCGTGCTCTGATACCACCAACGCTGATGGCACGAAGTCCAACACCAAGTGCAACGACATCAGTCTGAGCAATATGGCCAGTTCCGTCGGTGTGGGTGTGACCTGGGTCACCGCACTGGGTCCTCTGAGTTTTGCGCTGGCCATGCCAGTCAAGAAACCGGATGACGCTGAAACTCAAGTGTTCCAATTCTCCCTCGGCCAGACGTTCTAAGCGTCTGCCCCAAGATAACGACAATGGATTTTGTAGGAGTGCATCGTGCGTAAGTTGACTCAATTGGTTCTCCTGGCTTCCGTACTGGTTGCAGGCCCGGCATTTGCCGACATGAAAATCGCTGTTCTGAACTATCAGATGGCCCTGCTGGAGTCGGATGCGGCCAAGAAATACGCCGTGGATGCCGAGAAGAAATTCGGCCCTCAGCTGAGCAAGCTCAAGACGCTGGAAAGCAGCGCCAAGGGCATCCAGGATCGCCTGATGGCCGGTGGCGACAAAATGCAGCAAGGCGAGCGTGAGCGTCTGGAACTTGAGTTCAAGCAAAAGGCGCGTGACTTCCAGTTCCAGTCCAAGGAACTGAACGAAGCCAAAGCCGTTGCCGACCGTGAAATGCTGAAGCAGCTCAAGCCGAAACTGGACAGTGCTGTGGAAGAAGTCATCAAGAAAGGTGCTTTTGACCTGGTCTTCGAGCGTGGTGCAGTGATTGATGTCAAGCCTCAGTACGACATCACGCGCCAGGTTATCGAGCGCATGAATCAGCTGAAGTAATCCATGACCGCGACCATTAAGCTCGGCCAGCTGGCCGAGTTCCTCGGCGCCACGCTACGTGGCGACCCGGAGAAAGCAATTACTGGGCTAGCCACCTTGCAGGAGGCTGGCCCAACTCAGTTGAGCTTTCTCGCAAATCCCCAATACCGCAAATACCTGGCAGGCAGTCAGGCAGCAGCGTTGTTGCTCAAGACCGCTGATGCCGAAGGTTTTGCCGGTGATGTATTGGTGGTGCCTGATCCTTACGCAGCGTACGCGCGTATTTCCCACCTGTTCGATCCCAAGCCCAAGGCGGCAGCCGGAATTCATCCGACGGCGGTGATTGCGGCGGATGCGGTGGTCGATCCGACGGCGAGTATCGGTGCATTTGCGGTCATCGAAAGCGGGGCGCATATTGCTGCCGGTACGAGCGTGGGGGCGCACTGCTTCATCGGTGCCCGTAGCGTTATTGGCGAGGGAGGCTGGCTTGCCCCGCGTGTCACGCTGTATCACGACGTGCGCGTCGGCAAGCGGGTGGTGATTCAGTCCGGTGCGGTGCTTGGTGGTGAAGGCTTTGGCTTTGCCAACGAGAAAGGCATTTGGCAAAAAATCGCCCAGATTGGTGGTGTGCTGGTCGGCGATGACGTGGAAATTGGCGTTAACACCGCCATCGACCGTGGTGCGCTGGCTGATACCGTCATCGGTAACGGCGTGAAGCTCGACAACCAGATTCAGATTGCCCACAACGTCCAGGTAGGTGATCACACCGCCATGGCGGCGTGCGTGGGGATTTCCGGCAGCACCAAGATCGGCAAGCATTGCATGCTTGCCGGTGGCGTAGGGCTGGTGGGGCATATCGATATTTGCGACAACGTTTTCATCACCGGGATGACCATGGTGACCCACTCGATTACCGAGCCGGGTGCCTATTCCTCCGGTACGGCGATGCAGCCAGCCGCCGAATGGCGCAAAAGCGCGGCACGTATTCGTCAGCTCGATGACATCGCGCGACGTCTGCGACAGCTGGAAAAGCAAACAGGGGAAGTGACCCCTGGCGGTAATGCTTCATCAGATGGCTGATACCATTTCCATATCAAGTGTGCACAGCCGCTAGACTGCGTCCTTGATTTGCTAGCGGAGTGTGCGTCAGTCGCGCGCTCCCAATCTTTACATAGGCTTCCCCCCGAAATGATGGACATCAACGAGATTCGCGAATACCTGCCTCACCGTTACCCGTTCCTGCTGGTGGACCGGGTCGTGGATCTGGATGTGGAAGGCAAGCGCATTCGCGCCTACAAGAATGTCAGCATCAACGAACCGTTCTTCAATGGTCACTTCCCCGCGCATCCAATCATGCCGGGCGTTCTGATCATCGAAGCGATGGCTCAGGCTGCCGGGATCCTTGGTTTCAAAATGCTCGACGTGAAACCGGCCGATGGCACCCTTTACTACTTCGTCGGCTCTGACAAGCTGCGCTTCCGCCAGCCGGTATTGCCGGGCGATCAGTTGATCCTTGAGGCCAAGTTCATCAGCTGCAAGCGTCAGATCTGGAAGTTCGAGTGCCAGGCTTCGGTCGATGGCAAGCCGGTCTGCTCCGCTGAAATCATCTGTGCGGAACGCAAACTATGAGTTTGATCGACCCTCGCGCAATCATCGATCCGACAGCCATCCTGGCTGACGGTGTCGAGGTCGGCCCGTGGTCGATCGTCGGCGCAGGTGTGGAAATCGGCGAGGGAACGGTAATCGGGCCACACGTTATTCTCAAAGGCCCGACCCGAATCGGTAAGCACAACCGTATTTACCAGTTTTCCTCGGTAGGTGAGGACACGCCCGATCTGAAATACAAAGGCGAGGAAACCCGCCTGGTGATCGGTGACCACAACGTCATCCGCGAAGGCGTGACGATTCACCGTGGAACCATCCAGGATCGTTCGGAAACGACCCTGGGCGATCACAACCTGATCATGGCCTATGCGCACATCGGTCACGACAGTGTTATCGGCAACCACTGCATCCTGGTCAACAACACCGCGCTGGCCGGCCATGTGCACGTGGATGACTGGGCGATCCTGTCCGGTTTCACCCTGGTTCACCAGTATTGCCACATCGGCGCCCACAGCTTTTCCGGCATGGGGACCGCCATTGGCAAGGACGTCCCGGCCTATGTCACGGTGTTCGGCAACCCCGCCGAAGCCCGTAGCATGAACTTTGAAGGCATGCGCCGTCGCGGTTTCAGCGAAGACGCGATCCACGCCCTGCGTCGTGCCTACAAGGTGGTCTATCGCCAGGGGCTGACGGTTGAGCAAGCGCTCGCCGAGTTGGCCGAATCCTCTGACCAGTTCCCGGAAGTGGCGGTGTTTCGCGACTCCATACAGTCCTCGACCCGCGGCATCACCCGCTAATCATGGCCAATCTGCGTATTGCGCTGGTGGCGGGCGAGGCTTCCGGCGACATTCTGGGTGCGGGTCTGATGCGTGCGCTCAAGGCGCGCCATCCGGCGGTCGAATTCATCGGTGTCGGCGGCCCATTGATGCAGGCAGAAGGCCTGACATCTTATTTTCCCATGGAACGCCTGTCGGTCATGGGCCTGGTCGAAGTGCTGGGTCGGTTACGTGAATTACTCAAGCGCCGCAAAAAACTGGTAGCCGACCTGATCGCCGCGAAGCCGGACGTCTTCATCGGTATCGACGCCCCGGACTTCAACCTCAATATCGAACTCAAGCTGCGTCAGGCCGGGATCAAGACCGTGCATTACGTCAGCCCGTCCGTCTGGGCGTGGCGCCAGAAGCGCGTGCTGAAGATTCGCGAAGGTTGCGACCTGATGCTCACGCTGTTCCCGTTCGAAGCGAAATTCTACGAAGAGAAAGGCGTGCCCGTGCGGTTTGTCGGCCATACCTTGGCCGATGCCATTCCGCTGGAAGCCGACCGCGCCGCTGCGCGGGCCGAACTGGGATTGCCTGACGGGCCGTTGGTGGCGCTCATGCCCGGTAGTCGTGGCGGCGAAGTCGGCCGTCTCGGTGCCTTGTTTCTCGACACGGCCCAACGCCTGCGGGCCCTGCGCCCCGGTGTGCGGTTTGTCGTGCCTTGTGCCAACCCGCAGCGCCGGGCACAGCTTGAAGAGCTGTTGGCCGGTCGCGATTTGCCGCTGACCTTGCTCGACGGCAAGTCCCATCTGGCGCTGGCGGCGTGTAACGCGGTGCTGATTGCCTCCGGTACAGCAACCCTTGAAGCCTTGTTGTACAAGCGACCGATGGTCGTTGCCTATCGCCTGGCACCGCTGACGTTCTGGATTCTAAAGCGCATGGTGAAAAGCCCCTACGTGTCCTTGCCGAACCTGCTGGCCCAACGCCTGTTGGTGCCTGAGTTGTTGCAGGACGATGCGACAGTTGAAGCGCTGGCCCAAACCTTGTCGCCACTGATCGAAGGTGGTGAAGAGCAAACCCGCGGTTTTGATGAAATTCACCGGACCCTTCGTCTGGATGCTTCCAACCAGGCAGCGGATGCAGTGCTGAACCTGATCGACCCGGTAAAATGAGTAAAGAAAGTATGCAGATGGGGCTGGATTTCACCTTGGTCGCGGAGGTTGAAGAATTGGTAGCCGGAGTCGATGAAGTCGGTCGCGGACCGCTCTGTGGTGCGGTGGTCACGGCTGCGGTGATCCTTGATCCGAATCGTCCGATCCTCGGGCTCAACGACTCGAAGAAGCTCACCGAGGCCCGCCGCGAGAAGCTCTTCGACGAAATCTGCGAAAAAGCCCTGAGCTGGTGCATTGCCCGCGCCGAAGTCGAAGAGATCGACGAGCTGAACATCCTTCACGCCACCATGCTGGCCATGCAGCGCGCGGTTGCCGGGCTGCACATCCAGCCGAAACTGGCAATGATCGACGGTAACCGTTGCCCGAAATTGCCGATGCGCGCCGAAGCCGTGGTCCAGGGCGATGGCAAGGTTCCGGCCATTGCGGCGGCGTCGATCCTGGCCAAGGTCAGTCGTGACCGTGAAATGGCGGCTTTCGAATTGATCTATCCCGGTTACGGCATCGGCGGACACAAAGGCTACCCGACGCCCGTTCATCTGGAAGCCTTGGCACGCTTGGGCCCGACGCCGATTCACCGGCGCTCGTTTGCTCCGGTACGGCTTGCTTACGAAGCGCGGGAAGGACTCATCTTGAGTGAGTCGCCAGGCTGATTTTTTCTACCAAGGCCCGGTACAATCCGGGCCTTGTTGTTTTCATGACTTAACGCAGGATCACTATGCCGGCTTCATTCGTTCACCTACGCCTGCACACTGAATATTCCCTGGTCGACGGTCTGGTGCGGATCAAACCGCTGGTCAAGACCCTGGTCGGCATGAACATGCCTGCCGTAGCGGTCACTGACCAGAACAACATGTGTTCCCTGGTCAAATTCTACAAAAACGCCATGGGTGCCGGGATCAAGCCGATCTGCGGCGCCGACCTGTGGCTGTCGAACAAGGATCCGGACAACCCCCTGAGCCGGATCAGCCTGCTGGTGATGAACGCCGCGGGTTATCGCAATCTCACCGAATTGATTTCTCGCGGGTTCATCGAGGGTCAGCGCAATGGCTCGATCATCATCGAGCGCGAATGGGTGGCCGAGGCCAGCGACGGCCTGATCATGCTGTCTGCGGCCAAGGAGGGCGAGATCGGCCAGGCCATGCTCAGCGGTAACCCCCAAGAAGCGGAAAACCTGGCGCGTGAATGGATGGCCGTGTTTCCGGATCGCTTCTATCTGGAAATCCAGCGCACCAACCGCCCCAACGATGAAGAACAACTGCATGGCGCGGTGGCGTTGGCCGAGAAAATCGGCGCACCGCTGGTCGCGACCAACGACGTGCGTTTCCTCAAGCAGGAAGATTTCGCCGCCCACGAAACCCGCGTGTGTATCGGCGAGGGCCGGGCCCTCGACGACCCGCGACGGTCGAAGAACTACAGCGATCAGCAGTATCTCAAAAGCGCCGAGGAAATGGCCGAGCTGTTCAGCGACATTCCCGAGGCGCTGGAAAACACCGTCGAGATCGCCAAGCGCTGTAACATCGAAGTCAAGCTGGGCACGCACTTCCTGCCCAACTTCCCGATCCCCGATGGCATGACCATTGATGAGTATTTCCGCAAAGTTTCGTTCGATGGCCTGGAAGAGCGGCTCTCCGTCCTGCTGCCCAAGGACACCACCGAAGACTATGAGGCCAAGCGCCAGGTCTATGTCGACCGGCTGAATTTCGAGCTGGATATCATCATCCAGATGGGCTTCCCCGGTTACTTCCTGATCGTGATGGACTTTATCCAGTGGGCCAAGAACAACGGCGTGCCGGTCGGCCCTGGCCGGGGGTCGGGTGCCGGCTCGCTGGTGGCCTACGTGCAGAAGATCACCGACCTCGACCCGCTGGAATATGACCTGCTGTTCGAACGTTTCCTCAACCCGGAACGGGTCTCCATGCCCGACTTCGACGTCGACTTCTGCATGGACGGTCGCGACCGGGTGATCGACTACGTGGCTGAAAAATACGGCCGTAACGCCGTAAGCCAGATCATCACCTTCGGTTCCATGGCGGCGAAAGCGGTGGTCCGTGACGTGGCGCGGGTGCAGGGCAAGTCCTACGGCCTGGCGGATCGCCTGTCGAAGATGATCCCGTTCGAAGTTGGCATGACCCTGGAAAAGGCCTACGAGCAGGAAGAGATCCTGCGTGACTTCATCAAGGTCGATGAAGAAGCCGCGGAAATCTGGGAGATGGCCCGCAAGCTTGAGGGCGTTGTGCGAAACGTCGGCAAGCACGCCGGTGGCGTGGTGATCGCGCCGACCAAGCTGACTGACTTCTCGCCGATCTATTGCGACGAAGCCGGCGATGGGCTGGTAACCCAGTTCGACAAGGACGACGTGGAGGCGGCTGGCCTGGTGAAGTTCGACTTCCTCGGCCTGCGAACCCTGACGATCATCGACTGGGCGCTGAAAACGATTAACCGCGACCGCGCCAAGGTCAACGAACCGCCGCTGGACATCGCGTTCATCCCGCTGGACGACAAACCGACCTATCAGCTGCTGCAAAAAGCTGAAACCACCGCGGTGTTCCAGCTTGAATCGCGCGGTATGAAGGAGCTGATCAAAAAGCTCAAGCCCGACTGCCTCGAAGACCTTATCGCATTGGTGGCCCTGTTCCGTCCGGGCCCGCTGCAATCGGGCATGGTGGACGACTTCATCAACCGTAAGCACGGTCGCGCCGAGCTGGCGTACCCGCACTCGGACTATCAGTACGAAGGTCTCAAGCCCGTATTGGCCCCGACCTACGGCATCATCCTGTATCAGGAACAGGTGATGCAGATTGCCCAGGTCATGGCCGGCTACACCCTCGGCGGTGCGGATATGCTGCGTCGGGCGATGGGTAAGAAAAAGCCCGAGGAAATGGCCAAGCAGCGCGGCGGTTTCATTGAAGGTTGTGCCACCAACAACATCGATGCGGACCTTGCCGGTAACATTTTCGACCTGGTAGAAAAATTCGCCGGTTATGGCTTCAACAAATCCCACTCCGCGGCCTATGGCCTGGTGTCATACCAGACTGCGTGGCTGAAAGCGCACTACCCGGCTCCGTTCATGGCCGCAGTGCTCTCGGCGGATATGCACAACACCGACAAGGTCGTGACCTTGATCGAAGAAGTGCGCACGATGAAGCTGCGTCTCGACGCGCCGGACGTGAACACATCCGAGTTCAAGTTCACGGTGAACGACGAAGGTCGGATCATCTATGGCCTGGGCGCAATCAAGGGGGTGGGCGAGGGCCCGGTAGAGGCGATCACCGAGGCGCGGCTGGACGGTCCCTTCAAGGACCTGTTCGATTTTTGCGCCCGGGTTGACCTCAAGCGTATCAACAAACGGACCCTCGACGGCTTGATCCGCAGCGGTGCGCTGGATCGCCTGGGGCCGTACTTCCATGACGAAGCCAAAGCCTACCAGGCCAATATCGACCGTAACCGCGCGGTCTTGCTGGCCGCGATGGAAGAGGCGATCAAGGCCGCCGAGCAAACCGCCCGGACCCACGACAGTGGCCATGCCGACCTGTTTGGCGGGCTGTTCGTGGAAGAAGACGCTGACGTCTACGCCAACCATCGCAAAGCCAAGGAACTGACCCTAAAGGAACGTCTCAAGGGCGAGAAAGACACCCTGGGCCTGTATCTGACCGGTCACCCGATCGACGAATACGAAGGCGAAATCCGCCGTTTCGCCCGCCAGCGCATCATCGACCTCAAGCCGGCGCGCGATACCCAGACCGTTGCCGGCATGATCATCGCCCTGCGGGTGATGAAGAACAAAAAGGGCGACAAGATGGGCTTCATCACCCTCGACGACCGTTCGGGGAGGATCGAAGCATCGCTGTTCGCCGATGCGTTCCATTCCGCGCAATCGCTGTTGCAGACCGATGCGATGGTGGTGGTCGAAGGCGAAGTCAGCAACGACGACTTCTCCGGCGGCCTGCGGTTACGGGTCAAGCGGGTGATGAGCATGGAAGACGCGCGCACCAACCTGGCCGAAAGCCTGCGCCTGAAGCTGCATGCCAAGGATCTCAAGGGCGATCAGCTACGCTGGCTGGGTGAGCTGTTAAAGCGTCACCGCGGTGCGTGCCCGATTACCATGGACTACACCAGTCCCGATGCGAAAGCCTTGCTGCAGTTCGGCGAAGGCTGGCGAATCGACCCGGCGGATGCGTTGATTCAAGCCCTGCGTGACCAGTTCGGGCGAGACAACGTCTTCCTCCAATACCGTTAAGGTCAGGGTGACATTACCTAGCCCTGGACTTGAACAGAATTTTTTAATCTCGACCTTAGCGCGCCTCTCCCTTATGGTAGGGCGCGAATAGACAACCGGCCGGCCCAAGCTCCCTTGGACGCCGACCCAAGACGGACGCCTATGAACCCGAATTTTCTGGATTTCGAACAGCCGATCGCCGACCTGCAAGCCAAGATCGAAGAGTTGCGCTTGGTCGGTAATGACAATTCGCTGAATATCGGCGATGAGATCTCCCGCCTGCAAGACAAGAGCAGCACGTTGACCGAAGACATCTTCGGCAAGCTGACCAGTTGGCAGATCGCGCGTCTGGCGCGTCACCCGAAGCGTCCATATACTCTGGACTACATCGAACACATCTTCACCGAGTTCGATGAGCTGCACGGCGACCGCCACTTCTCCGACGACGCCGCCATCGTCGGTGGTATTGCCCGTCTGGAGGACCAGCCTGTGATGGTCATCGGTCACCAGAAAGGCCGCGAAGTACGTGAAAAAGTTCGCCGTAACTTCGGCATGCCGCGTCCGGAAGGCTACCGCAAGGCTTGCCGCCTGATGGAAATGGCCGAGCGTTTCAAGATGCCGATCCTGACCTTCATCGACACCCCGGGCGCCTACCCGGGCATCGACGCCGAAGAGCGCAACCAGAGCGAAGCGATTGCCTGGAACCTGCGCGTGATGGCGCGCCTGAAAACCCCAATCATCGCCACCGTGATCGGTGAGGGTGGTTCTGGTGGTGCGCTGGCGATCGGTGTTTGCGATCAGTTGAACATGCTGCAGTACTCGACCTACGCGGTGATCTCGCCGGAAGGTTGCGCATCGATCCTGTGGAAAACCGCCGAAAAAGCCCCGGACGCCGCTGAGGCCATGGGCATTACCGCTGAGCGCCTCAAAGGCCTGGGTATCGTGGATAAAGTGATCGGCGAACCCCTGGGTGGCGCTCACCGTGATCCGGCTGCTGCGGCTGCCTCGATCCGCGCCGAGCTGAGCACGCAACTGGCGATGCTCAAGAAGCTCGACCACAAGGCGCTGCTGGACCGTCGTTACGAGCGTCTGATGAGCTACGGTCTGTAACAGACCTCGTGGCACCCTTGTAGGAGCTGCCGCAGGCTGCGATCTTTTGATTTTAAAAAAGCAAGATCAAAAGATCGCAGCCTGCGGCAGCTCCTACAGGGATCTAGTGAAGTGATCGATCTCTATGAATCCTTCAAATATCGATCTATCTGCCAGGCTCCTGCTGAATCTAAAGCCGTGGCGCAACGCCACAACCTGGCGCATCGCCTTCTCCGGTGGTCTCGATTCCACCGTCCTCCTGCACCTTCTCGCACACCTCGCGAAAACCCAGTCCCTGCCTGCGCTCGGTGCCATCCATGTCCATCACGGCCTTCAGGCTGTGGCCGACGCATGGCCGGATCACTGTCAGTCGGTCTGTAGTGCGTTGGGCGTGCCGCTGCACGTCGTCCGCGTGCAAGTGCAACCCGGCGCCAGCCTCGAGCGAGCCGCCCGCGATGCGCGTTATGCGGCGTTCAGTGAGGTCACTCAAGCCGATCAAGTGCTGCTGACGGCCCAGCACCGTGACGATCAGGCGGAAACCTTGCTGTTTCGCTTGTTTCGCGGAGCCGGGGTAAGGGGCCTGTCGGGAATGCCACGCCAGCGTCCTTTGGGAAAAGGGCATCTACTGCGGCCTTTGCTCGATGTTACGCGCGCTGAGCTGGAGGCCTATGCATCGGCACACAAGCTGAGCTGGATCGAGGATCCTTCCAATCAAGACCGGCAGTTCTCACGCAATTACCTGCGTCATCAGGTGTTCCCGGCAGTGACTGCGCGGTGGCCACAGGCACTGGCGACCATGGCTCGCAGCGCTGCGCATCTGAGTGAGGCGCAGGGATTGCTCGATGATCTTGCGCAAATCGACTTGAGCCAGGCGAACACGCCAAGTGATTTCGATTGGCTGGGTCTGCCGTCCCTGGAACTCGCCCCCCTGGAAAAACTCTCCGCCGCTCGCCAGCGCAATGCGCTCAGCCACTGGCTTGAGCCCCTGACCCGACTGCCGGACAGTGACCATTGGTCGGGTTGGGTCGATTTACGCGATGCCACCGGCGACGCCCGGCCGATCTGGCGCCTCGCCGATGGCCAACTGCATCGGGCGGGTGGGCGTATCTGGTGGTTATCCGGTGCCTGGTTGCGCGCGGCGCCCGCGCCTGGAGCATGGCTTGAACCCGCGCAGCCGCTGGCGTTGCCCGATAATGGCGTGCTCACGCTCAGTGGACAAATCCCCGCAGGCATACTGCAGATCCACTATCGTGAGGGGGGCGAGGTGATGGCTCTGCCGGGGCGTGGGCATCGCGATCTCAAGCGTTTGCTCAATGAAACCGCGGTGCCGCAGTTCGTGCGCGGCAGATTGCCGCTGCTGTACAAGGGCGAGCAATTGCTGGCGGTGGCGAACCTGCCGGGGTTGGACGGCAACGCCCAGGGTGACTGGCATTTACATTGGCAACCACCAGGCGAAGATCAAGGTTTGAGCTGAAAGGGGCTTTCCGGTAGACTACGCTCCCTTCTTGATACAACTTCTGTGGATTCGCCTGAATTGCAGGAGTTGCCGATTACCAAGCAGTCTTTGCTGGGCGATTCCAAAAAATGTGTAGCGAGCAACGAACCGGTGTTTCATTTCCCGGTCTGTCCCAACGCGGCGGTTTTTTTGAAAGGTGCACTGTGATTAATGCAGGTGATCGGGGGCTTCGGCCTTCCTTCGCTTTCCCCGGCGGCTCGGACCGCTTTAACGCAGACTTCTAGGGTTTTTCATGACGCGCTACATATTCGTCACGGGCGGTGTTGTTTCTTCATTGGGGAAAGGCATTGCATCGGCATCATTGGCGGCCATCCTGGAGGCGCGGGGACTTAAGGTCACCATGCTGAAGCTGGACCCGTACATCAACGTCGACCCGGGCACCATGAGCCCGTTCCAGCACGGTGAAGTGTTCGTCACCCACGACGGCGCCGAGACCGACCTGGACCTGGGCCATTACGAGCGGTTCATCCGCACGACCATGACCCAGAACAACAACTTCACCACCGGCCGTGTCTACGAACACGTGCTGCGCAAGGAGCGTCGTGGTGACTACCTGGGTGCGACCATCCAGGTGATCCCGCACATCACCGACGAAATCAAGCGCCGCATCATCAAGGGCGCCGGCGATGCCGACGTGGCGATGGTCGAGATCGGTGGCACCGTGGGTGACATCGAGTCGCAACCGTTCCTCGAAGCCATCCGCCAGTTGCGCTTCGAAGTCGGCGCCAAGCGCGCGATGCTGATGCACCTGACGCTGGTGCCGTACATCGCCACTGCCGGCGAAACAAAAACCAAGCCAACCCAGCACTCGGTCAAGGAGCTGCGCTCCATCGGCCTGCAACCAGACGTGCTGGTATGCCGCTCCGATCACCCGATCGATGTTTCTTCCCGTCGCAAGATCGCGCAGTTCACCAACGTTGAAGAACGTGCGGTGATCGCGCTGGAAGACGCCGACACCATCTACAAGATCCCGGGCATCCTGCACTCCCAGGGTCTGGACGATTTCGTCGTCGAGCGTTTCGGCCTGCAATGCGGCGGAGCCGACCTGTCCGAATGGGAAGCCGTGGTCGACGCCAAGCTCAACCCTGAGCATGAAGTCACCATCGCCATGGTCGGCAAGTACATGGAACTGCTGGATGCGTACAAATCGCTGATCGAAGCGATGAGCCACGCCGGTATCAGCAACCGCACCAAGGTCAACCTGCGCTACATCGATTCCGAAGACATCGAGAACCAGGGCACCGCGCTGCTCGAAGGCGTGGACGCGATCCTGGTACCTGGCGGCTTCGGCCTGCGTGGCGTGGAAGGCAAGATCACTGCCGTCCAGTACGCTCGCGAAAACAAGGTTCCATACCTGGGCATCTGCCTGGGCATGCAGGTGGCCGTGATCGAGTTCGCTCGTAACGTGCTGGGCTGGAAAGACGCCAACTCCACCGAGTTCGATCGTGCCAGCGGTCACCCGGTCGTGGGCCTGATCACCGAGTGGGAAGATGCCACCGGCGCCGTTGAAACCCGTACCGAAGCCTCGGACCTGGGCGGCACCATGCGCCTGGGCGCCCAGGATTGCCTGCTGGAGCCGGGTTCCCTGGTTCATGGCTGCTACGGCAAGGACGTGATCGTCGAGCGTCACCGTCATCGCTACGAAGTGAACAACAACCTGCTGCCGCAGATCATCGAAGCCGGCCTGAAAATCTCCGGCCGTTCCGGCGATGGCGCTCTGGTTGAAGTGGTTGAAGCCCCGGATCATCCATGGTTCGTCGCTTGCCAGTTCCACCCTGAGTTCACCTCGACGCCTCGCGACGGCCACCCGTTGTTCAGCGGTTTCGTCAAAGCAGCTTTGGCTCAACACCAGAAGAAGGCTTGAACCCCATGGCGCAGAAGATCATCCGCGTAGGCGATATCGAGATTGCCAACGACAAGCCAATGGTTTTGTTCGGTGGCATGAACGTGCTGGAAAGCCGCGACATGGCGATGCAGGTCTGTGAAGAGTACGTGAAGGTTACCCAGAAACTGGGTATCCCTTACGTGTTCAAGGCCAGCTTCGACAAGGCCAACCGTTCCTCCGTGACCTCTTACCGTGGTCCCGGCCTGGAAGAGGGCATGCGGATTTTCCAGGACATCAAGCAAGCCTTCGGCGTGCCGATCATCACCGACGTCCACGAGCCGGAGCAGGCCGCGGTCGTCGCTGAAGTCTGTGAGATCATTCAGCTGCCGGCCTTCCTGTCTCGCCAGACCGACCTCGTGGTCGCGATGGCCAAGACTGGCGCGGTGATCAACATCAAGAAAGCCCAGTTCCTCGCACCTCATGAAATGAAACACATCCTGAGCAAGTGCGTGGAAGCGGGTAACGATCAGTTGATCCTCTGCGAGCGTGGTTCGAGCTTCGGCTACAACAACCTGGTCGTCGACATGCTCGGCTTCGGCATCATGAAGCAGTTCGAATACCCGGTGTTCTTCGACGTGACCCACGCGCTGCAAATGCCTGGCGGTCGTTCCGACTCCGCCGGTGGTCGTCGCGCCCAGGTCACCGACCTGGCCAAGGCCGGCATGAGCCAGTCCCTGGCGGGCCTGTTCCTCGAAGCCCACCCGGATCCGGACAACGCCAAGTGCGACGGTCCTTGCGCCTTGCGCCTGGACAAACTGGAGCCATTCCTGGCCCAGCTCAAAGCCCTGGACGAACTGGTGAAGAGTTTTCCGACGGTAGAAACCGCGTAACATCGGAATCCTGTTGTCGTAGGAGCCGGCTTGCTGGCGATGAGGCCCGTGCGCCCGCCATCGCCAGCAAGCCGGCTCCTACAAAAGCAGTGTGACCCACAAGTTATAAATCGAGCGGTACAAAGCGTTTTCGTCAACTTTGGAGTGTTTACAACAATGGCTAAAATCGTCGACATCAAAGGTCGTGAAGTTCTCGACTCCCGTGGCAATCCCACCGTGGAAGCGGATGTGCTTCTCGATAACGGCATCATCGGCAGCGCTTGCGCGCCGTCCGGTGCTTCCACTGGCTCGCGTGAAGCGCTCGAGCTGCGTGATGGCGACAAGAGCCGTTACCTGGGCAAGGGCGTACTCAAGGCCGTGGCCAACATCAACGGTCCAATCAAAGACCTGTTGAAAGGCATGGACCCAAGCGACCAGAAAGCCCTCGACCTGGCGATGATCAAGCTCGACGGTACTGAAAACAAAGGTTCCCTGGGCGCCAACGCGATCCTCGCCGTTTCCCTGGCCGCGGCCAAGGCAGCAGCACAGGACCAGGACCTGCCGCTGTACGCGCACATCGCCAACCTGAACGGTACCCCGGGTGTTTACTCGATGCCGGTTCCGATGATGAACATCATCAACGGTGGCGAGCACGCCGATAACAACGTCGACATCCAGGAATTCATGGTGCAGCCGGTTGGCGCCAAGTCTTTCTCGGAAGGCCTGCGCATGGGCACCGAGATTTTCCACCACCTCAAGGCTGTTCTGAAGGCCCGTGGCCTGAGCACTGCAGTGGGCGACGAAGGTGGTTTCGCACCTAACCTGGCTTCCAACGAAGACGCTTTGAAAGTGATCTCCGAAGCTGTGGCCAACGCCGGTTACACCTTGGGCACCGACGTGACCCTGGCCCTGGACTGTGCAGCCAGCGAATTCTATGAAGACGGCAAGTACAACCTGTCCGGCGAAGGCCAGGTGTTCACCGCTGAAGGTTTCGCCGACTACCTGAAAGGCCTGACCGAGCGTTACCCGATCATCTCCATCGAAGACGGCCTGGACGAGTCCGACTGGGCTGGCTGGAAAATCCTCACCGACAAGATCGGCGAGAAGACCCAGCTGGTAGGCGACGACCTGTTCGTCACCAACACCAAGATCCTGAAAGAAGGCATCGACAAGAAGATCGCCAACTCGATCCTGATCAAGTTCAACCAGATCGGCACCCTGACCGAAACCCTGGAAGCCATCCAGATGGCCAAGGCCGCCGGTTACACCGCCGTGATCTCGCACCGTTCGGGCGAAACCGAAGATTCGACCATTGCCGACCTGGCCGTGGGCACTTCGGCTGGCCAGATCAAGACGGGCTCCCTGTGCCGTTCCGACCGCGTTTCCAAGTACAACCAACTGCTGCGTATCGAAGAGCAGTTGAACGGTAAAGCCAAGTACAACGGCCGCAGCGAATTCCGCGGTTGAGCGTTAGCTGGTAAAAAAGACACCGGATTGTGTCGGAAAAATCGCAACAGCGACGCTTTTGCCACTAATCTGATGCCTTGAAAGCACAAGCCTGGGTTTTTCCAGGCTTCGTGCTATCAGTAGCTTCATGTTTTGGTATGGCTGTCTTTTTTCACTGGATACCTGATATTCGATGCGCAGTCCCAATTGGTTGTTTCTCGTCTTGCTCCTGTTGCTGGCTGGCCTGCAATACCGCCTTTGGGTGGGTAATGGCAGTCTGGCGCAAGTGGCTGAGCTGACCCAGCAGATTGCGGATCAGCAGGCCGAGAACCAGACATTGCTGGAACGTAATCGGGTGATGGACGCGGAAGTCAGTGAGTTGAAAAAGGGCATGGAGACCGTTGAAGAGCGGGCTCGCCATGAGTTGGGCATGGTCAAGGACGGTGAAACCCTTTACCAGTTGGCCCAATGAACCTGTCTCTGCCGGCCTTCTGGGCCGTGATTCCTGCCGCGGGCGTCGGTGCCCGTATGGCCGCGGACCGTCCCAAGCAATACTTGCAACTGGGCGGGCGCACTATTCTCGAACACAGCCTCGGCTGTTTCCTCGATCATCCTGGCCTCAAGGGCCTGGTGGTCAGTCTTGCTGTTGATGATCCTTATTGGCCGAACCTGACGCTTGCCGGCGATCCGCGTATAACACGGGTCGAGGGTGGCGCCGAGCGTTCCGGGTCGGTGCTCAATGCGTTGCTGCATTTGCATGCCCAAGGTGCCGATGATGAGGATTGGGTGTTGGTTCACGATGCGGCACGGCCAAACCTCAGCCGTAACGATCTGGACAAGCTGCTGGCGGAACTGGCGGATGATCCTGTCGGTGGACTGCTGGCGGTTCCGGCGCGCGATACGCTCAAGCGGGTCGACAAGCACGGTCGTGTGGTCGAAACCGTGGACCGCAGTGTGATCTGGCAGGCCTATACGCCGCAGATGTTTCGCCTTGGAGCATTGCATCGGGCATTGGCGGACAGCCTGGTGGCTGATGCCGTGATAACCGATGAAGCTTCCGCCATGGAGTGGGCGGGGTTGGCACCGCGCTTGATTGAAGGGCGGTCGGACAATCTCAAGGTTACTCGTCCTGAAGACCTCGAGTGGTTGAGACAACGTTGGGCCAACCGCCGCTAAAAGATCGCAGCCTGCGGCTGCTCCTACAGTAGACCGCATTCAATGTAGGAGCTGCCGCAGGCTGCGATCTTTTGATCTTAGGTTCGATACTCCGGCCTCTCGGCCAACCCCTCCTTCAAGTAATCCACCAGCTTGCGCACCTTCGGCGATAAATGCCGCTGTTGCGGATACAGCGCCCAAACGGCCGTGTTCGGTGGTTGATGCGCCTCCAGCAGCGAAACCAACGCGCCGCTTTTCAGATGCTCCAGCACGTAATAATCCGGCAACTGACACAACCCCACGCCCTGCAGCGCCGCATCCAGCACCGCTTGCCCACTGTTGCAGCGCCAGTTTCCCTGGACTCGCTGGGAAAACTCCCGACCGTTCTCTTCCAGCTGCCAGAGGTCCGAACTGCCCACCAGACAATTGTGCCGGCTCAATTCCGACAAGCTGTGGGGCCGACCATAACGTTCCAGGTAGGAAGGGGACGCGCAGAGGAACATGCGCCGCGGAGCGAGGCGGGTGGCGACCAGTCGCGAGTCCTGCAAGCGCCCCAGTCGGATCGCCAGGTCCAGGCCTTCATGCACCAGGTCGAGTTGGCGATTGCTCAGTTCGATGTCGATCCGCAGTTGTGGATACAGCCCCATGAAACGGGTCACCAGCGGCACGATGAAGCGTTCGCCGTAAGCCACGGCACAGGTCATGCGCAGCATGCCCTTGGGTTCGCTGGTCAGGTCGCCCACCGCTCGCAACGCTTCCTCGCGGCCATCCTGCAAACGCTGACAATGCTGCAGGAAGGTATGCCCGGCCTCGGTCAGCGTGACACGGCGAGTACTGCGATAGAGAAGACGGGTTTGCAGGCGCTCTTCCAGGCGTACAATCTGTCGACTGATATGGGATGAAGAAACACCCAGGCGTTCAGCGGCGGCGGTGAACTGGCTGCATTCAGCGACGGCAACGAATTCGTCTATACCTTCCCAGCGACTGTCAGGCATTCAATGATTATCCCTGTGTGGCAATAATGTTTTGCTTTTGCCCGGATTATTCACTGTATGGCCGTGCATTACACTTCCTGTCTCGTTTTATTCGCTGGAGAATCACCATGATCAAGTCGCGCGCTGCTGTTGCCTTCGAGGCCAAGAAACCCCTCGAGATCGTTGAAGTCGATGTCGCCATGCCCAAGCCCGGTGAAGTGTTGTTGCGTGTGGTGGCTTCCGGTGTCTGCCATACCGATGCCTACACCCTCTCGGGCGCCGACCCGGAAGGCATTTTCCCGTCGATCCTCGGTCACGAAGGTGGGGCGATCGTCGAAGCCATCGGCGAAGGCGTGACCTCGGTGGCGGTGGGCGATCATGTGATCCCGCTGTATACCCCGGAATGCCGTCAGTGCAAATTCTGCCTGTCGGGCAAGACCAACCTTTGCCAGGCGATTCGCGCAACCCAGGGCAAAGGCCTGATGCCGGATGGCACAACTCGTTTTTCCTACAACGGGCAGCCGATTTTCCACTACATGGGGACTTCGACTTTCTCCGAATACACCGTGCTGCCGGAAATTTCCGTGGCGAAAATCGCCAAGGAAGCGCCACTGGAGAAAGTCTGCCTGCTGGGCTGCGGTGTCACCACCGGCATCGGTGCGGTGCTCAATACCGCCAAGGTGAAACCCGGTGATACCGTGGCCATTTTCGGCCTTGGCGGCATCGGGCTTTCGGCCATCATCGGCGCGGTAAAAGCCAAGGCCGGTCGGATCATCGCCATCGACATCAACCCGGCCAAATTCGAGATCGCCAAGCAGCTGGGTGCAACCGACTGTGTAAACCCGAAAGATTTCGACCGTCCAATCCAGGAAGTCATCGTCGACATGACCGATGGCGGCGTCGACTTCTCCTTCGAGTGCATCGGCAACGTGCAACTGATGCGTGCCGCCCTCGAGTGCTGCCACAAGGGTTGGGGCGAGTCGGTAATCATCGGTGTAGCCGGTGCTGGCCAGGAAATTTCCACCCGTCCGTTCCAGCTGGTCACCGGTCGCGTCTGGCGCGGTTCGGCGTTCGGCGGCGTGCGCGGCCGTACTGAATTGCCAAGCTACGTGGAAATGGCCGAGACCGGTGAAATCCCGCTGGATACCTTCATCACCCACACCATGGGCCTGGAAGATATCAACAAGGCGTTTGACCTGATGCATGAAGGCAAGAGCATCCGTTCCGTCATTCATTTCTGAGGTCAGTCATGAGCCTGGAAAATATCTCCTGCCAGAAAAGCTTCGGTGGTTGGCACAAGCGTTATCGCCATCGCTCGGAAACGCTCGGTTGCGACATGGTGTTTGCCGTGTACCTGCCGCCGCAAGCGGAGCAGGGCGGCAAGCTGCCGGTGCTGTACTGGTTGTCCGGCCTGACCTGCACCGACGAGAACTTCATGCAGAAGGCTGGCGCCATGCGCATGGCCGCCGAGCTTGGGCTGATCATCGTCGCGCCAGACACCAGCCCCCGAGGTTCCGACGTGCCGGGCGATCCGGACGGTGCCTGGGACTTCGGCCTTGGCGCCGGGTTTTATCTGAACGCCACCCAGGAACCCTGGTCGCGCCACTACCGGATGCATGACTATGTCGTGCAGGAGTTGCCGGCCTTGGTCGAAGCGCATTTCCCGGCGTCGGACAAGCGCGGCATCAGCGGTCACTCCATGGGTGGCCACGGTGCGCTGGTCTGTGCCTTGCGCAATCCGGGGCGTTATCTGTCGGTATCGGCGTTCTCGCCAATCAACAATCCAATGGATTGCCCGTGGGGACAGAAAGCCTTTTCCCGCTATCTGGGAGAAGACCGTTCGAAATGGCGTGAATGGGATGCCTGTGCATTAATCGCCGAGGCCGATGAAAAGCTGCCGCTGTTGGTTGACCAAGGCGATCGCGACGATTTCCTCGCCAATCAACTGAAGCCTGAAGCCTTGCAACAGGCGGCCAAACTGGCCGGTCACCCGCTGACGTTGCGCCTGCAACCGGGCTATGACCACAGCTATTTCTTCATCGCCAGTTTCATCGATGAACACTTGCGGCATCACGCGCATGCTCTAGGTGCCTAATGCAGGTAGAATCACGCCCTGACAAAATTCGGGGCGTTTTTTTATGCGTATTGGCCACGGCTATGATGTGCACCGTTTCGCTGAAGGCGATTTCATCACTCTGGGCGGCGTGCGCATTGCACACGGCTTCGGGCTGCTCGCTCACTCCGACGGTGACGTCCTGCTGCACGCCTTGAGCGATGCCTTGCTCGGCGCTGCCGCGCTGGGTGACATCGGCAAGCATTTCCCGGACACCGACCCGCAATTCAAAGGCGCCGACAGCCGAGCGCTGTTGCGTCATGTCGTCGCATTGATCCACGCCAAAGGCTGGAAGGTCGGTAACGTCGATAACACCATCGTTGCCCAGGCGCCGAAAATGGCCCCACATATCGAATCGATGCGCGCGCTGATTGCTGCGGATCTTCAAGTTGAGTTGGATCAAGTGAATGTGAAAGCTACCACCACCGAGAAGCTCGGCTTTGTCGGTCGCGAAGAGGGCATTGCCGTGCATTCCGTTGCCTTGTTGCTGCGCGCATGAACGAACTGCAATTACTCGGCCCGCGGGCCTATGGGGAACCGCTCGGCAGCGCCGTACTGAAAGCCATCGCGGAAGATTTCCAGGTCGATGAAGTCCTTGATATTCCCTTGAGCGGTGATGGCGAACACCTGTGGATCTGGGTGGAAAAACGCGGCCTGAATACTGAAGAGGCGGCACGTCGAATCGCCAAGGCAGCCGGAGTGTCATTGCGCACTGTCAGCTACGCCGGGCTCAAGGATCGCCAGGCGCTGACGCGCCAGTGGTTCAGCGTACAACTGCCGGGCAAAGCCGATCCGGATCTGTCCGCGGCAGAAAACGACACGCTTAGAATCCTCAAGACCAGCCGGCATAAACGCAAGCTGCAACGCGGTGCCCACTCGGCCAACGGCTTCACCTTGCGCCTGACACAGTTCGCTGGAGACAAGGCTGCCATCGAAGAGCGACTGCAACTGATTGCCAAGCAAGGCATCCCCAATTATTTCGGCGCCCAGCGCTTCGGGCATGACGGCGGCAACGTGGTCGACGCCCGTGCCTGGGCTGCGCGCAAGGCCTTGCCAGAGCAGCGCAACGTGCGTTCGCGCCTGCTTTCCACGGCTCGCAGTTTTCTGTTCAACCAGGTGTTGGCGGCGCGTGTCGCCGACGGCACCTGGCAGCACGCGCAGGTCGGCGATCTGTTGGCATTCACCGACAGCCGCAGCTTCTTTGCGGCCGGCGAAGCTGAATGCAGTGATCCGCGACTGGCGATTCTCGATCTGCACCCGACCGGTCCACAGTGGGGCGAAGGTGACTCGCCGGCCATGGGCGCTGTCCATGAACTGGAGCAGGCGATAGCCGCGCGCGAAGTGGAACTTCGCGATTGGTTGGTCAACGCCGGAATGAGCCATGAACGTCGCATCCTGCGGCTGCCCATTGCCGGGTTGACGTGGCATTATCCCTCGCCTGACATTCTGCAACTGGAATTCGTCCTGCCGGCCGGATGCTTCGCCACCGTATTGGTGCGCGAGCTTGTCGATCTGGTGCCGGTGGGGCAGACGGACAGCCCATGCGTATTCTGATTTCTAACGACGACGGGGTATTTGCACCCGGACTCGCCGCGCTTCATGCTGCGCTGGCGGATTACACCGAGTGCGTGGTGATTGCCCCGGACCAGGACAAAAGCGGTGCGAGCAGTTCGCTCACGCTGGACCGTCCGTTACATCCGCACACGCTGGCCAACGGCTTTATCAGCGTCAATGGCACGCCGACCGATTGCGTGCACCTGGGCCTCAACGGCTTGTTGGAGCGTGAAGCGGACATGGTGGTGTCCGGCATCAACCTGGGCGCCAACCTGGGGGACGACGTGCTCTACTCGGGTACGGTAGCGGCGGCGCTCGAAGGACGATTCCTGACGCGGCCTGCGTTTGCCTTTTCGCTGGTCTCGCGACAGGTCGACAACCTGGCCACGGCGGCCTACTTTGCGCGCAAACTGGTCGAGGCCCATGCGGATCTCGAACTGCCACCGCGTACGGTACTGAACGTGAACATTCCCAATTTGCCGCTGGAGCACATCCGCGGTATCCAGTTGACCCGCCTCGGGCATCGCGCCCGCGCGGCAGCGCCGATGAAGGTGGTCGACCCGCGAGGCAAGTCCGGGTACTGGATCGCTGCGGCGGGGGACGCTGAGGATGGCGGACCCGGCACCGATTTCCATGCCGTGATGCAAGGCTATGTTTCCATCACCCCTTTGCAGCTTGATCGCACCTTCAATGATGCCTTCAGGAGCCTCGACGGCTGGTTGGAGGGCCTGCGACCATGACGCGGGGACAAGACGACATGATGCGTCGCGGCATCGGCATGACCTCGCAACGGACCCGCGAGCGCCTGATCCAGCGCCTGTACGAGGAGGGGATTTGCAACGCCAAGGTGTTGGAAGTCATTCGGCGTACACCGCGTCACCTGTTCGTCGACGAGGCTCTGGCACACCGAGCCTACGAAGACACGGCGCTACCCATCGGCCATAACCAGACCATCTCCCAGCCCTACATGGTGGCTCGCATGAGCGAGTTGCTGCTCGAAGCCGGGCCATTGGACAAGGTCATGGAAATCGGTACGGGGTCGGGGTATCAGACGGCGGTGCTGTCGCAACTGGTCGAACGGGTCTTTTCCGTGGAACGTATCAAGGTGCTGCAAGACCGGGCCAAGGAACGCCTGGTCGAGCTGAACTTGCGTAACGTGGTATTTCGCTGGGGCGATGGCTGGGAGGGCTGGCCGGCACTGGCGCCCTACAACGGCATTATCGTTACGGCGGTGGCAACAGACGTTCCTCAGGCGCTGCTCGATCAACTGGCCCCGGGTGGGCGCCTGGTGATCCCGGTGGGGTCCGGTGAGGTGCAACAATTGATGCTGATCATCCGGGAAGAACATGGCTTTTCCAGGCGTGTCCTGGGGTCGGTACGCTTCGTCCCGTTACTCAATGGTCCACTGGCCTGAGCATTTATTTAAACGCGCTGAATTCTCTTCAATTGCCTCTGTCTTACAGCGGGGTCGATTGGTTAAACGGGTTGTTTCGGCGGACAGCAAACGTGTGCGCCAAGCCATTTCGCTTCATTAAGGGTAAAGCCGGCACGGCCCGTTATACTTGCGACACTTCGTGCCGGAACACGGCAAACCACATTTTCAGCCACCACAAAGGGAGCGGCGGGTGAGTCTCACAGTCATAGCGCAGCGTATGGGTACAACGAGCTTTCAGCGCCTGGTGACTGGCCTTGTCATGAGCACCTTGCTGGTCGGTTGCTCCAGTAACAAATCCAGCGACGTACGCGTTGTCGACCGCAACAATGCCGCCGCCCAGCGTCCGGCCGTGACCACCGGGCAGTACGTCGTTCGCCCCAAGGACACGCTGTTTTCCATCGCCTTTCGCTACGGCTGGGACTACAAGGCACTGGCGGCGCGCAACAACATAGCGCCGCCGTACACCATCCATCCGGGTCAGACGATTCGCTTCGATGGTCGCAGCGGTTCAACGCCGACAACCGTGGTCAGTTCCTCCAGTTCCTCGCCTTCATCCTCAAGTAAAACCACGGTCATCCGTCGCTCTGCGGACGGTACGACCACGACCACGCCGGCGGCTGTACCGTCCGTCGCCAACAAGCCGGCACCCGCTCCACTGCCTCCACCGGGTCCAGCCCCGACCGGCTGGGGGTGGCCATCTAATGGCATTTTAATCGGCAAATTCTCCTCAAACGGTAGTTTGAATAAAGGAATTGATATCGCAGGGGATTTGGGACAGCCTGTTTTAGCTGCGTCTGATGGGACGGTGGTATACGCCGGGAGTGGCTTAAGGGGCTACGGCGAATTAGTCATCATCAAGCACAGTGAAACCTACGTCAGTGCCTACGGACATAACCGCAGGCTGTTGGTTCGGGAGGGGCAGCAGGTCAAGGTCGGACAGACAATTGCCGAAATGGGGTCAACGGGTACAGACCGGGTGAAACTGCATTTTGAGATTCGCCGCCAAGGTAAACCTGTAGATCCGCTGCAATTCCTGCCGCGGCGTTGATCGCTTTCCAGCCTGTTCCGTCACGTAGAGGGGACAGGCTCCAGCGTTGCCAGGGATAAAGGCGCCGCTTGAGCTTGAGGTCGAACTCACCAAAGGACTATAACAATGGCTCTCAGTAAAGAAGTGCCGGAGTTTGACATCGACGATGAGGTTCTCCTGATGGAGGCCGACGTCGGCACGGATTCGATGTCGAATGATGAAGGGGCGGCTCCACCTTCCGTTCGTGCCAAATCCAAACACTCCGCGACATTGAAGCAACACAAGTACATCGATTACACGCGGGCACTCGATGCCACGCAGCTGTACCTCAATGAAATCGGCTTTTCCCCTCTACTGTCCCCCGAAGAAGAAGTGCATTTTGCGCGCTTGTCGCAAAGTGGTGATCCGGCCGGGCGCAAACGCATGATCGAAAGTAACCTGCGGCTGGTGGTGAAAATCGCCCGACGCTACGTCAATCGGGGCCTTTCGCTGCTCGATCTGATCGAAGAGGGCAACCTCGGATTGATCAGGGCGGTGGAGAAATTCGACCCTGAGCGCGGTTTCCGCTTCTCGACCTACGCAACCTGGTGGATTCGTCAAACCATCGAGCGCGCGATCATGAATCAGACCCGGACCATCCGGTTGCCGATCCATGTGGTCAAGGAGCTCAACGTGTACCTGCGGGCTGCACGGGAGCTGACGCAAAAACTCGATCATGAACCCTCACCCGAAGAGATCGCCAACCTGCTGGAAAAACCGGTAGCGGAGGTCAAGCGCATGCTGGGCCTCAACGAGCGGGTTTCTTCGGTCGACGTCTCGCTGGGTCCGGATTCGGATAAAACCCTGTTGGACACCCTTACCGACGATCGCCCAACCGATCCATGCGAGCTGCTGCAGGATGACGACCTGTCTCAAAGCATCGACCAGTGGCTCTCGGAGTTGACCGACAAGCAGCGCGAGGTGGTTGTACGCCGCTTCGGCCTGCGCGGTCACGAGAGCAGCACCCTTGAAGATGTGGGCCTGGAAATTGGCCTGACCCGTGAGCGGGTCAGACAGATTCAGGTAGAAGGTCTGAAGCGTCTGCGGGAGATCCTGGAGAAAAACGGGCTATCGAGCGAGTCGCTATTTCAATAAACCGTTCGTTGGCTGAATAACAGGAAGCCCCGACTGGTTCGGGGCTTTTTGCTATCTATATTTCCGGTTTTGATCTCGGGGACGCGAGCGCGGCTTTGTAGCGTCAGGGTGTAAGTCTTCGCTTACTCTTTACGTAAGTGTTCACTATTTTTACAGGTTGGCAGTCGACCATATTTTTCGCAGGTCTTTTTTATCCTACTGATAAACAAGCAGGTTTTCGAACATGAACGGGATGTGACAAGCCATCCGGGCCTGATCGGGTGATTGCTCTTGACGGTAAAAACTCTAGTATCGGTGTTGTGTCAACGGATAGACACGCCCTTCAAGGATGAGGGGAAAGGACATCGCAGGAAGCGATTCATCAGGATGATGAAAAGGAACACAGGGAATAGGGAAAAATGTGGGCGGGTCATACCGCCCCTTTTTTTTGCCTGCACCTGTAGGAGCTGCCGAAGGCTGCGATCTTTTGATCAAAAAAAAGGCCCTTGTGGGGCCTTTTTCAGGAACGCGGGGATAATCAGCGTTCGAGGTATTCGATCTTGCCTGGCTTGCCATCCCAATCAGCGGCATCGGGCAACGGATCCTTGCGTTCGGTAACGTTCGGCCAGACCTCGGCTAATTCGAGGTTCAGCGCGATAAAGTTTTCCATGCCGGCAGGGACTTCATCTTCGGAGAAGATGGCCACTGCAGGGCATTCAGGTTCGCACAGTGCGCAGTCGATGCACTCATCCGGGTGAATCACCAGGAAATTCGGGCCTTCGTAAAAGCAGTCCACCGGACAGACTTCTACGCAGTCGGTGTACTTGCACTTGATGCAGTTGTCGGTGACGACGAAGGTCATTTCTAATTTTCTCCTCAGGCGCGGCTCGCAGCGCCCCTTCACGTAGGGGTCGCAAGGTTTGGGAGCGATAGTCTGCAAGCCAGGCTAATAGCCCGCAGCATCCCAAACCGCGCGAGATTCTAACAGCTTGCAAGCCTATGCGTTAGACCCGTGTCTTTAGTGTATAGAGCATTTCGAGTGCGCGACGTGGCGTCATGTTGTCCAGATCAAGTTTGGCCAGTTCATCCAGCACCGGATGCGGCAGGCTCGCGAACATGTCGCTCTGCTGCGGCGTGGCCGGTTTGCCTTTGGCTGGCGCAGGCGCCTCGTGGGGCAGGGCGGTGTCTTCGAGCCGGCTCAAGTGCTCACGGGCACGTACGATCACTTCGTTCGGAACACCAGCCAGCTGCGCGACTGCCAGGCCATAGCTCTGGCTGGCCGGCCCTGGCAGTACATGGTGCAGGAACACGATGCGTTCGTTGTGCTCCGTGGCATTGAGGTGCACGTTGGCCACCAATGGCTGGGCTTCCGGCAATACCGTCAACTCAAAGTAGTGGGTGGCGAACAACGTGTAGGCCCGCAGGTGCGCCAGGCGTTCCGCTGCCGCCCACGCCAGCGACAGGCCGTCGAAGGTGCTGGTGCCGCGGCCGACTTCGTCCATCAGCACCAGGCTGCGTTCGGTGGCGTTGTGCAGGATGTTCGCGGTTTCGCTCATTTCGACCATGAAGGTCGAGCGGCCGCCGGCCAAGTCATCGCTGGAGCCGATCCGAGTGAAAATGCGGTCGACCAGGGACAGCTCGCAGCTGGCTGCCGGGACGAAACTGCCAATATGCGCCAGCAGCACGATCAGCGCCGTCTGCCGCATATAGGTGGATTTACCGCCCATGTTCGGGCCGGTGATCACCAGCATGCGGGTGTTGTCGTCGAGGCTCAGGTCGTTGGCCACGAAAGGCGTGGTCAATACTTGTTCCACCACAGGGTGACGACCCTGGGTGATCCGCATGCACGGCTCGCTGACGAAACGTGGGCAGTTGAGATCCAGGTTCAGCGCGCGCTCGGCCAGGTTGCTCAGCACGTCCAGCTCAGCCAGTGCAGCCGCAGTATCCTGCAGCGGTGGCAGCTGGGCGATCAGGTCTTCGAGCAGCGCTTCGTAGAGCATCTTTTCCCGCGCCAGGGCACGGCTCTTGGCAGACAGAGCCTTGTCTTCGAAGGCCTTCAGTTCCGGCGTAATAAAGCGCTCGGCGCCTTTGAGGGTCTGGCGGCGAATATAGTCGGCGGGTGCGGACTCGGCCTGCTTGCTCGGCAGTTCGATGAAATAGCCGTGGATGCGGTTGTAGCCGACTTTCAGGTGAGACAGGCCGGTGCGGGCTTTTTCGCGGGCTTCGAGGTCGATCAGGAATTGCCCGGCGTTTTCGCTGAGCGATTGCAGTTCATCGAGTTCGCTGTCGTAACCGGTTTTCAACACCCCGCCGTCACGGATTACCGCGGGCGGGTTGTCGATGATGGCTTTTTCCAGCAAGGCCGCCAGTTCCGGGTAAGTGCTGGTGGTGATCGCCAGTTGGTTGAGGTGCGGCGCTTCAAGTTCGGTCATCGCCACTTGCAGTTGCGGCAGCGCGCCGAGGGCATCACGCAGGCGCGCGAGGTCCCGCGGACGGGCATTGCGCAGGCCAATCCGGGCGAGAATGCGCTCGATGTCGCCGATTTCCTTGAGCTGCGGCTGCAGCTTTTCGAAACGATAGCCGTCAAGCAGGCAGGTGATCGAGGTCTGGCGCGCCAGCAACACGCTCAGGTCACGCAGCGGGCGGTTCAGCCAGCGAGTCAGCAGGCGGCTACCCATGGCGGTCTGGCAACGATCGACCACCGACTGCAGGGTGTTGTCACGACCGCCGGCCAGGTTGGTGTCCAGTTCCAGGTTGCGGCGACTCGCCCCATCCAGCACTACGGTATCGTCCAGGCGTTCGTGGCGCAGGCTGCGCAAGTGCGGCAGGGCGGTGCGCTGGGTTTCTTTCGCGTAGGCCAGCAGGCAACCGGCGGCGCCGATGGCCAGGGTCAGGTTTTCACAACCGAAACCCTTGAGGTCCTGGGTCGAGAATTGCTGGCAAAGACTCTTGAAAGCCGAATCACGCTCGAAATCCCACGGCGCACGGCGACGAACGCCACGACGTTTCTCGGCAGGCAGATCCTTGGGCCAGTCATCCGGGATCAGCAATTCCACTGGATTGACGCGCTCCAGTTCCGCCAGCAGGTTTTCCCAGCCCTTGATTTCCAGCACGCTGAAGTTGCCGCTGGTGATATCCAGCACCGCCAGGCCGAACAGGCGCTCGTCGCCCAGGACGGCGGCGATCAGGTTGTCCCGGCGCTCATCGAGCAGCGCTTCGTCGCTCACCGTGCCCGGGGTAATGATGCGTACTACCTGGCGATCCACCGGGCCTTTGCTGGTGGCCGGGTCACCGACCTGCTCGCAGATCACTACGGACTCGCCGAGCTTCACCAGTTTCGCCAGGTAACCTTCCGCCGCATGGTAAGGGATGCCGCACATCGGAATCGCCTGCCCGGCTGACTGCCCGCGAGCGGTCAGGGTGATGTCGAGGAGCTTGGCGGCCTTCTTCGCGTCTTCATAGAAGATCTCGTAGAAGTCGCCCATGCGGTAAAACATAAGCTGGTCAGGGTGCTGGTTCTTCAGCCGCCAGTATTGCTGCATCATCGGCGTGTGCGAGGACAGGTCGGAGAGGGCTTTATTCATCGGATTGCCAGGAAAACTCATTCAAAAGGTGTGGGGCAAAAGCGGGCATGGGCACGGCTTTTCCGCGATGGGCGCAAGGTTACCATGGGCAGTCTGGTCGACGCAGGCATCACGGCCGGGTGACCTCTTTCTAGATCAATCATGCATCGGTTATGCAATTAAGCATTTGTCGTGGCAAAAAACTTCGAGCATTATGCGCATTATGCAAAAACGCAACGTTTCGACCGTTTTAAGAGCGCTGCTCGATCAGCACGGTATCTCCCCCACGGAGCTTCACCGTCGCACCGGCGTGCCTCAATCCACACTTTCGCGCATCCTCGGCGGGAAGATTGTCGACCCTTCGGATAAACACATTTCGAAGATCGCCGAATACTTCGCCGTCAGTACCGATCAATTGCGTGGTCGGGTGCTCATCGCGCAGGCGTTGGGTACCCGGCGTGAAGCCGCGCACTCGCAACTCACCGACATCAGTCTGTGGGACGACGATACCCCTATTGATGATGACGAGGTCTCGGTACCCTTTCTTCGCGAGGTTGAATTGGCTGCAGGATCAGGAAGATTCGTCATCGAAGAGAGCGAGCGCGCCAGCCTGCGCTTCGGCAAGCGTAGCTTGCGCCATAACGGCGTGCAGTTCGACCAGGCCAAATGCGTGACGGTGCGCGGCAACAGCATGCTGCCGGTGTTGCGCGACGGTGCCACGGTGGGCGTCAACGCCGGCAAGTGTGGGATTGGCGATATCGTCGATGGCGATCTCTATGCCATCAATCATAACGGCCAGTTGCGAGTGAAACAGCTGTATCGGCTGCCGACAGGGATTCGCCTGCGTAGCTTCAACCGCGATGAGCATCCTGACGAGGACTACACCTTCCTGGAAATGCAGGAGGAACAGATCCTGATCCTGGGTCATGTGTTCTGGTGGGGCATGTACGCTCGTTGACCTTCGGTTTGCCGCCTCGCGGGAGCCAGGCTTGCTGGCGAGCCAGATACCGGTGTGTACCTACAATACGGCGTTATCGCTCTTCGCCCGTACGAAGCTGACTATCTTCACGGCAAATAAATGCATTAATGCATTGACTGTATATGCGTACATGCATAATCTTGCGTTTAACCGCTAGCATCGCAAGCCAGGCACCCTGGAGGCCCGACATGACAAACGAGCAGCAACTGTTGCTGGACCTGCCTATCTGGCTCGTCGTCGCGCTTGCAGTGGTCAGTGGGGTGTCCGGGGAAATGTGGCGCGCCGACAAGGAGGGCGCCCGTGGCTGGTCATTGCTGCGACGCCTGGCCTTGCGTTCCGGAGCGTGCATGGTATGCGGCGTCTCGGCGATGATGTTGCTGTACGCCGCCGGGATGTCGATCTGGGCCGCCGGCGCCTTCGGTTGTCTCACCGCGATAGCCGGGGCTGACATGGCCGTAGGATTGTACGGGCGCTGGGTGGCCAGGCGTATCGGTATCGATGATGCACCGCCGCGCGATTCTCGCCCCGACCCATAGTGAATGGGTGGCGCTCTGCGTGCTGCGCTGGCAACACAAACGGTGCAACAATTACCGGCGGGGCTTGCGTGGGAGAGGTGTGTAGTCTGGCGTTCGGGATGCGGCGTTCAATACGCTGCCGGCGTATTTCTCCCGGCGCCATCTTGCGAATTTCATGCATCAATCAAAGGAACGAGCGATGCGCCTCACTGAGCAGCAGTTACTCATGATTTTTCCAGGTGCCCGCACTCGGTCGGGTCTGTTCTTGCTTGCCCTTAATAACGCCATGGCACGTCGTAACATCAATTCTCCCGGGCGTATCGCCGCCTTCCTGGCGCAAATCGGCCACGAGTCGGGGCAACTGCAATATGTGCGAGAGTTGGGCGGCGAGAAGTATTTCGAAAAATACGATACCGGGGACCTGGCCATGCGCTTGGGCAACTCCCCTGAAGCCGACGGCGACGGTCAACGCTATCGGGGTCGTGGGCTGATCCAGATCACCGGTCGCAGTAATTATCTGCAGTGCAGTCGGGCACTTTTTGGTGATGAGCGTTTGTTGCAGCAACCCGAACTGTTGGAGCTGCCACAATGGGCTGCTGAATCCGCGGCCTGGTTCTGGGAGCGAAACGGCCTTAATGAACTGGCCGACGTCGAAGAGTTCAACAGTATTACTCGACGTATCAATGGCGGTTTGAACGGGCTGCAGGAACGATTGCTGCTTTGGAAGCAGGCAAAGACGGTGTTGCTCCCACCTGCAAGTCCGTGAGATGTGTGTCGGGGCGGCTCGTCCCTGTAACTTGCAAGCACCATTCGCTCGTGTACGTTAAGCCTCATTCCGTTCGATCAGGAGATGACCGTGAAAGAAATCACACAGCTGGCCGCTGAACTCGGCAGGCGCCTGCAGGTTCTCAATGCCCATGTCACGGCCGCCGAATCCTGTACGGGCGGCGGTATCAGCGAGGCGATTACCCGAATTCCGGGTAGCTCGGCATGGTTCGAGGCCGGTTATGTCACCTATTCCAATCGACAGAAGACCTTGCAACTGAATGTCCCGGCCGAACTGTTTTCAACCGTGGGCGCAGTCAGTCGCGAAGTGGTCGAGGCCATGGTGCGTGGCGCACAGGAAAAAAGCCGCGCGCGTTTTGCCGTGGCGGTCAGTGGTGTCGCAGGGCCGGACGGCGGTTCGCCCAGTAAGCCGGTGGGCACCGTGTGGCTGGCGTGGGGCGTCGACGACCAGGTGTTCAGCGAGGTGCAGCATTTTGCCGGCAACCGCGACGAGGTCCGCCGACAAACGGTGAAGGCCGCGCTAGAGGGGCTGCTGCGCCATACCGCGGGAGAAATCTCAAATCAGGGGTAGGCGATCCGCACACGCTGTGGAATAATACTGTCTACTTATACAGGTGTTGGCCGTCAGGCCTTATTGATTACGTGAGGACTTTAATGGACGACAACAAGAAGAAAGCCTTGGCTGCGGCCCTGGGTCAGATCGAACGTCAATTCGGCAAGGGTGCCGTAATGCGTATGGGCGATCAGGACCGTCAGGCGATCCCGGCCATCTCCACTGGCTCTCTGGGTCTGGACATCGCTTTGGGCATTGGCGGTCTGCCAAAAGGCCGCATTGTTGAAATCTACGGTCCTGAATCTTCCGGTAAAACCACACTGACATTGTCCGTGATCGCCCAGGCTCAGAAAGCCGGCGCGACCTGCGCGTTCGTCGATGCCGAACACGCCCTGGACCCTGAGTACGCCGGCAAGCTGGGCGTCAACGTCGACGACCTGCTGGTGTCCCAGCCTGATACCGGTGAGCAAGCCCTGGAAATCACCGACATGCTGGTGCGTTCCAATGCGGTCGACGTGATCATCGTCGACTCCGTGGCAGCGCTGGTGCCGAAAGCTGAAATCGAAGGCGAAATGGGTGACATGCACGTGGGCCTGCAAGCCCGCCTGATGTCCCAGGCGCTGCGTAAAATCACCGGTAACATCAAGAACGCCAACTGCCTGGTGATCTTCATCAACCAGATCCGCATGAAAATCGGTGTGATGTTCGGCAGCCCGGAAACCACTACCGGTGGTAACGCGCTGAAGTTCTACGCGTCGGTTCGCCTGGATATCCGCCGCACAGGTGCGGTGAAAGAAGGTGATGAAGTCGTCGGTAGCGAGACCCGCGTCAAGGTTGTGAAGAACAAGGTGGCCTCGCCGTTCCGTCAGGCCGAGTTCCAGATTCTTTATGGCAAGGGCATCTACCTCAACGGCGAGATGATCGACCTGGGTGTTCTGCACGGTTTCGTCGAGAAGTCCGGTGCCTGGTATGCCTATAACGGCACCAAGATCGGTCAGGGTAAAGCCAACTCGGCCAAGTACCTGGCGGATAACCCGGATATTGCCGCAACGCTTGAGAAGCAACTGCGTGACAAACTGCTGTCTCCGGCTTCGGTAGCGGATGCCAAGGCTTCTGCGGTCAAAGAGACCGAAGACGATCTGGCTGATGCTGATATCTGATTGATCCGATGACCGCTGTACTCGATACCCTCGTCGCGGTGCGGCGAACCGCAATGGACCTGCTCGCGCGACGCGAGCATGGTCGAGTCGAGCTGACGCGTAAACTGCGTCAGCGCGGGGCTCTCCCCGAAATGATTGAAACAGCACTCGACCGATTGACGGAAGAGGGCTTGTTGTCCGAATCCCGCTACCTTGAAAGCTTCGTTTCCTATCGTGCCCGCAGCGGCTATGGCCCTTTACGCATTCGTGAAGAGTTAAGTCAGCGTGGCCTGCAGCGTAGTGATATCGAGCTCGCTCTGCGCGAGAGCGGTATCGACTGGCAGGAACAATTGAAGGACACCTGGCGACGCAAGTTTTCCGGGCAATTACCGATAGATGCCCGGGAGCGCGCCAAACAAGGCAGGTTCCTGGCGTATCGGGGATTCTCCATGGAAATGATCAACCGCTTGTTCAGCGGCCGAGGAATGGACGATTGACTGAAACGGCTCGCTATTTCGATAGCGGGCCGTTTTTTTTGCCTCACGTAACCTTTAATGGCTCTCGCGTACGCTGCTGTGCCGGTGGCTGGGTTTGAGCCCAGTTTTCCGCCAGGTTGATGTAATCCACCAACTCGCGAAGCCGGCCGTGGTCACGGGCGGTAAAGTTGAAGGCCAGCCGCGCCAGGTGGCTGAACCGTGCTTCGTCCTGCTCCTCGCCGTTATAGGCATGTTGATGAAATCGATCGCTCAGGCACAGGTCTGCGAATAATTCCTGCATCTGTTCGAGTGCCCTGTCACTGAGCTTGTGGTTCATGCGAATCACGAACTGATGTTTGAGCCAGCGGCTGGAGTGGTAATTGCTGTAGAAATGGTTGATCTGCTCCACCGCTTCTTCGGCGCTGTAAACCAGTTTCACCAGCTTCATGTCGGTAGGCAGGATGTAACGATTCTCCTCCAGTTGATGGTGGATGAAGTCCAGTGCGCCCTGCCAGAATTTGCCGCCCGGCGCGTCCAGCAGCACTACGGGCACCAATGGGCTTTTGCCCGTCTGGATCAACGTCAGTACTTCCAGCGCTTCGTCCAGGGTGCCGAAACCGCCTGGGCACAACACCAGTGCATCCGCTTCCTTGACGAAGAACAGCTTGCGTGTGAAGAAAAAATGGAAGGGCAGCAGGTTGGTCGTCCCCTGAACGGTGGGGTTGGCATGTTGCTCGAAGGGCAGAGTGATGTTGAATCCCAGGCTGTGTTCCAGACCTGCACCTTCGTGGGCTGCAGCCATGATGCCGCCGCCCGCACCCGTGATGACCATCATGTCGGAGCGAGCCAGGGCGGCGCCGAGTTCCCGGGCGAGACCATACAAGGGGTGTTCCACTGGCGTGCGCGCGGAGCCGAAGACTGTGACTTTGCGTCGCCCCTTGAACTGCTCAAGCACTCGGAAAGCGTGCTCCAGTTCGCGCAGGGTTTGCAGGGTTATCTTGGCATTCCAGCGGTTGTGGTCTTCCTGTGCCATGCGCAGCACGGTCAGGATCATGTCGCGGTAGATCGGGGTATTCGGGCTGTTGGGTGAAACCAGGTTGAGTTGCTCTTCGACCTTGCTGATGAGGTCATGGCCGCTTTGTTCAAAATGGCGGCTTAGGAGGTCATTCGGTTGGTAAGGCATTCAGCTTCTCCTTCTGGACAGAGCCGTCGGCTTCGACCATTGACGCGTCGGCGCCACGACACTTCATGTATCGCTGTTTGCCCAGGCCCATGCCTGGGCGATTCACTTGACCCTGGTCGGGTCACCATACCGGCTCTGTTTTTCCCTTGGATGAAAGAAACGTTCGCACAGCGCAAGACGAAACGGGCGGCGCCTTTCCAGTCCTGACACAATGAACGTAGATACCTGAAATCTAGACCGTCGCGATGATTGTTGCCTTGATCATTGCGCCGCAAAGTCTTTCCTGGCAACCGGTTATTGACGATTTGCAAGGTGATTTCACCGCCCGTCCGAACCCGCCCCGAGTGTTCAGTACTCTGATTTACTTAGTTACAGGTATTACACGACAACTTGGCGTCAAGGGCAGGGCGCAGGGTACAAGCGGTTCAAGGATTTGCCGCTCATCACGAGTGAGGTGCAGGGAGCCGGAAAACCATGGCCAGGGTCATTCTGGAGATCGATACGCAACTGTATCGATTGCTGAAATCATCAGCCGAGATCAATCATTTGAGTCTCGAGGAGGAGTGCTGCCGGCGTCTTATGGACCCGCATCAGCGTTCCCGCTATTTGCAGGCGCTGGTGGCGGAATTGCGCGCCGAGGATGAGCAGCGGCGCGCAAAATCCCACTGACTTACTTTTTCTTCTGGGTCGCTTTCGGGCAATCCGATTCCTGGTAGCTTGCAGAACCGACCGCGCGGTTGGTCTTTACCTCGGTGAAGTCATAACGCATGACCGCCCCTTTGGCCATCAGCTTACGGAAGGATGGGTTGTTGCATACCGAGGCGCCAAGCTGGAAGTACACGGCCTTGGGGTCGGCACGCATCTTGTTGGCGTGGCTGCTTTGCACACTCAGGTGGTTGATCAGCACATTGCCTTCGACCGTGTAGCCCTGATCGAGAATGTCTTCATTGATCGCCCGTGGCGTGCCGACGCTGCTTTGTGTGGCGACGTTTCGCAGCTCTCTGTTCAAATTCTGCTCACTCAAGGACGCAGCCTGAGCGTTGAAGGACGACGCCAGCAGAATGGCAGCGGTGGGAACGATAAGGCGCAGCATGAAACTCTCCTGGGGCAGTGATGGGTGTTTGACCCATCACATGACTGTGCGTTCAGTGGCGGCGAATTATAGGGGAGCAGGCCTGCACGGTACAGGTTTGCACCAGCGGGTCTGGTAAACTGCCGGCACTTTCACCCAGCCGAGTGCTTTTCGTGTCGATCTCTTTTGTCTGCCGGCGTGGCCTGCGATGAACCATGCCCCCAACGCCGTAGCCCGTTTGCGCGACCAGCGCGAAGAGGAAGGTATCAAGCCGATTCAGGCCCGTGGATGGCGGGCAACACGCTGCCGCGCTTGCCGCGTGATCGAGAGTCACTGCCTGTGCGCCTGGCGTCCGCAGGTTCAGACTCGCTCCGGGGTATGCCTGATCATGACTGGCAAGGAAGTGTTCAAGCCCAGCAATACCGGTTGGTTGATTGCCGATGTGGTGCGTGACAACCATGCCTTCATCTGGTCGCGGACCGAAGTCGATCAGCAGTTGCTGGCCTTGCTGTCCGACCCGCAATGGCAGCCTTATCTGGTGTTCCCGGGTGAATATGTCGCGCCCGAGCGGGTGACTCATAGCGTGGTGGTCGATCAAGGCAGGAGGCCGCTGTTCATCTTGCTCGACGCGACGTGGACCGAAGCCAGGAAGATTTTCCGTAAAAGCCCCTATTTTGACGCGCTTCCGATCCTCAGTTTGTTGCCCGAGAAGCTTTCACGCTATCAATTGCGCCGCTCCACCCGTAGCGAACACTTGTGTACTGCGGAAGTCGCGGCGTTATGTCTCGATCTTGCAGGCGATGTAGAGGCGGCCTCGGCGCTCGACGCTTATTTCGATGTGTTCAGCCAGCATTACCTCGATGCCAAGCGTCAGCTGGAAATGGATGTTTCGACCCCGGCGCACACCGAGTTGATGGCCTATCTTCAACCAGCAGTGGCAGTGACGGTCTGATTGTCGCCGATGCTGCAATAAAGTGTACCGGCCATGTCGCTTGACCACCCCGGTTTCGCTGGGCATGCTTGGCGCCCATTAGGGTGCGGCCAGAGTTTGAAACGCCGTTTTTTGCGTTGAACGTGCCCCGTTGGTGCGGCTGCGTGGCTGTTACCTCGAGTTGTTTGGCGATACCCGAATGCATCGGGCATCCCATGAAAAACAGGATCATTTGAAAAATGGCCACATACGAAATCCTGATTGCCGATGACCACCCTCTTTTTCGTTCCGCCCTGCATCAAGCGCTGACCCTGGGCCTGGGCCCGGATGTCCGCTTGGTGGAAGTGGCGAGCATTGCCGAGCTGGAAGCTCGCCTGAGCGAAAAGGCTGACTGGGATCTGGTGCTGCTGGATCTGAACATGCCGGGCGCGTATGGTTTTTCCGGGTTGGTGCTGTTGCGCGGCCAGTATCCACAAATTCCTGTGGTCATGGTCTCGGCCCAGGAAGAAGCGACGATCATGGTCAAGTCCCGGGAATTTGGTGCAAGCGGTTTCATACCCAAGTCCAGCGACCTGAGTGTTATCCAGAAAGCCGTGCGCGCGGTGCTCGATGGCGATGTTTTCTGGCCACCGCAAGCATTCGAAGCCGTCAGCGTTTCCGATGAGGCCAAGGCGGCCAGTGAAGGTCTTGCGAGCTTGACTCCGCAACAGTTCCGGGTGCTGACCATGGTCTGCGAAGGCTTGCTGAACAAGCAGATTGCCTACGAGCTGAGCGTTTCCGAAGCGACCATCAAGGCCCACGTCACCGCGATTTTTCGTAAACTGAATGTGCGGACCCGCACCCAGGCGGCGTTGCTGCTGCAACAACTCGAGTCAATTTCAAGCCATTAAGCGCTGGCGCCTTCACGTTTTTTTGACTTTGGTTAATCTAGCTTTCCCACTCCTTTTTTGGTCAGTCCTACTCTATGTCACCTTTCAAAGGCCAGACCGGCCTGAAACGTATCCTCAATGCTTCCGGCTACTCGCTGGACGGCCTACGCGCAGCATTCACCGGCGAAGCGGCTTTTCGGCAACTGGTGTTGCTCAACGTCATTCTGGTCCCGCTGTCGTTCTTCCTGAACGTGAATCGTGTCGAGCAGGCGTTGTTGATTGCGGTATGCCTGTTGGCGCTGATCGTCGAGCTGCTCAATTCGGCCGTGGAAGCGGCCATCGACCGCATTTCCCTTGAATTGCACCCGTTGTCGAAAAACGCCAAGGACATGGGCAGTGCCGCGCAATTGGTGGCCTTGACCATGATCGCGCTGGTCTGGGCGGTGATTCTGCTTTAAGCGATCGCCGGCAGGACGATCTCGTCGCTGCGCTGCACCCCGGCGGTAAACGCGCGGCACAGTTCGAGGAATTCACGCATCGCCGAGGTCTGGTATTTCTGCTTGTGCCAGATGAAATAGAACTGTCGGGCCAGGTCCAGGTCCGGAGTCTCCACGGCTACCAGGCTGCCGCGACGGAACGCGTCCCGTAGCGCAAGCCGCGAGATACAGCCGATCCCCAGGCCGGACTCTACGGCGCGCTTGATGGCTTCGGTGTGTTCCAGTTCCAGGCGGATGTTCAGCGCGCTCCGGTGATGGCGCATGGCTTGATCGAACGTCAGGCGTGTGCCTGAGCCTTGTTCACGCAGGATCCAGGCTTCGTGGCTCAGTTCCTCCATGCTCGCTGTGCCCCGCTGGGCCAGCGGATGCTGTGGCGCGCAGAAGACCACCAACTCATCTTCGACCCAACTTTGCACTTCGATGTCAGGGTGACTGCAATCGCCTTCGATCAGACCCAGGTCAATTTCGTAGTGGGCGACCTGCTGCACAATATTGGCAGTGTTCTGCACGTGCAGCTTGACCTGGCTTTCCGGGTGGCGCTGCATGAAACCACCGATCAGCAGGGTCGCGAGATAGTTGCCAATGGTCAGGGTCGCGCCGACTGCCAATGAGCCAAATCCGGACTTGCCATTGAGCAGGTCTTCGATTTCCTTGGCCTGGTCGAGCAAGGCAACCGCCTGGGGCAGCAACTGTTTACCCAGGGCGTTGAGGCTCAATCGCTTGCCGGCGCGGTCGAACAGCTGGCAGCTGCACTGGCGCTCCAGTTCGGTAATGGATGTACTCGCCGCCGACTGTGAGAGGTTGAGCAGACCCGCAGCACGGGACACGCTTTCCTGCTGGGCGACGGCGACGAACACTTGAAGTTGACGGAGAGTAAATCGCATATCGATATAACCGATAACCCTTATCTTAATAATCCAGTTAACAGATATTGTCGTCGCTATTAGAATGCGATGCAATTGCGCACCGCAGGTCTGTTCCTGAATGAGCCAGCGCAGATCCAATCTCCAGGAGTCCCCGTACATGAGCAACATGAACCACGAGCGTGTCCTCAGTGTTCATCACTGGAACGACACTCTGTTCAGCTTCAAGTGCACCCGTGATCCGGGCCTGCGCTTCGAGAACGGTCAGTTCGTGATGATCGGCCTGCAACAGCCCAACGGCCGCCCGCTTATGCGCGCTTACTCGATTGCCAGCCCGAACTGGGAAGAGCATCTCGAGTTCTTCAGCATCAAGGTGCCTGATGGTCCGCTGACTTCCCAATTGCAGCATCTGAAGGAAGGCGACGAGATCATCATCAGCAAGAAGCCCACCGGCACGCTGGTGCTGGATGACTTGAAGCCTGGCAAACATTTGTACCTGCTCAGCACCGGTACCGGTCTGGCGCCGTTCATGAGCGTCATCCAGGACCCGGAAACCTACGAGCGTTTCGAAAAAGTGATCCTGTGCCACGGCGTACGTTACGTCAACGAAGTCGCCTACCGCGAGTTCATCACCGAGCACCTGCCGCAGAACGAGTTCTTTGGCGATGCATTGCGTGACAAGTTGATCTACTACCCAACCGTGACTCGCGAGCCATTCGAAAACGAAGGTCGCCTGACCGACCTGATGCGCAGCGGCAAGCTGTTCAGCGACATCGGCCTGCCACCGATCAACCCGCAGGACGACCGCGCCATGCTGTGCGGCAGCCCGAGCATGCTCGACGAGACCAGCGAAGTGTTGAACAGCTTCGGCCTGAAAGTGTCGCCGCGCATGCGCGAGCCGGGTGATTACCTGATCGAGCGTGCGTTCGTCGAGAAATAAGCACCGCCTCAAAAAAAGCCCGCATTGCCTATACAGGTAATGCGGGCTTTTTTATGCCGGACGCGTTCTCTGTAGGAGCTGCCGCAGGCTGCGATCTTTTGATCTTGATCTTCTATCGCGATTTCAAGATCAGAAGATCGCAGCCTGCGGCAGCTCCTACATGTTGGATGCGGGAATGACCTCAAGCACGCGGATCATCTGCGGCGTTGGATAATGCCAGCGCACATCCACGTCCCAGAATTGCGCACCATATTCGCGTTCCGGGGCAGGCGTCTGGTACGCCGGACGCGGATCCTGCGCCAAGCATTGCTCGATCAACTCAACCAACGGCTCTGCAAGGCGTTCAGCGTGCCCATGAGCCTGTTGCAGGGCGCTATCCGTCCATTGCACGGCAATCAGCTGCGGCGCGGCGCTGGCGACGCTGTTGGTGGCTGTGTCGATAATGTCTGCGTAAGGCACGTAGGGTTTGATGTCGAGGATCGGCGTGCCATCGAGCAGGTCGATACCCGATATCCACAGGCGATTGGCCTCGACCTTGTCCAGCTTGACCACGGACTGGCCGATGCCATTGGGCCGGTGAGTCGCGCGCGTGGCGAACACGCCCATGGACTTGTTGCCGCCCAGGCGAGGCGGACGAACTTTCAGGCGCGGCTTTTCTTCCAGTGCCTGATGGAACAGGAACAACAGCCAGACATGGCTGACCTGTTCCAGGCCCTGCACGGCATCACCCTGATCGAATGGCGCCACCAGTTCGAGCACGCCGCGCGCGGCGGGGGCCAATTGCGGCTGCCGAGGGATGGCGAACTTCTCCTTGAAGCAGGAACGCACGAAGCCGATGGGGGAAACGCTGTAGGTCATGGTTTGGGGTCGAGTCGGGATGGTGGCGGGCATGATAACCCGATCGACCTGTGTTCAGTGGTGGCTGTGCCAGCCCCTTCGCGAGCAGGCTCGCTCCCACAGTGGATCCCGGCCGGCCACAGATTTTGTGAGCACCAAAAAACCTGTGGGAGCGTGGCTTGCCCGCGATGGCAGCACCGCCGATCTCAGAGGCTGAACCCACCATCGAGCGGAATGATATTTCCGGTCATGTACGCCCCGGCCGTACTCGCCAGGCTGATCGCCAGCGCCGCCATCTCTTCCTCCCGGCCCCAACGCTTCATCGGAATCAGCGCCGTATCCTGCGCCAATGCCTGCGCATCTCTGTCGATGTGTTGGGTCATCTTGCTCGGAAAGCGACCCGGGGCGATCACATTGACGTTGATGTGCTGGCTCACCAGTTCCCTTGCCAGAATCCGTGAGAGTTGATGCAGGGCGGCTTTGCTCGGCCCGTAGGCATATGCCTGTTCGCCAAAGGAAGAAATCCCGGCGACTGAACCGATATTGATGATCCGGGCCGGGTTCGCGGGGGAACCGGCTTTGCGCAGCAGTGGCAGAAATTGCTGGATGCAGTTGAATACCGACGTCACATTCAGTTGCATGACCTTTTCCCAGCCTTTGATCGGGTAGCTTTCCAATGGCGCCCCCCAAGTGGTGCCGGCGTTGTTGACCAAGATATCGAGATGGGTCATCTGCTCACCCAGGCGTGTTGCCAACTGCTGCACGCCTTCTTCAGTGGCCAGGTTGGCGGCCACCGCGTGACAGCGGCCCAACGCACCGAGCTCATCGGCAGTTTGCCGGCAGGCTTCGACGTCGCGGGCACATACGTAGACGGTGGCGCCAGCCTCGACATAGGCCTTGGCGATCATTTTGCCGATACCACGGGTGCCGCCGGTCACCAGTGCGGTGCGGCCTTGCAGGGAGAAATAGGGATGCATGGCGAATCCTGAGGGCTGTAGGTCATTACACCCTAGTCGTCAGGCCCGATCAGTGGAGCCACTATTTTTGCGCGGAATGGGGATTCATACTTGTAGGAGCCGGCTTGCTGGCGATGGCGTCCCTAAGATAGCTATCGCCAGCAAGCCGGCTCCTACAGGTGAGGCAGTGCCGTCGCTGCTTATTGCGGGCGAACGCGCAGGGTCAGGCCCTTGAGGAAGTTGCGCAGCAACTGGTCGCCGCACGGGCGGTAGTTGGTGTGGCCGAATTTGCGGAACAGGGCGCTCAGCTCAGGCTTGGATACCGGGAACTCGGCGGCCTTGAGGATCGCGTGCATGTCGTCTTCTTTCAGCTCGAAGGCTACGCGCAGCTTTTTCAGGATGATGTTGTTGGTTACCGGCACTTCGATTGGTTGCGGTGGGCGGCTTTCGTCCTTGCCGCGCTTGAAGATCACCAGGCCGTCGAGGAAATGCGCCATGACTTCGTCCGGGCAGCGTACGAAACCTTCCTCGTCTTCCTCTTTCTTGTCGAGGTAGCTCACCAGGTCGGCCAAGGCCACGTCCATGCCGCCGAGCTTGATGATCTCGATGACTTTCTTGTCGCTGATGTCGAGCATGTAGCGCACGCTGCGCAGTACGTCATTGTGAATCATGGTGTGCAATCCTGATATTCAGCAGTGGGCGCCGCACAAGCAGCGGCGCCAGAATGTGTGGCGGCGGGAGAAGCCTCAGAACTTCTCTTTGCCGGACAGGTAGCGCCATTGCCCCAGGGGCACCTTGCCGATGGACACGCCGCCGATGCGGATACGGCGGATGCCCACGACTTTCAGGCCGACGGCCTGGCAGAACAGGGCGATCACGCCCGGTTGCGGGTTCTTCATGGCGAAACGCAGGCGGTTTTCGTTCTGCCAGCTGGCTTTGACCGGTGGCAGTTCCTTGCCCTTGTAGGTCAGGCCGTGTTGCAAGCGATTGAGGCCATGTTCAACCATGTCACCTTCGACTTCGACCACGTACTCCTGCTCGATCTTGCTGGAGTCGGCAGTGAGCTTGCGCAGGATCTTCCAATCCTGGGTGAACACCAGCAAGCCGCTGGCATTGGCTTGCAAGTCAGTGCTGGCGGTCAGGCGCTGGAAGTGGCCCTTGAGCGGACGTTTGCCGTAGCGGTGCTCTTCGCTCAAGGTCTCGGCGCTGATGGTCGCCATGGCGGTGTCCGCGTCCATGCCGGCTGGCACATTGAGCAGGATGGTGACGGGCTCTGGTGCGGTGGCCTTGGCCTCTGGATCCAGCTCGACTTTTTGATTGGCGACCTTGAACTGCGGCTCGTCAACGACTTCGCCGTCGACGGTGACCCAGCCGCCCTCGATGAACAGCTCAGCCTCCCGACGGGAACAGCCGACGAGTTCGATGAGGCGTTTGGAGAGTCGAATCGGGTCAGTCATGACAGGGCCGTAACAAAAAAGGGGTGGGCATTGTACCTGCCTGGCGCCGGTTAATCCCGGAACCATTTGTGCCGTACAGCTTTTTGTAGGAGCCGGCTTGCTGGCGATGGCATCACTTGGGTGCCATTCACACACCGAGATGATGCCATCGCCAGCAAGCCGGCTCCTACAGGTGCGTGTATGTCAGCCATTGCGTGTCTTTTGTTGAGCCTGGCGCAAACGCATGTGTAACAGCGGATACGGCTGGCCCATGCCGTCGACTTCCGAACGACCTATCACCTCAAAGCCCTGCTTGAAGTAAAACCCCAGGGCTTGCGGGTTCTGTTCGTTGACGTCCAGTTCATCGGCGTTGAGGTTCTCCAGGGCATAGCGCAGTAACCGCTTGCCAAGGCCCTGGCCGCGATGCGCCGGGTCGATGAAGAGCATCTCGATCTTGCCCGCCGCGACACCGGCGAATCCGGTGATTCGCTGCTGCGGGTCTTTGGTGCAAATCAGCATCACGGCGTCGAGGTAACGGGTCAGCACCAGGTTCTTCAACAGTTCGATGTAGCTGTCCGGCAGGAAGTCGTGGGTAGCGCGGACCGAGGCCTCCCAGACCCTGGTCAATTCTTCGTAGTCGCTTTGTTTCGGGGTATGAATGACCGAATGTTGGCGCATGCCAGCCTGCCCTTGGGTTATTGGAGATGAGAATCCGTTCCTCATCAAACGATAGCCGTAAAAAAGCCCCGCATCTCGTCAAGAGAGCGGGGCTTTGCATATTTTTTGCGACTAGATCTGTTCAGCCCACAGGTCGTATTCGTCGGCGTCGGTCACTTTGCACCAGACTTTGTCGCCCGGTTTCAAGTTACTGCCATTGTCGATGAACACGTTGCCGTCGATTTCCGGGGCATCGAAGAAGCAGCGGCCAACCGCGCCTTGCTCGTCGACTTCATCGACCAGCACTTCGATTTCACGGCCGATGCGCATTTGCAGGCGCGCCGAGCTGATGGCCTGCTGGTGCGCCATGAAGCGCTCCCAGCGGTCCTGCTTGACGTCGTCCGGCACGACTTCCAGGTCCAGGTCATTGGCCGGAGCCCCTTCAACCGGCGAGTACTGGAAGCAGCCGACGCGGTCGAGCTGGGCTTCGGTCAACCAGTTCAGCAGGTACTGGAAGTCTTCTTCGGTCTCGCCGGGGAAGCCGACGATGAACGTCGAACGGATGATCAGGTCCGGGCAGATTTCGCGCCAGTTCTTGATTCGCGCCAGGGTCTTGTCTTCGAACGCCGGGCGTTTCATCGCCTTCAGCACTTTCGGGCTGGCGTGCTGGAACGGGATGTCCAGGTACGGCAGGATCTTGCCGGCGGCCATCAGCGGGATCAGTTCGTCAACGTGCGGGTACGGGTAGACGTAGTGCAGGCGTACCCAGACACCGAGGGTGCTCAGGGCTTCGCAGAGTTCGGTCATGCGGGTTTTCACCGGCGCGCCGTTCCAGAATCCGGTGCGGTACTTGACGTCGACACCATAGGCGCTGGTGTCCTGGGAGATTACCAGCAGCTCCTTGACGCCGGACTTGACCAGGCGCTGGGCCTCGTCGAGTACGTCACCGACCGGGCGGCTAACCAGCTTGCCGCGCATCGACGGGATGATGCAGAAGCTACAGCTGTGGTTGCAGCCTTCGGAAATCTTCAGGTAGGCGTAGTGGCGCGGGGTCAGCTTGATGCCTTGTGGCGGCACCAGGTCGATCAGCGGGTTGTGGTCCTGGCGTGGCGGCACGACTTCGTGCACGGCGTTGACCACCTGTTCGTACTGCTGCGGACCGGTGACGGCCAACACGCTCGGGTGTACGTTGCGGATGTTGCCTTCTTCGACGCCCATGCAGCCGGTCACGATGACCTTGCCATTTTCCTTGATGGCTTCGCCGATCACTTCCAGGGACTCGGCCTTGGCCGAGTCGATGAAGCCGCAGGTATTGACCACCACGACATCGGCGTCCTGGTAGGTGGACACGACGTCATAGCCTTCCATGCGCAGCTGGGTGAGGATGCGCTCAGAGTCGACCAGTGCTTTGGGGCAACCCAGGGATACGAAGCCAACCTTGGGATTGGCCGGCGCAGGAGTGGTGGACATGTCTAACCTCGGTGTTTTGTGACGCCGCTTGCCGAACTGGGCAAAACTGACGGAGGGGCGCTTGAGCTGCGCCTCTGATCAAAAAGTGCGCAATTCTAGCGATGAGACGTTCACTTGACCAGCTTTATGCAGGGAAATACGACGAGTGCTGCGCTATGCTTCGCGCCGTTGGGCTTTACCGATTTTTTACAGTCAATAAAACGTCTGTAACAGCAAGTAAAACAGCGCATGCTGCATGACAAAGCATAGTGCTTCTTCATAGAAGCCCGGTTCTGGGTAGTAGGAGTGGTGGATGGGTCAGGCAAGTAGTCAGGCAGCGGGTGCCGAACATTCGGCGGCCAAGCCAATCGGCATGCTGGTCGCGGCGGTCGGGGTGGTTTACGGCGATATCGGCACGAGCCCGCTTTACACCCTAAAGGAAGTGTTTTCCGGCGGTTATGGCGTACCGGTCAACCATGACGGCGTGTTGGGGATACTGGCGCTGATCTTCTGGTCGCTGATCTGGGTCGTGTCGATCAAGTACATGATGTTTGTCCTGCGTGCTGACAACCAGGGCGAAGGTGGGATCATGGCCTTGACCGCGCTGGCTCGGCGGGCGGCGGCAGGGCATGCGAAATTGCGCACGCTGTTGGTGGTCTGCGGACTGATCGGTGCAGCGCTGTTTTACGGTGACAGCATGATCACCCCGGCGATTTCCGTACTCTCGGCGATTGAAGGCCTGGGGCTGGCGTTCGAGGGTATCGACCATTGGGTGGTGCCGCTGTCGCTGATCGTGCTGGTGGGGTTGTTCCTGATTCAACGTCACGGCACCGCGCGCATCGGCATTCTGTTCGGCCCGATCATGGTCACCTGGTTCGTGGTGCTGGGGGCATTGGGTGTGCATGGGATCATCCAGCACCCGGAGGTGCTGCAGGCGATGAACCCGGCGTGGGGCGTGCGTTTCTTCGTCGTGCACCCAGGGATGGGCGTGGCGATCCTTGGTGCGGTGGTGCTGGCACTGACCGGTGCCGAAGCGCTGTATGCCGACATGGGCCACTTCGGCCGCAAGCCGATTGCCCGTGCGTGGTTCATTCTCGTGCTGCCAGCGCTGGTGCTGAACTATTTCGGCCAGGGCGCCTTGCTGCTCGGTGATCCGGAAGCTGCGCGCAACCCGTTCTACCTGCTGGCGCCAAGCTGGGCGCTGATCCCACTGGTCGGGTTATCGACACTGGCCACGGTCATCGCTTCGCAAGCGGTGATTTCCGGAGCGTTCTCCCTGACCCGCCAGGCCATCCAGCTCGGCTATATCCCGCGTATGCATACCCAGCACACGTCCAGCGCCGAGCAGGGCCAAATCTACATTGGCACCGTCAACTGGGCGCTGATGGTGGGTGTGGTGCTGTTGGTTCTGGGCTTCGAGTCTTCCGGCGCCCTGGCGTCGGCCTACGGCGTGGCGGTGACCGGAACCATGCTCATGACCACCATCCTGGTCTCGGCGGTCATGTTGCTGCTGTGGAAGTGGCCACCGATTCTGGCGGTACCGGTGTTGTTGGGCTTCCTGCTGGTAGACGGTCTGTACTTCGCCGCCAACGTGCCGAAAATCGTCCAGGGCGGTGCCTTCCCGGTGATTGCCGGTATTGCGCTGTTCGTATTGATGACCACCTGGAAGCGAGGCAAGCAACTGCTGGTGGAGCGTCTGGACGAAGGTGGACTGCCGCTGCCGATTTTCATCAGCAGTATCGCCGTACAACCACCGCATCGCGTTCAGGGCACCGCCGTATTCCTCACCGCGCGGCCAGATGCCGTGCCTCACGCCCTGTTGCACAATCTGTTGCATAACCAGGTGCTGCACGAGCAAGTGGTGCTGTTGACGGTGGTGTATGAGGATATTCCGCGCGTGCCGCCGTCGCGACGCTTTGAGGTCGACTCCTACGGCGAGGGTTTCTTCCGGGTGATCCTGCACTTTGGCTTCGTCGACGAACCGGACGTGCCGCAAGCGCTGAAGCTGTGTCATCTGGAGGACCTGGATTTCAGTCCGATGCGCACGACCTACTTCCTCAGCCGCGAGACAGTCATCGCCTCCAAGCTCGAAGGCATGGCCCGCTGGCGTGAGGCGCTGTTCGCCTTCATGTTGAAAAACGCCAACAGCAACCTGCGCTTCTTCAACCTGCCGCTGAATCGGGTGATTGAGCTGGGGACGCAGGTGGAGATGTAACCTCTGCGTCATCAAAAAGCCCCCGTCAGCCTTATGGCTGCGGGGGCTTTTTCGTGGTCGGGTGCAATCCGAATACTGTGCCAGTCCCTTGTGGGAGCGAGCCTGCTCGCGAAGAAGATGGCGCATCCAGCATCAATGCCGCCTGATCCACCGTCTTCGCGAGCAGGCTCGCTCCCACAGTGGTTCAGTGCGGCCAGGATTATTCCTGGGCTTCGGTTTCCTGCACTTGCCGCTTCTGGATCACATCCACCAACCGCTGCGCGAGGGCCGGGTAGTTCTCGTCGAAGTGGTGACCGCCAGGCAGCTTGATGGCTTCGCCCACCGCGCTCTTGTCGGTGCAGCCGCTTTCGTCGACTTCTTCTTCACCGTAGATGCACACCACTTTCGCAGCGGGCAGCTTGGCCATTTCCGGGCCGGTGGCGGCTTCCTTGCCAGCGTTGCCGAGCCAGCCTTCGACTTCGATTTCGAAGCTGCCGGTGCGAGCAAAGGCCAACAGGATAATGGCGTCGACGCGTTGCTGCTCGGACTCTGCCAGGCGGTTGTAGATGGCTGGCAGCACATCGGCGCCAAACGAGTAGCCGGTCAGGATGAAGCGCTTGGTGCCCCATTTCTGCCGGTAGTGCTGCATCAGCTCGGCGAGGTCCAGGGCGCTTTGCTCGGGGCTCTTGTGCTGCCAGTAGTAGCGCAGGGTGTCGATACCGACCACCGGGTAGCCAATCTTGGCCATTTCACCGGCGACGTCGCGGTCCAGGTCACGCCAGCCGCCGTCACCAGAGAGGAACAAGGTGACGGTGTCCTTGGCCTGGCCTGCGGGCACTTCAACCACTGGAATCTGCAAGCCACCGGCGTCCTTGTCGCCACCGACCAGCAGTTTGCGCAGCTCGTTGTTCAGCACTTGCGGCAAGTTGATGTCGTAGTCGCTGATGCTGGTCTCGGCGTTGGGCTGGTCACGTACGAAACCGGCGCTGGTGTCGTCCGGGTTGTCGTTCCATGCCACCAGCCAGTGGCCATGGGAGGCGCTCTTTGGCAGCAGATGGGTGCAACCGGGCTTTTCCAGGGCCAGGTCAACCGACACGGCCTGTGCCTTGTCGTTCTTCTGTTCGGACAACCAGCGCCAGGCCAGCACCGCGCCCGGGCCGATCCCGCTGACCAGGGTCGCCGGGCCGTTGAGTTCCCGCAAGCCCGACTGCAGGGCACGGCTTTGCAGCAGGCAGTCCTTGGGCAGGATCACCTGGACGATCTGCGCGGCACCGCTGCGGCTCAGGGTCAGCAATTGCTTGTCGCTGAGTTTCTGGTCTTCGTTGACCGCCACCAGTACCTGGGCCTTTGGCGTGGTGCCGGGAATCACGCGGGTCATCGCCGCGCCATCGGTCGGGGTCAGCAGTTCGAGGGTCGGTTCCGGTGCCGGGCGTTTGAGGTACCAGTAGCCACCACCGAGAATCAGGGCCACCACTACCAGGGTGCCCAGTACATAGCGCAGGGAGCGTTGAATCATCAGCGTTTCACCAATCCAGTCAAGCCGCCCGCGATCAGGGCGGCAGTGTCGGCCAAGGCCACCAGCGGATCGAGTCCGGCGGGCACGGCCATATAACGGGGTTCCCAGTCAGGCTGGAACTTGTCTTTGAAACGGCGCAAGCCTTGGAAGTTATAGAGCTGCTCACCACGGCGGAAGACCATCGAGCCCAGGCGCTGGGTCAAGGGTGCACCCCGACGGGGTTGCAACCCCGACAACGGCACCATGCCCAGGCTGAAACGCGCGTATCCGTGACTCTTATAATGTTGGATCAGGCCGACCATCATGAACTCCATGGTCAGCTTGGGGGCGTCCGGGTGCGCGCGCATCAGGTCGAGGCTGGCCAGGTCATGGCTGTAGGTCTCGAGCAGGTTGGCGAACGCCACCGGGCGCCCTTCGAAACGGATCACGGCAATGCGAAAGTGCTTGAGGTAATCGTCGCTGAAGCGGCCAAGGGAGAAGCCTTTCTCGCGCACGTTCTTGCCGGTCAGCCAGGCATCTGAAATCACCTTGAGCTCATCCATGGGCGCCTGGCCCGGTTCATGGATTTCCAGCGACAGGCCATCGCGGGTGCCACGGTTCCAGGTGTAGCGCAGGTCCTTCATCTCTTTGCCCTTGGCCTCGAGGTCAAAGCGCTTGAGGTCGACCCTGGCTTCTTCGCCGAGCTTGATCGCGGTCAGGCCGATGTCCATGTAGTACGGCAGGTTCTCCGCACGCACTTGATAGAACACGGGGCGGGCGTGATGGATGTCGCACAGGTCGCGGAACTGCCAGATCATTTCCGCCCGTTGCTGGCCGGGACCGATCGGGTCATACAGTGCTACAAGGCTGCGGCCGCGGCGGGCGTACATCAGGAACGCTTCGTCGTTGGGGTGGAACAGCAGCGCCTTGTCGCCGGTCAAGGCCAGGCCGCCATCCGGTTGCGCGGATGCCATGAGGATCTTGCTTGCGCGCTCCAGTTCATCGGCTGTCGGCAGGTGGATGACCGGGCGAGCGGTCCGTAGCAACCAGGTCAGGGACACCACCACCAGCAGGACCGCCGCGCCGAGCAGCGAGCGCAAGCCACGGGGGGCATCGGCATCGAGGGTGAACTGCCACCAGAGTTGATGGCTGTACGGCACGTCCTGGTACGCGAACAACAGCAGCCACATCGAGGCGCCGAGTACGCACACGCTGGCCACCAGGTATAACGGGGAGAACGGCACTTCGGTCAGGCGACTGGGGCGATAGAAGGAACGCCGGAACACCCCCAGCAGGCTCGCCGTCAGCACCATCAGGCTGGCTTCCTCCCAGTCGAAGCCCTTGAGCAGGGAGAGCAGGGCGCCAACCAGCAGCAATATGGTGGTCAGCATCCAGGCAGCCGACAGTCGACGACGCAGGCCCTGGGCCAGCAACAGGCACAACACGCCGATCAGGCTGGCGCCAAAGTGCGAAGCATCGACCAGGCGGTGCGGGATCAGAAAGCCGATATGTTCAAGGCGTGTGTCGATTTCCGGGGTCGCGCCGGAGAACAGCAATACAACGCCGGACAGGAACACCAGCACCGCCAATATCGGCGCGGCCAGGCCTGAGGCGGCGCGCAAGGTCTGGCGCGTCTGAAACAGGCGCTGGCCTTCGCTGATCAACAGAAACAGGCAGGCCACCAGCATCGGCAGCACCACATAGATCAAGCGGTAGAGCAGCAGGGCGGCGGCCAGCGGCGCGGCACCGAGTTTGTCGGAGAAGGCCGCGAGCAAGATCGCTTCGAACACGCCGACCCCGCCCGGAACATGGCTGAGCACGCCAGCGGCCAGGGCCAGCAGGTAAACCAGGAGAAACGCGCCAAACGGCGGCGCTTCGGGCAGCAACAAATAGAGCACCGTGGCGGCGGCGGCCACGTCGAGTGCGGTAATGACCAGTTGCAGAAACGTCAGGCGGCGCCCGGGCAGGCGCAAGGTGCGGCGGCCGATCTGCACCAGGAGATTATCGGCGTACGGTTGTTCCGGCAGGCGCCGACGGTAGATGCCGATGGCCAGTACCGAGAACAGCAACAACACAGCGGTCGCGATGCTGCCCAGCAGAACGGGCGAAAGCCTTAGGGCGGCGGAGGCTTCGGACAGGTCACTGAGTGTCGCCAGCGCGGCAAGCGGTGGCAGGGCGCAGCCGAGCGAGAGGCTGGCGAACAGCGTCATGCGTGCGACTTCAGTGGCCCCCAGGCCATGGCGCGCATACAGGCGGTAGCGGACCGAGCCGCCGGACAGCATCGAAAGACCGATGGCATTGCCGATCGCGAAGGCGGTGAAGCCGCCCAGTGCCAGGGTTCGCGGTGCCAGACTGACGCCTGCGTAGCGGCTGGCCGACCATTCGTATCCCAGCAGAATGATGAAACCCGCGACGGTAGCGCCCAGCGCACCCAGCAGTGCCGGTTGCGGAACCTCGAGGATCGAGTCGTGCAAAGCGTCCAGGTCGAGTTCGCTCAACAAGTGACGGCAGGCGATCAGCGCAATGGTGAACAGCAGCAGGGTAACCGCCAGGCCGATGGGTTGGCGGTATTTACTGATCAAGTCAAGCAAGTGCAGCCGCTGCGCCTTGATCGGTTGGGTCGCTGTGACGGTGTCTTGTGGATCAGACGAGTTGGCGCGCATCAATCACCTCTTGGATTGTGCGCGACAGGATGGGGGTATCCAGCCAAGTTACCAATCCCTGTAGAAAAAAATAATCACGAATATTAACGCCTGGCACCGAGTCCCGGTGACAGTTCGTCTTCAGTCGTAGGGGGTGCAATGTGCGATTGAGCATAGTCGGAACTCAGCGCATCGGTGACCCGCAGGGCTCACCACACAGTGACAGATCATTGTTGCGAAAGGACTTTTTCTACAGATACAAAAAAGGCCACTCTTTCGAGTAGCCTTTTTTGATGTTTGGTTGCGGGAGCCGGATTTGAACCGACGACCTTCGGGTTATGAGCCCGACGAGCTACCAGACTGCTCCATCCCGCGTCTGTGTGGCGGCATTCTATAGAGAATCGCTGGGGTGTCAACCGTTAATCCAGAAATGAAGCAAATAAGTGTGAGAAGGGGCAAAACAGCAGGCGCAGGGGCGTAAGTTTCGGAATCACAACGATTTCTCATGTCGACGAGCTGCAGGCGGCCATGAGGGGGGGAGGGGGCCTTGGGACAAAACTGACGCGCACAAAAAAGGCCACTCTTTCGAGTAGCCTTTTTTGATGTTTGGTTGCGGGAGCCGGATTTGAACCGACGACCTTCGGGTTATGAGCCCGACGAGCTACCAGACTGCTCCATCCCGCGTCTGTGTTGGCAATTCTATAGAAATGCGCGGGGGTGTCAACCTGCAATTTTGATAAAACCTGTTCCTGTTCAATCGCTTAGCTGCAAATCGGTACGCTCGATCGGCCTGAGAGGCAGGCCTGGCAAGGCCTGGGGCTCTATTAAAGGTAACTTTTCGATTGAGAAAATAAATTTATGGCGATTCACCTGTGACTGAAAAGAACCGTCAAGGTACTGGTGCTATATACAGTTGTCAGTGAGATACTGTTTTTCCTACATCGCGTGACGCTATTTCTACTCCATGAACACCGCGTTGAAATGACCCAGCGAAAAATCATCCACGTCGATTGTGATTGCTTCTACGCCGCCATCGAGATGCGGGACGACCCGCGCTTGGCTGGAAAGCCCCTGGCGGTCGGCGGCTCGGCGGACCGGCGTGGGGTGATCGCCACCTGCAACTATGAAGCCCGGGCTTACGGCGTGCGCTCAGCCATGTCTTCGGGGCATGCATTGAAGCTGTGTCCGGACCTGACGATCGTCAAGCCGCGCATGGACGCCTATAGAGAGGCATCCAGGGAAATTCACACGATCTTTCGCGACTACACCGAGATCATTGAGCCGCTTTCCCTGGACGAGGCTTACCTTGATGTGTCGGACAGCGCGCATTTTGGCGGCAGTGCGACGCGAATTGCCCAGGACATTCGCCGGCGCGTTTCCCATCAGTTGCATATCACCGTCTCCGCCGGCGTGGCCCCCAACAAGTTTCTGGCCAAGATTGCCAGCGACTGGAAAAAGCCCAACGGATTATTTGTAATCACCCCGGATCAGGTCGAGGCGTTTGTCAGTGGCTTGCCGGTGAGCAAGCTGCACGGGGTCGGTAAAGTCACTGCCGAAAGGCTGGGCAAGCTCGGTATTGTCGACTGCTCACAGCTGCGCGAGTGGGACAAGTTGGCTTTGGTGCGCGAATTCGGCAGCTTTGGCGAGCGACTCTGGAGCCTGGCACGTGGGATCGATGACCGCTTGGTCCATAACGACAGTCGCCGCCAGTCCATCAGTGTCGAAAACACCTACGACGTCGACTTGCCGGACCTGCGCAGTTGCCTGGAAAAACTGCCGGAGCTGCTGGATACCCTCGCATCCCGCATGGCGCGAATCGATAGCAGTTATCGGCCGGGTAAGCCCTTCGTCAAGGTGAAGTTCCATGATTTCACCCAGACCACGCTGGAGCAGGCAGGGGCGGGGCGGGATTTGGGCAGTTATCAGTTGTTGCTGACGCAGGCGTTCAACCGTGGTGGTAAGCCGGTGCGGTTGTTGGGCGTAGGGGTGAGGCTGGAGGATTTGCGGGGCGGGTTTGAGCAGATGGAGTTGTTTGAGCGTTAACAACCTTAACGTCAAAAGATCGCAGCCTTCGGCAGCTCCTACCTGAGCGCGCGTTCCCCTGTAGGAGCTGCCGAAGGCTGCGATCTTTTAAAAGGCCTTAATTGGGTCCCGGATCCGCCACCAGCCGCCCGGCATCCTTGGTCAAGGACTTGAGGAATTCGGTCTGCAGCTCCGGGTCGTTGCGAGTCAGTTCGATCAGGCTCTGTTCAAGCTCGGTGGCTTCTTCCTCCAGGCCCAGTTCCGAAAGGCGCTTGACCCGGTGAACCCACTGGCTCACTTCGTCATCTTCAAGGTCGTCGTAAATCAAGCCGTGGGCTTCGAGCAACTTGCCACGCAAGGTGCTGCTCAATGCCAGCGACGAGTCGCTGTGCACATCGTCCTTGGCGTCCTGGACGTTGATCTGCAGCTTGCTCAGGTGATTGAGGTCATGTTCGGCGAACGGGCTGTCCAACAGGTTCAGGCGCAACACGCCGTTCTTGTCGGTGCTCAGCTCGAAGGTTTCCTTGCCAGCCTTGACTTCGACCGGGCGCTCGCTCCAGGGCAGGCTCGAGTACTCCGTGCGCTTGTCGAGCTGCACTTCGTCGATGCCCGCCAGGTTCTGCTGGGCGCGACCATGGGACTGCACGTTCATGAACGGGTTGAGCCCGGCGAAGCCGTAGCTGAACCAGTCCCTGGTCATGCTGTCTGGCAGATTGCCCAAGGCAAACACGTTGGCCACATTGGCGCCGACCCCGGCCACCACCGCGACCGCACCCAACGGGATCTCATAGACCTCCCGCCAGGGTTGGTACGGCGTGTAGCGATCGTAATGGCGGGTAACCTCGAACTCGGTGACTTCGAAAGTCTTCTGCTCGTGGATTTTCACCCGGCGTTGAGGCAGCTCAAGCACCTTGGGCTCGCCCACATCGATCTGCAGGCTGTGATCAAGCAGTTTGCGCTCGATGCGTTCCTCGTGCTCGCTGCGTTGTGACATGTGATTGGCACAGCCGCTGACCAGCAGGGTGCCGCACAGGGCGGCACCACCGAGGCCTAAGGTGTTTCGCTTGAACATGACGTCTCTATCTGGTTTCAGCGGCGGATACGGGCCTGAAGGAAAGGCAGCACGTCGGCGACCGGCAGCGCTTGCGGCTCGGCCTCGGTACGGCTCTTGTATTCCAGGTTGCCTTCGGCAAGGCCGCGGTCACTGACCACGATCCGGTGAGGAATGCCGATCAGCTCCATGTCCGCGAACTTGATGCCCGGGCTGGTTTTCTTGTCGCGGTCGTCCAGCAACACTTCAAAGCCTGCCGCAGTCAGTTCTGCATACAGCTTGTCGGTGGCTTCGCGAACCAGGTCGGTCTCGTAGCGCAGGGGTACCAGGGCAATCTGGAAAGGCGCCAGGGTGTCGCTCCAGATGATGCCCTTGTCGTCGTTGTTCTGCTCGATGGCAGCCGCAACCACGCGGGAGACGCCGATGCCGTAGCAGCCCATTTCCAGGGTGACCGGCTTGCCGTTCTCGCCCAGCACTTCGCACTTCATCGCCTTGCTGTACTTGTTGCCCAGCTGGAAGATGTGCCCGACTTCGATGCCGCGCTTGATTTCCAGGGTGCCCTTGCCGTCCGGGCTCGGGTCGCCGCTGACCACGTTACGCAAGTCGGCCACGGTCGGCACGGGCAGGTCGCGTTCCCAGTTCACGCCGAAGTAATGCTTGTCGTCGATGTTGGCACCGATGCCGAAGTCGCTCATCAACTCGACGGAACGGTCGATGATGATCGGCAGCGGCAGGTTCAGCGGGCCCAGGGAACCGGCGCCAGCGCCAATGGCGTCGCGCAGTTCGGCTTCGGAGGCCATGACCAGCGGGCTGGCGACGCCAGGCTGGTTGGCGGCCTTGATTTCGTTCAGCTCGTGGTCGCCACGGATGATCAGGGCAATCAGCTTGCCTTTCTCTTCAGCGTGCACCACCAGGGTCTTGATGGTCTTTTCAATCGGCAGATTGAATTTTTCCACCAGCGCGGCAATGGTCTTGGTCTCTGGCGTGTCGACCAGGCGCAGCTCTTGCGTCGGTGCCGGACGGGAAGTCTCTCGCGGCACGGCTTCGGCTTTCTCGATGTTCGCCGCGTAGTCGGAACCGTTGCTGAAGACGATATCGTCTTCGCCGGATTCGGCCAGTACGTGGAACTCGTGGGAGCCGGCGCCGCCGATGGAGCCGTTGTCGGCTTCAACCGGGCGGAACTTCAGGCCCAGGCGGGTAAACACGTTGCAGTACGCCTGGTGCATGCGGTCGTACGTGACCTGCAGCGATGGCTGGTCGGCGTGGAACGAGTAGGCGTCCTTCATGATGAATTCGCGACCGCGCATCAAACCGAAGCGTGGACGGATCTCATCACGGAATTTGGTCTGGATCTGATACAGGTTGATTGGCAGCTGCTTGTAGCTGCTCAACTCGTTGCGCATCAGGTCGGTGATGACTTCTTCGTGGGTCGGGCCGGCGCAGAAATCGCGCCCGTGGCGATCCTTGAAGCGCAGCAATTCAGGGCCGTACTCTTCCCAGCGCCCGGATTCCTGCCACAGCTCAGCCGGTTGAGTGCTCGGCATCAACACTTCGAGCGAACCGGCGGCGTTCATTTCTTCGCGAACGACGGCTTCGACCTTGCGCATCACTCGCAAGCCCATCGGCAGCCAGGTGTACAGGCCCGAGGCGAGTTTGCGGATCATGCCGGCGCGCAGCATCAGCTGATGGCTGATCACGACCGCGTCGGAAGGCGTTTCTTTCTGTGTGGCAAGCAAAAATTGACTGGTGCGCATGGTTGGCCGTTATCGATTGCTGATGACGAGAAATGACGGAGCATTGTACGGGCGAGTTCCGCTGTCGTACAGGCGTGCGGTCGGTGCGGTGGCAGGAGGACGGGATTGACCCCGTCCTCTGTAGGATTTTTGCGCGTGTTCCCTACGATTCTTCCACGACCTGGGTAGGCGCCGGCTCAGGTTTCGGTGTCGGACCGGCGCGACGGTTCTCCTGGAACCAGTGCAAGGCGATCAGCAGGAGCGTCGGAACCCCCAGCAGGGCGGTAATCAGGAAAAAGTTGTGATAGCCGAACTTCTCTACCATGACGCCTGAATAGCCGCCGATCAGGCGCGGCAGCAAAAGCATGATCGAGCTGAGCAGGGCGTATTGCGTGGCGGAGAACTTGAGGTTGGTCAGGCTCGACAGGTAGGCAACGAACGCCGAGGTCGCCAGGCCTGAACTGAAGTTGTCCAGGGAAATGGTGAGGACCAGCATGTTGAGGTTGGCGCCCATGTCGGCGAGCAACAGGAACAATATATTGGTGCCCGCCGACGCAGCCCCGCCAATGAACAGGATCGGCAAGATGCCAAAGCGCACGATCAGCAGGCCGCCCATGCCGGCGCCCACCAGGGTCATGATCAGGCCGAAGATCTTGCTGACGCTGGCGATCTGGTCCTTGGTGAACCCCTGGTCGATGTAGAACACATTCGCCATCACGCCCATCACCGTATCGGACATCCGGTAGGTGGCGATCAGCCCCAGCAGCAGCAGCGCTTGCCAGCGATAACGCAGAATGAAGTCGTTGACCGGCGTCAGCACGGGAGCCAGGCCGCGGCGGCCCATGGCCGACAGGCACAGGGCGGTGAGTGTGGTGTAGAGGATCGCGCGCAGGAACGCGCGGTCTTCGAGCAGCAGGTCGAGCAGGCTCACGCCTTCGAACAGCACGCTGGCAAAGTCGGTGTTATAGAGCTGGGTAAACATGGCCGGCACCGACACCAGCAGCACGATCAGGACGAACACCGAGGCCAGTTGATGCACGAAGCTGTAGCGCCCGGCCTGCAATTGCGTGCGCAGAGGCACCGCAGGTTCACGCATGAACAGCGAGGTGAGCAGCGCCGGCACCATCAAGGCGCCGAACAGCAGGTAAGTGCCAGCCCATGCCGAATGCTTGTAGTTGAAGCCGGTCGAACCGAAGCCTTCGGCGAAGAACAGCGCACCGGCCGTGGCCAGCAGTGCTGCGATGCGATAGCCGGACATATAGCTGGCGGCGAGCGCCGCCTGGCGACTGTCTTCGGCGATTTCCAGGCGATAGGCGTCCACTGCAATGTCTTGCGTCGCCGAGGCGAAGGCGACGACCACTGCGATGGCGATCAGCCAGGACAAATGCTTTTGCGGGTCGCAGAAACCCATCCCGACCAGGCCGAGAATGACCAGCGCTTGCGACAGCACCAGCCAGGAACGTCGTCGGCCGAGTTTGCCGAGCAACGGCAGGCGCCATTGGTCGAGCAGGGGGGACCAGACCCATTTGAAGGCATATGCCAGTCCGATCAAGCTTGCATAACCGATGGTTTCGCGTGCCACACCGGCTTCACGCAACCAGACCGAGAGCGTCGAGAACACCAGCATGTAGGGCAAGCCGGCGGCGAAACCCAGCAATAACAGTACGAGCGTCGAAGGGCTGGCATAGGCAGCAAGCGCGGCGCGCCAGGTTTTACGGGGCATGGGCTGGAGTCTGCCTCAAGAAATACGAAAACAAAGCGCGCACTCTAACCGCTGTGCTCTACCGGGCGCCACCCATGACGCTGAATATCAACACGATTGTTCTGGATACTGATGCCCTCCATGCGCAGTCGCGCGCGCTGTTCGTCCCCGGAAGGGCTGCCTGCGGGCAGGCTCAGGCGTCCGCCGGCACCGAGTACGCGGTGCCAGGGCAATTTGCTGTCGCCGGGCAGTTGGCTCAATGTCCTGCCGACCCAGCGAGCGGCGCGCCCCAGTCCCGCCAGTTCGGCGAGTTGACCATAGCTCACGACCTTGCCTTCGGGTACTTGCGCGAGCGTCAGGTACAGCGCCGTGCGTCGGATTTGCGCGGCACTCTCGGGTTTTTCGGTCAGCTCGATCACGTTCGCAGTTCCTGAAGTCATTAGCAGTACCGCCTGTAGCGTAAATGCTGGATTGCCAATTGAGAAATGAACTCAATAGAAAAAGTTGGGTCCCTCATTGCTAGGGTCTTATTCCTGAGGATAATGCCGACTTTTTTTCGCGAACCTGAGCCTGTATTTGCTTATGTTGTCCAGAACTTTGCTATGCCTCGCTGTCGTCAGTGCTTCCACTCCCTTGCTCGCGGACACCGTCTGGTTGAAGAACGGTGACAAGCTGAGCGGCAAGATCATCCTGTTCGACGGTGGCAAGCTGTTGGTCCAGACAGAATACGCCGGTGCCGTGCCGATCGACTGGAAGCAGGTCAAGACCCTGGAAAGCGATCAGGAGCTGTTGGTCAAGCAGGATGCCTACACCGGCGAGAAGGCCAAGTCACTGCACGCGGCGCAAGATGGCAAGGTAACCCTGGAAAACGGCGAGGCACCCAAGACTGTCGAGCTGGCGAGCGTCCAGCAAATCCTCAAGCCCAAGCCTGTGGTCGAGGATCTGGTGTGGAAAGGCAATATCGATGCAGCGCTGGATTATCAGCGGGCTGACAAGGATACCGACGACTACGACATCGACTTCAAGACGACGGCGCGCCATGGTCGATGGAGGCATATTGCGGAAGGCGAGTACAACCGCGAATTCCAGGATGACGTGGTCACTACGGACAATTGGCGGGCTGAATACTCGCTAGACCGTTTCCTGACGGAAAAATGGTTTTGGCAAGGTCGCCTGGTGTACAAGCGTGACAAGGTTGAAGACCTCTCCCGCCAGCGTACTGTCGGTACCGGCCCAGGTTATCAATTCTGGGATGACGAGCTGGGGGCATTCTCCCTGGGCTCTCTGATCAACCGCACTGATTACCAATTCAGCGATGGCAGTAAGGAAAACTTCTACTCTGCCGCAATGAAGTGGGACTACAACCGTTACCTGATTGGCAAGAAAGTGGAGTTCTTCACCAATGGCGAGGTGGGCAAGCCGTTTTCGGGCGTGGCTGAGTATGCACTGGATGCCGAAATGGGCCTGCGTTACAAGGTCACGGACTGGGCGTCGCTGAACCTCAAGGCCGAGCGAGATATTATCGACGGAACTGACGATGCCGACCTGGACAAGACCCGCTACACAGCCGGATTTGGCGTGACCTGGTAAGACGCAAAAAGATCGCAGCCTGTGGCAGCTCCTACAGAGGATTGATGTACATCCGGAGGAGCTGCTGCAGGCTGCGATCTTTTTTGGCCTGCGAAAAACCTGCAGGCACAAAAAAGCCCCGCTTTTGAGGGCGGGGCCTTTTACTAAAGCAAGTACAAGTTAGATAACTTGAACTTCTTCAGCTTGCATGCCTTTCTGACCGCGGGTAGCGATGAAAGAAACCTGTTGGCCTTCTTTCAGGCTTTTGAAGCCGTCGGATTGGATAGCTTTGAAGTGAACGAACAGGTCGTCACCGGATTGTGGAGTGATGAAGCCGAAGCCTTTTTCATCGTTGAACCACTTAACGGTACCGGTTTGGCGATTAGACATGGTGTAACTCCTTGAACAAAGATAACTGCGACTCAGGAAGAACCCTGGCCGAGACTGAGTGCAAAGAGCAGGAAAAATTCTTGTAGATGGTTGGATCGAAATTCAACATATCGTGTAGAGATTCTCAGTGACACAAGCAGCACAGTGGCGCCACCTTAACCCTTTTTCCGGAACGTGCCAATGCTTCTTGCGAAGGTTTCTTTGTTTTAAGGATCGACGGTGTGACGCTTCGTCGCCAGTGCAGGTAATTCCTGGCTGTTTGGCGAGAATTGCAGCGCGGACTTTGAACCCGGCGGCGCGCCCGGTAAGATGCCGGACAGATTTTTTCGACCTCGCTATTCAGGACACCCGCCATGAGCATCAAATCGGACAAGTGGATTCGCCGCATGGCGCAGGAACACGGCATGATCGAGCCTTTCGTCGAGCGCCAGATGCGCGGCAGCGATGACAGTCGCGTGATCTCCTACGGCGTGTCCAGCTACGGCTACGATGTACGTTGCACCAATCACTTCAAGGTGTTCACCAACATCAACTCGGCGATCGTCGACCCGAAAAACTTCGATGCCGGCAGCTTCGTCGACATCCATAGCGACGTGTGCATTATTCCGCCGAACTCCTTCGCCTTGGCCAGCACCGTCGAATACTTCCGCATCCCGCGCAATGTATTGACCATTTGCCTGGGTAAAAGCACCTACGCGCGCTGTGGCATCATCGTCAACGTCACGCCGCTCGAGCCTGAGTGGGAAGGTCACGTGACCCTGGAGTTCTCCAACACGACCAACCTGCCGGCGAAAATCTACGCGAATGAAGGCGTCGCGCAGATGCTGTTCCTCGAATCCGACGAAGAGTGCGAAGTCTCCTACAAGGACCGTGGCGGCAAGTATCAGGGCCAACGTGGCGTCACCCTGCCGCGCACCTGAGTCAGCCGTCCGACGAACCTTGGGAATTCCTGGGCGAGCGTACACTCTATGGAATGTACTGTTCCGATTCGCGTAAGGCGGATCGGGCCATCGCCCAGGAGTGCTTTATGAAGATCGATCCACGAATAAGTGCCGAACTGGCAAGGCTTGAGCCCAATCAGGTTGGCGTCCTGGCCTGGTCCTTGTTGGCACATCCGCCCGTCAGCATGGCGGGGGGCATCCCCGGCCAACCTGATCCAGATACGCCCAACGAACAACCGACCGAACCCGGTGAACCGACCCTGCCGGATGAGCCGCCTCCCGCGCCAGTTGCCTGAGACCCGCTGTCTTCTTCTGTAGGAGCGAGCAAGCTCGCGAAGAACGTGAGGGCGCTGAGTTTTTCCAGAAAGCCCGCATAATCGTTAACGTCCATCGCGAGCATGCTCGCTCCTACAGGGACACCGGCCAGATTTCGTCGTCGCCGATGACGAAAATCCTACAGTCGTCGTCCTGTTCCACCCGATAACCTCCGGTAAACGCCCCGAAGGCCGGTAGCAGGCTGATGTCCCCGCCCAGCCTGAAACATGGCAGCCGCAGGCTTGTCCGACCCCGACCGTTGAGTCGATAAACCGGATGCACATGACCGGCGAGCACATGTCGATCCGCATGCGGCAGGGGTTCGTGCTGCAAAGCGAACGGCCCCAGCAGCAAAGGCTCAGGGACCACTCGAATGTTCAGCGAGGCCGGCGGGTCCCCGGCACGCTTGTCATGGTTGCCGCGAATCAGCGTCATGGCCAGCTTGGCATTGCGTGTTCGCCAGTCAGTCAATGCTTGCAGCGTGGCGCGGGCATGGGAACCCGGTCCGTGAAGAAAATCGCCGAGGAAAATCAGCTGTCGGCAGGGCAGGGTGGCCAGCAGTCCGTCGAGCACGGCGATGTTGCGGCGGGTGGTGCCCTGGGGGACTGGTTGGCCAAGGCTTCGGTAAGCGGCGGCCTTGCCGAAGTGCACGTCGGCGATCAACAACGCTTGCTGAGCAGGCCAGTAGAGGGCTTTTTCCGGCAGCAGCCAAAGCTCCTCGCCGGCCAGTCGCACGGGGTAGGGCGTACTCATCAGGCTTTCCCTGTTCCGGCGGTTTTCTCGAGGTCGCTGACCATGCGTCGGATGCGGTCGGCGAGTTTTTCCGAACTCATACTCTCTCTCATACGTTCCACCAGCAGCGGAAACCCGAGGGGTGTAGGACGTTTGACTTGATGCAGGTCGAGACGCAGCTGACTGATGTGCGCCAACGTCTGTTCCAGGCGATGAATATCCAGTTCCTCGCGCAGGACTTCTTCTGCGGCCTGAGCCAATAGCAAATTGCCCGCGTCGTACTGTTTGAACACTTCGTAAAACAACCCGCTCGAGGCTTGAACCTGGCGTGTGCTTTTCGCGGCACCGGGGTAACCGGCGAACACCAGTCCGGCGATCCGGGCGATTTCCCGAAAGCGCCGCAAGGCCAGCTCTCCGGCATTCAGGCTGGCGAGTACGTCCCTGAGCAGATTGTCTGGACTCAGCAAGCCCGGACTCAGGGCTTGCACCCAGTCCACCGGGGTGGCGCTCAGCAATTCCAGCCCGTAATCATTGACCGCGATGGAAAACGTCACGGCCTGCTGCTGACTGACTCGCCACGCCAGCAAGCTGCCCAGGCCCAGATGCACCTGGCGGCCGGCGAAGGGATACAGGAACAGATGCCAGCCCTCACGGGACTTCAACGCCTCGGCCAGCAACGATTGCGACGTTGGCAAGCCAGACCAGCGTTGCTGAACCTCCAGCAGCGGGCGCAATGCCTGCATTTGCGGGCCGCTGAACTCGCCGCGCGCCGCCTCACTGAAGCGCGTGACCACCGCTTGCGCCAGCTCATTGGAAAGGGGCATGCGACCGCCATTCCACCGCGGCACCGCGGCTTTCCTTACGGTGCTGCGTTTGACATAGGCGGTCATGTTTTCCACGCGTACCAACTCCAGCAGCCGCCCGGCAAACAGAAAACCATCGCCCGGCTTGAGTCGCGCGATGAAACCTTCTTCAACACTGCCCAGTTGTTTGCCACCGCCGCCCTTGCTCCAGAATTTCAACTGGATGCTCGCATCGCTGACAATCGTGCCGATGCTCATGCGGTGGCGGCGGGCCAATCGTGCATCGGGTACACGCCAGATTCCCTGTTCATCCGGCTCGACCCGGCGGTAATCCGGATAGGCTGTCAGGGAAAGCCCGCCATGACGTACGAAAGCCAGCGCCCAGGTCCAATCCGCCTCCGTGAGATCACGATAAGCCCAGGCGGCGCGTACCTCATCAAACAACTGATCGGGCACAAACCCGCCACCCAGTGCCATGCTGACCAGATGCTGGACCAGCACATCCAAGGGTTTATGCGGTGATATTCGAGGTTCGACCCGACGCTGGGCCACCGCGTCCTGTGCCGCTGCGGCTTCGATCAGCTCCAGGCTGTGCGTCGGCACCAGCGTCACCCGGGAAACGCGTCCCGGCGCATGCCCGGAACGCCCGGCGCGCTGCATCAGGCGGGCCACGCCTTTGGCCGAGCCAATTTGCAGCACCCGCTCCACTGGCAGGAAATCCACGCCCAGATCCAGGCTGGAGGTGCAGACCACGGCTTTGAGGTGACCTTCCTTTAGGGCGCGTTCCACCCAGTCACGGGTTTCGCGGGACAGCGAACTGTGATGCAGCGCGATCACCCCCGCCCAGTCCGGTCGGGCTTCAAGTAACGCTTGATACCAGATTTCCGATTGCGCACGCGTATTGGTGAAAACCAGGCTGCTGGCGCTGTCATCCAGTTGCGCGACGACCTGCGGCAACATTTTCAGGCCGATATGCCCGGCCCATGGAAAGCGTTCGATCGCGGGCGGCAGCAGCGTATCAACCTGCAGTTTTTTATCCGTCTGGCCTTGAACGCTGATACAGCCGCCCTGTGGGATTAATACCTGCGCGGCGTGGTCCTGATTGCCCAGCGTCGCGGAAACGCCCCACACGATCAATTGCGGGTTCCAGCGGCGCAGGCGGGCGAGCGCAAGTTGCAGTTGCACGCCGCGCTTGTTGCCGAGCAATTCGTGCCATTCGTCGACCACGACCATGCGCAAGGTAGAGAGTGCTGTGTGTGCATCCGCTCGAGCGAGCATCAACGTCAGGCTTTCCGGGGTGGTGATCAGCGCGGTAGGCAAGCGTCGGCTCTGGCGTGCACGTTCGCTGCTGCTGGTATCGCCCGTGCGCAGGCCGACGCTCCAGGGTATCTGCAAGTCGAGCAGCGGCACCTGCAGTGCGCGGGCGGTGTCGGCAGCCAGGGCGCGCATCGGGGTTATCCAGAGAACGGTCAGGGGATCGGCTACGGGTTTTCGTTTGCGTGGTGTTTCAACCGCAGGTGCAGAGCGTGCGAAGCGATTGAGTGCGCCGAACCAGACCGCATAGGTTTTGCCGGCGCCGGTGCTGGCGTGCAACAGACCGGATTGTCCTTGTTCAACGGCTGCCCACACCTGTTTCTGAAAGGTGAACGGCTTCCAGCCGCGAGCGGTGAACCAGCGTTTGGCGAAGTCGGTGGTGGTTCCCATACCGGCGGCGTGCGCTCTGAGAGTGTTCTTTGACTGACCACGGCGCAACCCGAAAGGTTTAATGACTGATGCGTGCGGTCTTCGCCGAGCATTTCTCATATTCGGAAATAACTGTGTTTGTCGTTGAAACCTATTGGCCGATGGGTCGTGGTTTTATCGCTGCGCTGTTCGCCCTGCGCGTCTTGCCAAGGCCGACAGCGAGTCGTCGATCATGAATATGAAAAGGAACATTCAGATGAAGTCAGTTCGTGCAGGGCATTTGCGCGCCGATTTGATCACGGAGAGTGGGAAGCTCCTCGCGTTTCGGGCAGCGCCAACGCTCGACTATTTCGAACAGCCGGGCTTGCACTGCCTTGGCGCGAGCGATGGTCCGGACAAGGCGTTTTATCTCTATCTGCCGCAGGGTATCGACAGCGGCAGGTTTCATCTGGGATTGAGTGAACGCTCCCCGATGATCATTCATGTGACGGGCAGCTCGGAAGCGGAGCTGTATCGAGGCGCGCTTGAATTGACGGTGGGAGGCGACGCACAGTTTGCCGGAAGTTTCCGCGGCCTGGATGCCGACGGCATCGAGGTGGAAAACGGCAGCTTCAGGCTTGAGCATGAAGCCAGTCAAGTGACGGAAGCCAGTCAGCCTGGCTCCCGTTTCAGGGGATGAACGCTTATTTCAAGTTGCCGCTGAGGAACTGTTTCAGACGCTCGCTCTTCGGGTTGCCCAGCACATCCTCCGGCGCACCTTCTTCCTCCACCAGGCCCTGGTGCAGGAACAACACCTGGCTCGACACTTTGCGCGCGAAGCTCATTTCATGGGTGACCATGATCATGGTCCGGCCTTCTTCAGCCAGGCCCTGGATCACCTTGAGCACTTCTCCCACCAGTTCCGGGTCGAGCGCCGAGGTTGGTTCATCAAACAGCATCACTTCCGGTTCCATGGCCAACGCGCGAGCAATCGCCACCCGTTGTTGCTGGCCACCGGAAAGGAATGCCGGGTATTGATCCGCTACGCGTGCTGCCAGCCCGACCTTGTCGAGGTAACGTCGGGCGCGGTCTTCGGCTTCCTGCTTGCTGCAGCCCAGCACCCGGCGCGGGGCCATGGTGATGTTTTCCAGCACCGTCATGTGGCTCCACAAGTTGAAATGCTGGAACACCATGGCCAGGCGGGTACGGATTCGTTGCAGTTCATCGGCATCGGCCACGTGCATGCCATGACGATCCTTGATCATGCGGATTGCCTGACCGTCGAGGCTCATGGCCCCATCGTTGGGCTGTTCGAGGAAGTTGATGCAGCGCAGGAAGGTACTTTTTCCGGAGCCGCTGGCACCGATCAGGCTGATGACATCGCCCGTGTTGGCCTTGAGCGAAACGCCCTTGAGCACCTCATGGTCGCCATAGCTTTTATGCAGGCCTTCAATGGTCAGTTTGTACATGGAGCATGCATCCTCAAGGCGAAAGTAGGTAGCCGCTGCGATAGGCTTCGGCGCCCGCGACGTGGGCGATCACCATGCCGGCGGTGGCCATGCGGCGCAGCGAGCGGGCGTACATCAGGCCGGCGGCAGTGCAATGGACAGGCGTGACACGGTCGCTGATGGGGTCAATGATTTCGGCGATCAGTTGCCCGGCTTCCAGGTATTGCCCCGGCAGCGCACTGAACACCAGCAGCCCGCCAACAGGCGTCGCCACGGGTTCCACTCCGGCCAGGGGGGTGGCCGGGTAGGGCAGGTCGGGCATCGGCGCCGACTCACCGGCAATCGCGCCGAAGTGAATCAGATAGTCGATCAGCGCCTGGCTGTCCTGGCTGGCCAGCGGGTGGTTGACGTCGCCCTGGCCGCGCAGCTCGACGGTGACTGAAAAGCTCCCCAGCGGAATATCGAAGTGCTCGCCGAAGCGCTCCTTCAATTGCCACCAGAGCAGCGTGAAGCATTCATCGAATGACTGGCCACCGGAATCGGTGGCCAACAGGCTGGCTTGTGAACCGATGTAGCGAGCCAGCGGCTCGACCTGCGGCCAGGCTTCGGGCGTGGTGTACAGGTGCGCCACTGCTTCGAAGTCACAATGCAGGTCCAGCACCATGTCGGCATCGCAGGCCAGCCGTTGCAGGGTCAGGCGCTGGGATTGCAGCTGGGTGCTGGCGGTCTGCCGCGCCAATGCCTGGCGCAGGTTGTTGCGGATCAGTTCGAGGTTGCGCTGCGGGTCGTCGCCGAGTTGGCCTTCGATCGCGTTGCCCACCTCTTCGCTCAAATCGATGAACCAGCGGTTGAAGTTCTGCCCGCTTTCGAGCTCATAGCGCCCCAGCGGTACATCCATCAGCACTTGCTCCAGGCCCGGCGGGTTCGCCACGGGTACCAGGACGATTTCGCTGCGCAGCCGGCCGGCGGCTTCCAACTCCGCCAGGCGTTGCTTGAGGTGCCACGCCACCAGCATGCCGGGCATTTCATCGGCGTGCAGGGACGACTGGATGTAGATCTTGCCGTTGGCCGGTTGCGGCCCGAAGTGAAAACTGTGGATCTGTCGTGCAGTCCCCGGCAGCGGGGCCAGCAAGTCATGTATCTGGTGGCGCATTTGTCGTGTTTCCCGAAGCGGGGTCCTAGTGAGTCGGCCCGAGGAAGGCCAGCCATCGGCGTTCGGCGAGGCGGAACAGGCCGACCAGCGCAAAGGTGACGGTCAGGTAGATCAGCGCGGCGATCCCAAACGACTGGAAGGTCAGGAAGGTCGCCGAGTTGGCGTCCCGAGCGACTTTCAGGATGTCCGGGATAGTCGCAGTGAACGCCACGGTGGTCGAATGCAGCATCAGGATCACTTCGTTGCTGTAGTACGGCAGCGAGCGACGCAGGGCCGAAGGCATGATCACGTAGGCATACAGCTTCCAGCCTGTCAGGCCGTAGGCCTTGGCGGCTTCGACTTCACCGTGGGCCATGCTGCGGATCGCCCCGGCGAAGATCTCCGTGGTGTAGGCGCAGGTGTTCAGGGCGAACGCCAGGATGGTGCAGTTCATCGCATCGCGAAAGAAGCTGTCGAGCAAGGGTTGCGCGCGCACGGCGGCCAGGCTGTAGATCCCGGTGTAGCAGATCAGCAGCTGGATATACAAAGGTGTGCCGCGAAACAGGTAGGTGTAGAACTGCACCGGCCAGCGAATGTAGAAGTGCGGTGAAACCCGGGCGATCGACAGCGGAATCGAGACGATGAAGCCGATGAATATCGATGCACTGAGCAACCACAGGGTCATGGCCAGGCCGGTGATGTTCTGACCGTCGGTGTAGAGGAAGGCTTTCCAGTATTCCTGCAGGAGTTCGATCATCGCACGGCCTCCCGGGTACCCGCGGCATAGCGGCGTTCGAGCCAGCGCAGAATGACGTTGGAGGCGCTGGTGATCGCCAGGTAGATCAGGGCGGCGAGCACCAGGAAGTAGAACAGCTGATAGCTGCTTTTACCCGCATCCTGGGCCGCCTTGACCAGGTCGGCGAGGCCGATGATCGACACCAGTGCAGTGGCCTTGAGCATGACCATCCAGTTGTTGCCGATACCCGGCAGGGCATAGCGCATCATTTGCGGAAACACCACGATACGAAACCGCTGGCCACGCTTGAGTCCGTAGGCCGTGGCCGCTTCGACCTGCCCGCGAGGCACGGCGAGGATCGCGCCGCGGAAGGTTTCGGTGAAGTAGGCGCCGTAGATGAAACCCAGGGTCAGTACCCCGGCGCTGAACGGGTTGATCTCGATGTATTCCCATTCCATGTAATCGGTGAGCGACGTCAGCCAGGTTTGCAGGCTGTAGAAGATCAGCAGCATCAGCACCAGGTCTGGCACCCCGCGAATCAGCGTGGTGTAGCACTGTGCAAGCAGGCGTAGCAGTTTGATTTTCGACAGCTTGGCACTGGCGCCGAGTAGACCGAGCAATACGGCCACCAGCAGCGACATCGCCGATAACTTGATGGTCATCCAGGTACCTTCCATCAGCAGCGGGCCAAAGCCCTTGAGGCTGAAGGCGGAGAGCCCCAGAGTGTTTAAGAGGTTTTCGAACATAAATCAGCAACCTGATCGGATGAAAAAAGCGCCCATCGCGAGATGGGCGCCGGGCATTACTTGCCGCTGTACAGGTTCAGATCGCCGAAGTGTTTCTTTTGAATAGTGGCGTAGGTGCCATCATCGTGTAACGCTTTGATACCTTTATCCAAAAGTGCTTTCAGCTCGGTGTTACCTTTCTTAATGCCGATTGCTGTCTTGGCGGGCAGCAGTTCGCTGTCGACCGGCTTGCTGATTTCGTAATCGGCACCATTTGGCGACTTCAGGAAGCCCAGTTCGGCTTGCAGCATGTCCTGGATCCCGGCGTCGAGACGACCGGAAGTCAGGTCGGAATACACCTGGTCCTGGTTCTGATAGGCCTGGGTTTTAACGCCTGCCTTGTCCAGGACGGCTTTCGCGTAGGCTTCCTGGATGGTGCCTTGCTCGTAGCCTACGGTCTTGCCTTTCAGCGATGCGACGTCGGCCGTCACGCCAGAACCTTTCTTGGACACGTAGGCGGTTGGGCCGGAGAACAGTTCGCTGGAGAAGTCGATGACTTTTTCGCGGGCCGGGGTGACGGTCATCGAAGAGATCACGCCGTCGAATTTATTGGCCTTGAGGCCTGGAATCATGCCGTCGAAGTCGCTTTCGACCCATTTGCACTTGACCTTCAGCTCAGCGCAGATCGCGTTCCCCAGATCGATGTCGAAGCCTACCAGGTTGCCGTCGGCCGCTTTCGACTCGAAAGGCGCGTAGGAAGGGTCAACACCAAAACGCAATTCCTTGTATTCCTTTGCCAGCGCGGAACCGGCTGCCACGCACAACGCCAGTGCAGAAAGGGTCAGCAATGCTTTTTTCATTATTCAATCCCTAAGAACCAATATGAGCGCTTGTGGCGCAGAATTATTGTTACTGGTAAGCGTAAGCCCTAATGAAAGTAGCAATTTCCGAACCAGAGTGCCGAACAAGCGTTTAAAAGGTGTTCGGGAAATTGCAGGAGGGGATTAGTGCACGAAAATGGGCGTCGTGAAAAGCCTGCACTTTTCTGAAGCGAGGCCTCACCACGGGACCGCCTTAAATTCCACGTAGCGGGTTAACCAAGTAAGTCCTGCAACGTTCCCAGATGATCAGCCTCTTCGACCGATTTGTCCTGGCGCCAGCGCAGCATCCGCGGAAACCGCACCGCAATCCCGCTTTTGTGGCGTTTGGACAAGGCGATGCCCTCGAAACCCAGTTCAAACACCAGGCTCGGCTTGACGCTGATCACCGGGCCGAACTTTTCTACCGTGGTTTTGCGCACGATGTTGTCGACCTGGCGCATTTGTTCATCGGTCAACCCTGAATAGGCCTTGGCAAACGGCACCAGCGCGCGCTCGCTGGCGTCGGGTGGCGCGTCCCAGACGGCGAACGTGTAATCGCTGTAGAGACTGGCGCGGCGGCCATGGCCGCGCTGCGCATAAATCAGCACCGCGTCGACACTGAACGGGTCGACTTTCCATTTCCACCAGACCCCCATGTCCTTGGTGCGACCGACGCCGTAGAGCGCGTCCCGAGCCTTGAGCATCATGCCTTCGACCCCGAGCCGGCGCGATGCTTCCCGCTGGCGGGCGAGGTCGAACCAGTCTTCGCCGGTCAACAAGGGCGAAGCGAGCAGCAGAGGATTGTTTGCTTGGGTGATCAGCTCCTCCAATTGACTGCGCCGCCGGTTCTGCGGCTGATTGCGCCAGTCCTCGCCTTGCCATTCCAGCAAGTCGTACGCGAGGATGACCACCGGCACCTCATTGAGAATCTTGCGGGTGAGGTTTTTCCGGCCGATCCGCTGCTGCAACAGGGCGAAAGGTTGTACGGCAGGGGAATCCGTGGGCGGATCGAAGGCATCTTCGGTCCCCGTGTGAGCGGCTTTCCAGGCGACGATCTCGCCGTCGATCACGGTGCCGTCGGGCAAGCAGTGGATCAGACTGTCAAATTCAGGAAAGCGATCGGTGACCAATTCTTCACCGCGCGACCAGATCCACAGGCGTCCTTCGCGTTTGACAATCTGGGCGCGGATGCCATCCCACTTCCATTCGACCTGCCACTGGCTGGCGGCACCGAGCAGCGCTTCGAATTGTTCGACCGGTTGTGCCAGGGCGTGGGCGAGGAAAAACGGATACGGTTGGCCGCCGCGTTGCGCATGTTCGTCGGGAGATTGCGCGGCGATCAACTTCAGGTAGCTGGCGGCCGTGGGGCGGTTGGACAAGTCGGTGTAGCCGACCATTCGCTGGGCCACGCGCTTGCTGTCCAGGCCAGTCATGGAGGCCAGGGCTCGGGTCACCAGCAACTTCGAGACACCCACGCGAAAACTGCCGGTGATCAACTTGATGCACAACATAAGGCTGGGGCGGTCCAGTTGTGACCAGAGAGCGGGCAGGCGTTCGGCGAGCACCTGCGGGGATTCGCCACGCAATGGCAGCAGTTTTTCTTCGATCCACACCGCCAAGCCGTCGCTGGAGCGATAAGGCGATTCGGGCAACACCAGGGAAATCGTTTCCGCCAGGTCGCCCACCGCCTGGTAGCTTTCTTCGAACAGCCATGCCGAAAGCCCGGAATACGCGACTGCCAATTCCCGCAGGACGCGCACCGGCACCAATTGCCTGGGGCGTCCTCCGGACAGAAAGTACACCGCCCACGCGGCATCTTCCGGGGCGGCCTGAGCAAAATAATCTTGCATGGCCGCCAGCTTGGCGTTGCTCGATGTCGTGGCGTCGAGTTCGGCGTACAGCTGGGCGAAATCCTTCATGGCAGCGCCTCGATGCTCTCGGCTTCGGCGCTCGATGCCTCCTCATCGTCACCGTACTCGGTGCGAAAGCCCTGGGCATCGAGGCCTTGTTCACGCAGGTGGCGCACCAATACCGCGACGGAGCCGTGCGTGACCATTACCCGCTCAGCGCCAGTCTGTTCGATTGCCCAGAGCAAACCCGGCCAGTCTGCGTGATCGGACAATACGAAACCGCGATCCACCCCGCGTCGCCGACGCGTTCCGCGCAAGCGCATCCAGCCGCTGGCGAAACCGTCGCTGTAGTCGCCGAAACGACGCATCCAGGTGCTGCCACCGGCCGAAGGCGGAGCGATGACCAGCGCTTTGCGCAGAATCGGATCGCTCTTTTGGAAGTCGCCCGCGTAGAGCGTTGGCGGCAGGTCTATGCCGGCCTCGCGATAGACACGGTTCAGCGGCTCCACCGCGCCATGCGTCAGGATCGGCCCGAGGCTGGCATCGATGCCATGGAGAATGCGCTGGGCCTTGCCGAAGGAATAACAGAACAGCACGCTGGCTTTGTCTTGCTCGGCATTGGCCTGCCACCACTGATTGATCTCGGCAAAGACCTGCGCCTGGGGCTGCCAGCGATAGATCGGCAGGCCGAAGGTCGACTCGGTGATGAAGGTGTGACAGCGCACCGGTTCGAACGGCGCGCAGGTGCCGTCGGGTTCGATCTTGTAGTCACCTGACGCCACCCAGACCTGCCCGCCATATTCCAGGCGCACCTGGGCCGACCCGAGTACGTGGCCGGCGGGGTGGAAACTCAGGGTGACGCCGTGATGCAGCAACCGCTCGCCATACGCCAGGGTTTGCAGGTCGATGTCCTGGCCCAGTCGCGCCCGCAGTATCCCTTCACCAGGTGCTGCCGCCAGATAATGCTGGTTGCCGGTGCGGGCGTGGTCGCCATGGGCGTGGGTGATGACCGAACGCTCGACCGGCCGCCACGGATCGATGTAGAAATCGCCTGGAGGACAGTACAAGCCTTCGGGGCGCGCGATGACAAGGTCCACGTTGTTATCCAGGTGGAGGGGCTTGTTAGCTAGGAGGCTGGCGCGGGCGAAGAAGTTCTATCGGGAATTCCCGGGTAAACAACCTACCCCCTGTAGGAGCTGCCGCAGGCTGCGATCTTTTGACCTTGTTTTTTCAAAGATCAAGATCAAAAGATCGCAGCCTGCGGCAGCTCCTACAGGGAATGTGGTTATTTTCCAGGTGTCAGGGTCAGGCGCTTGGTTCCATACACCCGGTCAAAATTCTCCGGATGCATCGGCAAGCTTTGGTACTGCCCCTTCAGCGATGGCTCGATACCGTTGAGGTAGTTCGGGCTGGCCGGGTTGCCGGACTGGCCGGTGGCGATCTGGCCCATCAGTGGTTCGGGCTGGCCGAAGTCGACGATAAGGCGCATGGCCGGCACCCGTGTGGTGTTGAAGTCTTGGCCCACGGCATAGGCGGCCGTGTTGAGGGTGGTGTGGTCGCCGCCGGCTGGCTGCGGACCTCGCACGGTCTGGCCGCTGGCGTTCTTCCACTCATAGCGGTGAAGTTTGCCCCACTGCCAGGCTTTATGATCGCCACCCAACTGACTGTCGCCAGCGGTGATCGCCGCCGCCAGGCTGCGGGCGAGGATCGCCGGTTTGTCTTCTTTCTGCGCAGTGTGCACATCATCCCAGAATGGGCTGTCTTCGCGCCCCAGCAAGTGATCGGCCTGCGCCGCGTAAGACAAGCTGCCATTGGCGATGAAGGCTTGCCACGCCGGGCTGCCTTGTGGCCCCAATTCATCGAGGAAAATCTGCCGGGTGCTTTCCTGCAGGAACAACTGGTAGATCGCCGCATCGGCGGAGGTCGGGCTGAGTTTGCCGTCAAATGCCATCAAGCGGGTCAGGGCCTCGCGTGCCTTGCCGCGATCCGCCATGGGCAAGGCCTCGATGGCCTGCTTGAGCGGCAGTGACATCCCCGGTGCTTCGAACATTTTCTTCAGTTTGGCGGCGAAGGTGGTGGTCTGGTCGTACTGCATGGCGATCAGGCTACGGGTGTCGTGCTTGCCCGCGCCGGCCAGTTCGGCCAGGCGCTCGCCACGTTCCGGTGCCGACCAGGAGTTGGATAGCTGCATGCCATAGCCATGGGGGATGACCCGCTGGTTGGCGGTGCCGAGCCAGCCTTGGGCCGGGTCCTGATCGTAGGGGTGCAGCATCGGGTCGGCGTAACCGTCCCAATCGTAACGTCCCTCCCAACCAGGCGAGGGCAACAGGCCTTCGCCTTCGCGGCGGTTTGGATAGCGGCCGGTGACTTGCCAGCCAATGTGGCTGGCATCGGCAAACACCAGGTTCAAGGCAATGGCGCGAATCTCGCGGCTGGCGTCCGAGGCTTTCTCGACATTCTGCGCCCGGGACAGGTCAAAGAAGGCGTCCAGGCTCTTGTCGTCGGTAAAGTTCGGCGTTTGCAAGGCCAGGCCGAACCCGCTGCCCTGCGCCAGGCCCTGGGCACTGTTGAGCAGGGGGCCGTGGCGGGTTTCGAATATCGCTTCGCGAATCGGCCGCTGGCCTTTGACGAAGTAGGTTTCGTTGCGCACGATCGCCGACTGCCACTTGCCAGCGGTTTCGTAGGACAGCCCATTACCCTGGCGTTTGATTTTTTCCAGGAACAGGTCCTGGTTGTCGCCCATGACGCTGGTCATGCTCCAGGCGACTTTGCCATTGAAGCCTCCCAGGATCATCGGCAACCCGGCGAGGGTCACACCGGAAGCCTGGTACTTCGATGTGCGGATCTGCACGTAGCTAAACAGTGCCGGTACCCCCACCGGCCCGTGGCTGTCGCTGGCCAGCAGGCTTTTACCGCTGCGGCTGCGCTGCGGCGCAATGGCCCAGTTGTTCGATGAGGTGGCGCCCAGCAGATTAAGCTCGGACAACTGGCCGGTGGCCTTGCTGATCTCGGCCAGCCCCGGTACTTGCCCGCTGAGCTTGATGCCTTGCAGTTTTTCACTTTCGGCCAGTGGCAGTTTTTCATCCGGGGCCGAAGGGGTCAGCCACGGCAATTTGTCGGTGTTGAGGCTCTGGGCCAGCACCAGCGAGGCAATTTCCTCGGGCAGGTTGGCTGACTGACTGAAGTTCAGCAGGCAGAAAATCAGTGCCGAGTCTTCCGGCTTCCAGTACTCAGGCTTGTACCCGGTGGCAGCGAGGTCGGCAGGCAGCTTGTCGCGGTAGCGGAACAGATAGGCGTTGACCCCGCGGGCATAGACTTCGAAGAAGCGCTTGAGTCGCGGTGAGGAGGCCTTGTACAACTCGCCAGCGCTTTTCTTCAGGTTGACCGCGCGCATATAGCGGTCGGCGTCCAACAGGTCCGCTCCCTGCATCTCGGCCAATCGACCCTGGGCGAGCAAGCGCAGGGTGACCATCTGGGTGATGCGGTCACTGGCGTGGACATAGCCGAGGGAGAACAGTGCGTCGTGGAAGGTGCTGCTTTCGATCAACGGCATGCCCATGGCATTGCGCCGAACCGAAACGTTCTGCGCCAGGCCTTTGAGCGGCTGTACGCCGGAGATGGGCGGGAGGGTGTCCTGGGCATTGAAGCTCTGACAACCGGTCAGGCTCAAGACACCCGTCACTGCTGCGGCAACGCCGAACCGGGGTAGAAAATGTGAAAGGGCTGGCGAGGCCATGGCAAAGCTCCTGCGGGGGGTAAAGGCGGCGGCGCGCAATAAAGGCGCTACGTTAGTGAGCAGGAGGGGGCCGCGCAAGCGGGATGCGGGGTTATTTCAACAATCGGCCCGATGGTGCCATCGGTCGAGCCAGTTATTTCTGACAGTAGCCAATCCATTGTGCTGACGCGACGCTTGTTTTGCGCTCGCGCTGAAGGGGTTCAGCGTGCCTGGCGACGCAGGCCAGTCAGATCGCACCTGTGATTAAGGTTACGTGTGCCCCCCCGGAGGCGCGCTGAACCGATTTTGTCCTCGATGCTGGCCGACTAGTGGCCTTGCAAGCCGAAGACCGATGTCTATGCTGACGCTAACTAGCCATGCCGACCGTTATCGTCGGCATTGGATCATCGAGCCAAGCTGCCAGAGTGCGCAATTCAAGGCACCGACACACTTGCAGGAAGTTGTCTGGAAATGGAGTTCGCTTATGAGCACGTTAGGGCTGGCCCGACGCCGGGCTATCAAGAGATGGATGTCTTGATGGGAGTGTTGCGATAAGGACTTCCTCCGATCGAACATCACCTATCACCTGTTCATTCCTCCTTTTTGGAGGGATGCGTGTACCTGTTCTATTGAACGTAGTGGTGGATTTGAAAGACCAGCAACTTTCATAAACGCGTATAGGTGGTACGACCATGTTTAACCTGCATCACAAGGCTGACCTGCTGGAAATCGAACGTTTCAGCTGCGCGCTGACTGAGGCCAACGCCAAGCTGGCTGCCGTCAGCCGGTCGATGGCGATGATTGAATTCAGTCCCGATGGCACGGTCCTCGATGCCAACGAGAATTTTTGCAAGGTCATGGGTTACAGCGCCGACGAAGTACGCGGCAAACATCACCGGATATTCTGTGAAGAGGCGTTTTACCGCAGTGAGGAGTACGCCAGGTTGTGGCGAGACCTGGCGCGGGGCGAACCGATCAGCGGAACCTTTCTGCGCTTGGACAAAAGCGGCAAGGAGATCTGGCTCGAAGCCAGCTACATGCCGGTGCTGGGGCCGGACCGGCAGGTACGCAGCGTGATCAAGGTGGCCACCGACATTTCTGCCCGGGTCATCAAGGAACACGAAAACGAAAGCCGGCTCGCCGCGATTGGTCGCTCCATGGCGGTGATCGAATTCACCCCCGAAGGCCGAGTGATCAGCGCAAACGAAAACTTCCTGAAAACCACCCAGTACTCGCTCCATGAAATCGTCGGTCAGCATCACAGCATGTTCTGTCATCGTGCCGAAGCGGAATCCCAGGGCTACAGGAATTTCTGGGCCTCGCTGAACCGAGGCGAATATCACTCGCATCGTTTCGAGCGCAAGAACAAGCAGGGCCAGACGATATACCTGGAAGCTTCCTATAATCCGTTATTCGACGCCAAGGGCCGCCTTTACAAAGTGGTCAAGTTCGCCAGCGACATCACCCAACAAATGACGACCCTGCAAACCGCCGCGGATTCGGCTCACAGTACCTCGGTGCAAAACGACGCCTGCGCGCGCAAGGGCTCCGAGGTGGTGCAGCAAACGGTGCAGATCATCCAGGATATCTCCAGGGACTTGAACCAGGCGGCGCTGAGCATCGATGCGGTGAACCAACAGTCCGACATCATCGGCACCATCGTCCAGACCATCCGCGGGATTGCCGATCAGACCAACTTGCTGGCGCTCAACGCCGCCATCGAAGCGGCCCGTGCCGGCGAGCACGGGCGAGGGTTTGCCGTGGTGGCCGATGAAGTGCGCAGCCTTGCCGCACGCACCAGCCAGGCCACCCTGGAAATTGTCGATGTGGTGCGCAAGAACCACGACCTGTCATTGAGTGCGGTATCGAGCATGCAGTCGAGCCTGAGTCGAACCGGGCTGGGCGTGGAGCTGGCGAACGAGGCGGGGGAAGTGATCCTGGAAATCCAGCAGGGATCGCGCCATGTGGTGGACGCGATCAGTCAGTTCAACTCGACTTTGCAGTTGAACTGATCACCCCCTTGATTTCCCTGTAGGAGCGAGCTCTGCTCGCGATGGTCGTCAACGATGACGCTGGGATCCTGGCGCCCCGCGTCATTCTCGGGTTCATCGCGAGCATGCTCGCTCCTACAACAACCATCACAGCGAGGCGATGAGCTTGTCCACACCCTCGATACTGGTGTGTTCACCCTTGCGCTGGTCTTTCTCGGCTGCAGCCATCTGCGCCTTCTCCCGCACGCGCTGGGCTATTTCTTCGCCGATGGCTTGTTGTTTCTCCGGTGGCATCTGATCGATCTCCTCCTGGCTCAATCCCATCTCTTGCAGGATCGCATCGCGCATGCGCTGTTCCGGGGTCTTGCTCATGTAGTCTTTGAAGTCGGCTGTCGCCGAAGCATCGCCGATCCTGTCTTTTACGTCCTCAGGCAGCGGCGCGGAGGTTGCCTGTAGGCCAACGCGGGTCTTGGCGAACGCTTCGTCGACGTTATCGCTGATGCGAGTGGCTTCATTCACCTGTTGCGTGGCCAGATGCGTGGCGGATTCCTCGACCTGGGTGCTGGTTTGCGTGGTTTGCGCCTGCAGGTTGTTCTGCAAGGCCTGCGTCATGACGCTTTGCAGGCCGGCGGCGGCTTCCGCGGTCGGATCCTCACCGGGGCGTTTGGGAAGGGGGGTTACCAGGTTTAATTTTGCACTGACCAACATGATAAGCGGACCTTGTAGGTATTGGCGGTGCAGTGCTTCAGCAAACAGTATGCCCGTAGATAAAATATCAATTAAATCAAATTGTTAGAATGAATTAACCCCGATAGGCAAGGTGGGTTTGCGGTCAGGCCTTGCCGCCGGGCGGCAGCGGTCGACCGCTATCGGAAGTGGCTCAAGGCAAGCCGTTACAGCAGTGTTTGAGAAACCCCGGGTGTTGCGCCAGGCGTTTGAAATACTCGTCGACGGCCGAATAGTCGGGACGCTCCATGGGCGTCATCAGCCAACGGTTGACCGAGAGTCCGATGACAATGTCGGCCACGGTGAATTTTGCCCCGGCGACATACGCCTTGGTGGTTGCGAGCTGATGTTCGAGGATGGCCATTTTCTGGTTCCAACCGCGCACGCTGATGTCAATGCGATGCGTATCCTGGTATTCCGGATCCTTGCGCACCAGCGCCATGAACGCATAACTCCAGGATGAATTGAGATCGGTGGCTTGCCAATCCATCCACTGTTCCACCCGCGCACGGGCGGCCGGTTCGCTGGGTAGCAGCTCCGTGTGGTGATGCTGGTGCCTGGCGCAGAGGTAGCGGCATATGGTGTTGGATTCCCACAGTACACCGGCCTCATCGATGATCACCGGCACCTGCGCGTTGGGGTTGTACCGGAGAAACTCAGGGCTGTGGGTCGAGGCAAAACCGCTGCCCCAATCCTCGCGTTCGTAGGAAAGGCCCAACTCCTCACAGGTCCACAGGACCTTTCTGACGTTGATCGACGAGGCTTTTCCCAGAATCTTCAGTGTGTGTTCCATTGTGCTACTCCGTTAGCGTATGTGCGCTTCAGGAAATTAACAGTTTTTCAGCCACAGAGAGCACTCAGCGGGATGAGAAACACATTCAAGACTAGTTGAAATCCCAAGGCGTGGGCGTCGCACCGCTTGACGGTACGGCGTGTCGGATCTGCGACCAGGCAGATCGAACACGGTCTTGGGCCGACTAACCAAGCCTGTGTCCTTGCTGGCGTAGCATTCATTTCTGCGTGAAGCGCAGGACGAAATGTGTTTCGAAATACAGCTGCGGGCCCGGATTGCCTCGTAGGCCTGGTCGCCATGAGGCATCCGGTTTCGCGGCGCTATCGTTTCATAGCGGGGGGAAGTACCGGACTCAAGTACTCTCGCGTACCTTCAGCTCAAACCCCATGTCCTGCACAGGTTTTGCCACTGTGTTGCCAGCCATCAGCGTCAGCATCTGCTCCGCCGCACGACGGCCGATGGCTTCGCGCGGCGTGTTGATGCTGCTCAGGCGCGGGACCATGTGCTCCGACATCGGCAAATCGTTGAAGCCAAGAATCGCCACCTGTTCGGGAATCTTGATCCCGCAGCGCATGGCCTCAAGCAAGGCGCCCTGAGCCAGGTCGTCGTTGCCGAAGAAAATCGCATCGACATCGGGGTGACTGGCCAGCAGTTGCAGAAACAGCTCGCCGCCCAAGCCGACGGACGAGGCGCGCGGGGTCAGCACTTCCAGGTCGGGGTCATACAGGCCGGCCTTTTTCAGGGCTTTGCGAAAACCTTCACCGCGCAACAGAGTGCGTTGGTCCAATTGCGCACCGATGTAGGCCAGGCGCTTGCGCCCACGCGAGAGTAAATGCTCGGCCGCCGTTTCGCCGGCAGCCAATTGCGAGAAGCCGACGCAATTGAGCCCGGCAGCACTGTCGAGCTCCATCATGTACACGCACGGGATGTTGCTGGCCTCGATCATCCGTCGCGAACTTTCGGTGCGGTCGAAACCGGTCAGCAGCAGGCCACGGGGCTGATAGGCCATGTAGTTGCGCAGCAGGTTTTCTTCTTCGTCGCGCGAGTAATGGAAGTTGCCGATCAGCACCTCGAAGCCCTTGGGGCGCAACACCTGATGAATGGCTTCCAGGGTGTCGATGAACAGCAGGTTGGACAAGGACGGCACCAACACCACCACCGAATGGCTCTGCGCCGAAGCCAAGGCACGGGCCGCGGGGTTGACCACGTAGTTGAGTTCCAGCGCGGCTTTCTGGACTTTTTCCACCAGTTCGGTGGCCACCGTGCTGACCCCGCGCAAGGCGCGCGAAGCGGTAATCGGACTGACGCCGGCCAGGCGTGCCACTTCGTTCAGGGTTGGGCGGCCAGTGGTGCGGGTATTTTTATCGTTTTTAGTTGAAGTCATCGACGGCTTGCCAAACAAAATTCAAGGCACTAAGGTAGCGCTGTCTCGATGCAGCTGCAAATGCGTAAGTGGGGGTTCGCCTGATCCTCGCTTTTTGGCGTTGGGACAAACATGCTGCAACCCACAAAAATGACAAGAAGGCGTCGGCAACTTCTACTTTTGATCGAGTGTCATAGCTTGCAAAGGTAGCGCTGTCTGCGCGCTGAGGTGTTACATGAATCATCCCATCACCGCCCTGGTCATCATGGGCGTTGCCGGTTGCGGCAAGACGTGCGTCAGCGAAGCCCTGTGCCAACTGAGCGGCGCCACTGCCATTGAAGGCGACTCTTTCCATCCTGCCGCCAATATCGAAAAGATGAGCGCGGGAATTCCCCTGAACGATGAAGACCGTGCCGGCTGGCTCGACAGCCTGTGCGATGAGTTGCGCCGCATCGATGCCCTGGGCCAGCGCCCGGTGCTGACCTGCTCGGCGCTCAAGCACATCTATCGCGAACAACTGCGCAGTGCCTTGCCAGGCCTGGGTTTTGTGTTCCTGGAGCTGACCCCGGAAGTCGCCGCCGAACGCGTCTCCCATCGGCCGGGCCATTTCATGCCGGCAACCTTGATCGAAAGTCAGTTCGCCACCCTCGAGTCTCCCAAGGGCGAGCCACTGACACTGGCGCTCAATGCCTCGATCCACAGCGTTGACGAACTGGCTGTCCAGGCACACCTCTGGTGGCTCGAGCATGGCTTGAAGCGCGCCAGTTAATTTTTTGCTTGTAGAGATAGCGCTGTCCTTATGGCTTTCGAATTACCCGCTTTAATAACAACAACAACCAGGAGACACCCCTAATGTTTGGCATGTCCCACGAGACGTTTCTGCTGCTTGACGCAGTGGTCACGGTGATCGGACTTATCGTCCTGATCACCAAGTTCAAGCTCCACCCTTTCATTGCCCTGATCATCGCCGCCGCTTTCCTCGGGCTGACCTCAGGCATGCCGATCGGCACCATCATCAAGGCGTTCCAGGACGGCTTTGGTGGCGTGCTCGGTTTCGTCGGGATCATCCTGGCGCTGGGGACCATGCTCGGAAAAATGATGGCCGAGTCGGGCGGGGCGGACCAGATCGCCCAGACCCTGATCCGCGCCTTCGGCAAGGACAAGGTGCAGTGGGCAATGATGTTCGCTGCCTTCCTGGTGGGCATCCCGCTGTTCTTCGAAATCGGCTTCGTACTGTTGATTCCGCTGGTGTTCATCGTTGCCCGCCGCACTGGCGTGTCGATCATCAAGATCGGTATCCCGCTGCTGGCCGGTCTGTCCGCGGTGCATGGCCTGGTGCCGCCGCACCCGGGTCCGTTGCTGGCCATCGGCGTGTTCGGTGCCGACATCGGTAAAACCATTCTGTACGGCCTGATCGTTGCGCTGCCGACAGCGATCATTGCCGGCCCGATCTTCGGTACGTTCATCGCCAAGCACATTCCCGGTCATCCGAATCAGGAACTGGTGGACCAACTGGCGCGTGAATCGGATGCTGGCGATCTGCCGAGCTTCGGCATCACCCTGGTCACCGTGTTGTCGCCAGTGTTCCTGATGCTGCTGAAAACCTTTGCCGATGTGGTGCTGCCGGACGGCAACTTCTTCCGCACTTTCATGGACCTGATCGGTCACCCGATCTCGGCGCTGCTGCTGGCGTTGCTGCTGTCGCTGTACACCTTCGGCTACAAGCAGGGCATCGGTTCGCAACAGATGCTCAAATGGCTGGACGCGAGCCTCGCACCGACTGCCGCGATCATCCTGATCATCGGTGCCGGTGGTGGCTTCAAGCAGATGCTGGTGACCAGCGGCGTGGGTGACGTGATCGGCCACATGGCGGTGGCCGCGCAGATTTCGCCGATCCTGCTGGCGTGGCTGGTGGCGGCGGTGATTCGTATTGCCACCGGTTCGGCGACCGTTGCAACCATTACTGGCGCGGGCATCGTGGTGCCGGTGGTGGGGATGATTCCGGGTGTGAACCGTGAGCTGCTGGTGCTGGCCACCGGTGCCGGTTCCTTGATCCTGTCTCACGTGAACGACGCCGGTTTTTGGCTGGTGAAGCAGTACTTCAACATGACCGTGGCCGAAACCTTCAAGACCTGGACGGCGATGGAAACCATCCTGTCGGTGGTGGGGTTGGGCTTTATCCTGTTGTTGTCGTTGTTCGTATAAGCAATACCGCACGGATTTTGTAGGAGCCGGCTTGCTGGCGATGCAGGCGACTTGGTTGAACGTCATAACCGAGTCGGCGATCGTCAGCAAGCTGAAGTGGTCCTAAAGGTTCGGTGTCGGACGTTTTATAATCTGACTAGCCTACCCTCCTTAAGCATTTCGCAATTCCCGCGCTTTACCTGATGGTTTGGTTTGTTGAGGGGGAGGGGCGTCACCTCTCTTCAGGGCCTCAAGTCGACTCTCATAATCGGAAGTCCAACTGTAGCCAGAGCTGAAGCTGGAAACCGACGTGTTGCGAGACACAGTCGGATTCTGTGCGCCAGTTACTTCATTTGCTTGTCTTGTTTCAGGCGTATTGCTTATGCCATGGGAATACGAGGGAGGATAATGCCTCTCGGCATTGGGTCTGCGCGACTTCCCTAATGGGACCTTACGACTGGGCGTATGGAAAGGCGCTTGGCTGTTTTTCATTGCATCCTCCATTGCACCCAAAAACCATCCCTTTTTTTCAGCCGGTTTGACTAGGGTGGCGGATCGGCTCGTACTTGCGCCAGTTGGACCGACACCAGAAAAAAGCTCATTGAAGAACGCAAATGCTTTAAAAACCCAACCCTCTCCTGTCGGATCCGTTCGCATCACCGGCTCGCACCCACAGTACGCATAGGCATTTAATCCACCCTTCCCGAATGGACTGAATTTGTCCGGGCTATGAAAATGCATCAATCGCGGATTGTAGACGCGGTAACCATTCCCCAAAAAATACCAGTCAGTCCTCGCCTCGCGCAGTTCGCCGTTAAAACCCACGTGCGTCATGACCTTCTGCTGGGCAGACTGCTGACCATAGGGGAAATACGCCATGTGATTGATACAACCAGCCACTTCGGCGAGTACAGAGCTTTTGCTGTCGCTCGCTAACAGCACGGTGTGTTGCCGAAGACGAGGTCTGTGATTGGACGGATTGGATGGGGACATGAAGAACCTCTTCGTATGACTACAAGTCAATAAAGGTCTCCAGCATTTCACGTTGTCCCTGAGCCGGGAACTGACAGAACTACCAGGTAGCGAGAGTGCAATACAAAGCCAAATGTGAGAGCGGGCTTGCTCGCCAAAGCGTTGTGTCAAACACATCCATGGTGACTGATGCACCGCATTCGCGAGCAAGCCCGCTCCCACTGTTTTTTGTGTCAGGCGTTGGTTTTGGTGCCTAGACCATCCGCCCGGAACATTGTGCGAATCCCGCGTACGGCCTGACGAATCCGGTCCTGGTTTTCGATCAGCGCAAAGCGCACGTGATCATCCCCATACTCACCAAAACCAACACCCGGCGAGACGCAGACCTTGGCCTCGGCCAGCAGTTTCTTGGCGAACTCCAGCGAGCCCAGGTGCGCATAGGCCTCGGGAATCTTGGCCCAGACGTACATCGACGCTTTCGGGTTTTCCACCATCCAGCCCAATTCATGCAAGCCTTTGACCAGCACGTTACGGCGCTGCCGATACTGTTCGGCGATATCGCGCACACATTGCTGATCGCCTTCAAGTGCCGCAATGGCCGCCACTTGCAGCGGGGTGAAAGTGCCATAGTCGTGGTAGCTCTTGATCCGCGCCAGGGCGTTGACCAGTTCCGGATTGCCGACCATGAAACCGATACGCCAGCCCGCCATGTTGTAGCTCTTGGACAGGGTGAAGAATTCGACGGCGATGTCCTTTGCGCCGGGTACCTGCATGATCGACGGGGCTTTCCAGCCGTCGTAGACGATGTCGGCGTAGGCCAGGTCATGCACCACCAGCACGTCGTACTGCTTGGCGAGGGCGATCACCCGTTCGAAGAAATCCAGCTCCACGCATTGGGCGGTGGGGTTGGACGGGAAACCAAGGATCATCATCTTCGGTTTCGGGATCGAACCGCGAATGGCTCGTTCCAGTTCAGCGAAGAAATCCACGCCCGGCACCAGCGGCACCGAACGCACCTGGGCGCCGGCAATTACGGCACCGTAGATGTGGATCGGGTAGCTCGGGTTGGGTACCAGCACGGTGTCGCCCTGGTCGAGGGTGGCCAACATCAAGTGTGCCAGGCCTTCCTTGGAACCGATGGTGACAATGGCCTCGCTTTCCGGGTCGATGTCGACCTCGTAGCGCTCCTTGTACCAATTGGAAATGGCTCGGCGCAGGCGCGGAATACCCTTGGACGTGGAGTAGCCATGGGTGTCTGCGCGCTGGGCGACAGTGACCAGTTTTTCGACGATGTGTGGCGGGGTGGCGCCGTCGGGGTTGCCCATGCTCAAGTCGATGATGTCTTCGCCACGACGACGGGCGGCCATCTTCAGCTCGGCAGTGATGTTGAAAACGTAGGGGGGGAGTCGATCGATGCGCGCAAAGCGGCGCGGCGAACCTTGTTCGGCCATTGTTGCCTCGGATAACGTAAGCGCCCGGAACCGTCCGAGCGACGCTGGCCACTGCGGTGGCCTGTGGCGGAATGTACGATCAGCTATGGCAGACTGTCCAGCCTCAACGTAAACAAATTTTTCCAAAGGAAAGGGTTTGATGGAATTTACCAGTGGCTTCTTGTTGAGCCTTTCGCTGTGCCTGGACATCGGCGTCGCCAATATCGCGATGATCACGTTGGCGATGCAGCGCGGCTATTTTCAAGGCTTCGCCCTGGGCTTGGGCACCTGCGTCGGTGACCTGATCTACGCCGTGCTGGCGCTGGCCGGCATGACGGTTTTGCTGCAATACGAAACCGTGCGCTGGGTGCTGTGGATCGGCGGTTCGGCGCTATTGGTCTATTTCGCGGCGAAGATGATTTACTCGGCTATCCACCATGAGGCGCTGTTGGCCGAAACCGCCGAGGTGGGACATAACTCCCATCGCAAAGAGTTTTTCCGTGGGATTTTTCTCGCCATGTCGTCGCCGAGCGCGATTCTCTGGTTCGCCGCAGTGGGTGGCACGTTGATCGCCCGTTCCGGTGGCTGCGGTCCGCTCAGCTCCGCGCTGTTTCTTGGCGGGTTTCTCTGCGCTGGCTTGCTGTGGTCCGCCGGACTATGTTTCGCAGCGAGCCACGGCGGCAAGTTGCTCGGCGACAAGCTGCTGCGTTACTCCTACCTGGCATCGGCGGCGATCTTCTGCTATTTCGCGGTGTACGTGATTCTATCGGGTTACAACGAGTTTGTCGGCGCAGGTGCCGTCGAGCCCTTGCACGCGCTGTAGCTGGGCGAATCGGGTTTGGCTTCTATACTCCCAGCCGAACCCACTTTTACCTTCCAGGAGTCGAGTCATGGATGAACAAACAAGCGTCGAAGTGACGGAACCCCGCTTCGAACATGGACACTTCCTGCTGATCGCAGGGCTTGGCGGACACTTCACCCAGCAAACCGTAAAAGACATTCCCGAACTCTGGGAAAAATTCATTCCTCATATTGGCAATGTTCCAGGGCAAAAGGGCGAAGTGACCTACGGCGTCTGCTGCAATTTCGATGACAAGGGCGGCTTTGATTACATCGCGGGTGTCGAGATCAGCAAGCTCGATGATTTGCCGGACACCTACCGCTGGGTCGAGATCCAGCCTCAGCAGTATGTGGTGTTCGAACACAAGGGGCCGCTGGAGTCTTTGCCGCAGACCTTCCAGTACATCCATGGCACGTGGCTTCCGCAGTCCGGGCGCGAGCTGCTGAACGCCCCGGAATTCGAGCGCTACAGCGAAGACTTCAACCCCAGGCTCAAGACCGGCAAGCTGGAACTCTGGTTGCCGATCAAGGCATGACCCCTGTGTCGGGAGGCGGATCAAAAACGATTCGTCTCTCGATGTCCTATCGACGCTGCTTTATGATCCTCGTCCTTTCCAACTGATTTGCGACTCGCCATGAACACCGTCATCCGCCACGTCACGCCCGCTGATCTGGACCGCTGCTACGCCATCGAAACCCTGGCTTATGAAGGCGACGAAGCCGCCACCCGCGAAAAAATAGCCACCCGCATCGCCACCTGGCCTGAGGGCTTCATCGTCGCTGAAGTGGATGGAGTGGTCGCCGGATTCATCAATTCCGGAGCGGCGTTCCAGGTGGAAATGTCCGACGAAGCGTTCAAGGAACTGATTGGCCACGATCCGGCAGGCCCGCACGTGGTGATCATGTCGGTGGTCGTGCACCCGGACTATCAGGGGCAGGGCCTGGCGAAGCGCTTGATGGGCGAGTTCATCGAACGTATGCGTGCGATGGGCAAGGTCAGCATCAACCTGATGTGCAAGGAACGACATATTCCTTTGTATGCGGGCTTTGGTTTTGCCTACATCAAGCCGTCGGCGTCCGACCATGGCGGCATGGCTTGGCATGAGATGGTGCTGAACCTCTAAACCCGACGCAGAATCGTTGTAGGAGCGAGCCTGCTCGCGAAAAACCAGAGGGCACCGCGGGGCGTCAGGTTTCCCGCGTCATCGTTGACCTCCATCGCGAGCGTGCTCGCTCCTACAGGGGGGCGTGTGTGCCGGTCAGAACAGCAGCCCCATCCGCCGCTCATAGCCGATCCGGCCCTTGTACGCCTCGCCGCTGTCGACGAAACCATACTTGGCATACAACGCAATGGCGGCGTTGTTGTCGGCATCCACCGACAATTCCAATCCCCTGATTTCCGGCCACGCCAGGCGCGCCACCTCTGGCAGCGCTTGCAGGCAAGCCTTGCCATAACCTTTGCCCTGAACGCGTTGATCCACTTGCAAAGCGTGCAGTGTAGCGCTGTGTTCGTTGGCCCAGGCGGGCAATACCGGTGGGCGTTTGAGCAGCAGGAAGGCCACGGGCACCGCATCAGCCAGCAGGGCAAATCCCTTGACGCCGGGGCCGGGCCTGGACAACAGGGTGTGTAACGCACCGTGAATGTCGCCTGAAAACCTGGTTTGTTCCGGATGCACTTCGATCGCCTCGACCTGCTGGCGCTGCAGCGCGTTCAGGCTTTCGTAAGGTACGAGTCGGGCTGTCACTGGAGTGTCCTTTTTCCAACAGAAATGAGTCTTGGATTCTAGCGAGTTTGCGTTCATGGATTATTTTTATTTCGACTGTCGATCTGGCGGATCGCCAGTCGACTAAGGGTGTCTTCACTCTAAAAACCACGGAGAACCACCATGAGCGATACCCACGAAATCCAGACCCTGATCGCCACCTACCGTGAAGCGGTCATCTCGAAGGACGTCGAGAAAATCATGGCCCTGTACGCCGACGACATCGTCTCCTACGACGCGGTCAAGGCCCTGCAATTTCGCGGCAAGGCCGCCTACCGCGCGCATTGGCTGGAGTGCATGGAAATGTGCCAGGGCCAGCATACATTCGACTTCGACCACATGAACATCGTGGCCGATGAGCACATCGCCTTCGCCCATTGGCTGGCCCATTGCGGCGGCACTAACGAGCAGGGCGAAACCCAGGCCTGCTGGATGCGCGTGACCGCCTGCTATCGGCGCGAAGCCGGGCAATGGCGCATCGTCCACGAACACTGGTCGGCCCCGTTCGACATGACGAGCGGCACGACCTTGTTCAACCTGCAACCCTGATCGTCGGTTCGCGACACAAGACCACCCAACTGCAGCCATAGTTATCCGTCCAATCAGGAGAGTGCGATGAAGTATTTATGCCTGGTCTACAGCGATGAGCACTTGCTGCATTCGCTGCCCGAGAGCCCCAAGGACGAGGAGTGCCTGGCCTATGCCGAGGCTGTCCAGGGCAGCGGCCGGATGGTCGCCGCCGAGGCCCTGGAGTCGGTGCAGACCGCCACCACGGTGCGCATGCGCAACGGCAAGATGTCGATCACCGACGGCCCGTTCGCCGAAACCAAGGAGCAGTTGGCCGGCTTTTACCTGATCGATGCCAAGGACCTCAACGAAGCCCTCCAGATTGCCGGGAACATCCCGGCGGCGCGGGTCGGCAGTGTCGAAGTGCGCCCCGTCCGACAGTTGAATCCTTAAGATGCCGGGGCTGTCGGTACAGGCCAGGGTCGAGCAGGTTTATCGCCAGGAGTCGCGACGCATTCTTGCGACCCTGATTCGCCTGCTCGGCGATTTCGATCTGGCCGAAGAGGCATTGCATGAGGCGTTTTTCGTAGCGGTCGAACGCTGGCAGCAGGACGGTGTGCCGGATAATCCGCGCGCCTGGCTGGTCTCCACCGGGCGCTTCAAGGCCATCGATGTGCTGCGCCGGCGCGCACGTTTTGCCGCGTCCCGACCGCTGCTGGTCGCGCAGCTGGAGGCGCTGGAGCAGGCCGACTGGAGTGACGAAGACGTGGAAGACGATCGCCTGCGCCTGATCTTCACCTGTTGCCACCCGGCATTGGCGCCTGACGCGCAGGTGCCGTTGACCCTGCGCGAAGTCTGCGACCTGACCACGGAAGAAATCGCCCGGGCTTTTCTATCGGCACCGGCCACCATCGCCCAGCGCATCGTGCGCGCCAAGGCGAAAATCCGTGATGCGAAAATCCCTTATCAGGTGCCATCCCTTGCGGAACTGCCCGAGCGCCTCGACAGCGTGCTGCGGGTGATTTACCTGGTGTTCAACGAAGGCTATTCGGCGTCCGTCGGTGCGCAAGTGACCCGCGAAGACTTGACCCGTGAAGCGATCCGCCTGGGGCGTTTGTTGATGGAGTTGCTGCCGGAGCCGGAGGTCGTGGGCTTGCTGGCCCTGATGTTGTTACACGAGTCTCGGCGCCTGGCCAGGACCTGCGCGGACGGCGACCTGATTTTGCTGGACGACCAGGACCGCACGCTGTGGGACGCGCAAATGATTGCCGAAGGCTGTGCGCTGGTGGAGCGGGCATTGGGCTCCCGACTATTTGGTCCGTATTGCCTGCAAGCGGCGATTGCGGCGGTGCACGCCGAAGCGCCGTCGATCGAGGAAACCGACTGGGCGCAGATCGTCGGGCTGTATGAGGTGTTGCTGCGGGCGTGGCCGTCTCCGGTGATCGAATTGAATCGGGCGGCGGCGATCTCCAGGCGCGATGGACCGATGGCAGGGCTGACGCTGGTCGAGGGGATTCTGGCGCGTGGTGAGCTGCTCGAGTACCACTTGGCGCATTCGGCGCGGGCGGAGTTCTGTCGACAGTTGGGCAGGGTGGAGCAGGCGCGGGCGGCCTATGAGCGGGCGCTGGAGTTGACGCAGCAAGCACCGGAGCGGCGGTTTATTGAGGCTCGGTTGCGGTCGTTGGAGTGATGTGATTTTTGCTGTCCTCTTCGCGAGCAGGCTCGCTCCCACAGGGAATGACGTGCACCACAAACCCCTTGTGGGAGCGAGCCTGCTCGCGAAGAGGCCAGTAGCGACACCCTATTCCAGCATCTTGCCCAGCAACCAACTCCCAGCCGGCCCCGGCGGATGCAAGCGTGACCACAGCGCATCCACCGACACCGTTTTTGGCCAGCCACGCACCTGCAGCTCTTGCAAGGTTCCCGGGCCGAAGCGTGCTACCAGCCAGCGTGGCAGCGGTGCCCAGCCAAAACCACCCTGGGCCATTTCCAGCAGCATCAAATAACTCGGCGCCGACCAGACGCGCCCCTTTGCACGGCTCTCATACGGATTGACGATGGTCGCCAGGCGCAGTTCGCGATGCTGTTGCAGTACGTCCTGGTCGATGTGTTCCAGCGTCGCCAGAGGATGTTGGGGTGACACGAACAGGGCGATTTCCGTGCGTTCATCCACCGTCGAATTGACCAGGTCCGGTGGATAACTGTCCTGCATTTCGGCGAAGGCTATCTGCGCCCGGCCACTCTGCACCAAGGCCACCAGATCGTCGCATTCGGCGATCAGGCATTCGAGCTCCAGGTCCGGATAACGCTGTTCGAACGCACTGAGCGAGGCTTCGAATCGGTCGGATTGATAAGTGTCCGAGAGCGCCACGGTCAGCTTCGCCTCGACGCCTTGGGACAGTTGGCTGGCGGTCATTTCCAGGCGGCTGGTGGCGGCCAGGATCTCTTCGGCCCGTTGCAGCATCACGTGCCCGGCCGGGGTCAGGCTGGGCTTGCGGCTGCTGCGGTCGAACAGCGTCAGGTTCAGATCGATCTCCAGGCTGGCGACGGCGGCGCTGATGGTCGACTGGCTGCGGCCCAGCTTGCGCGCTGCCGCGGAAAATGAGCCTTGGGTCGCCGCCTGGACGAACGCCTGCAACACTTCCTGGGACGCCATGAACTATCGCCTTGATCGATGGTTATTGGTTATGAAGTATCGGTCTGAAGCCGGATGATGGCAATCATCGTCACTCAAGGAGTCAGGCCATGAGCGCCAATAAATCCATTACCGAACGTATTTTCCAGGCCATTGGTTTCGAACTGTTGGCCATCCTGATTTGTACGCCTTTGCTGGCATGGATCATGGATAAACCGATGGTGGAAATGGGCGTCGTCACCGTTGTCATTGCCGTATTGGCCCTGGCCTGGAACGTGGTTTTCAACGGCCTGTTCGACCGCGTGCTCAAGCGTTTCGCCATTGCGCACAACGCCTGGGTCCGGGTGGTGCACGCGCTGTTGTTCGAAGGCGGGTTGGTGGCGCTTGGCGTACCGCTGATTGTCTGGTGGCTGAACATCAGTTTGTGGCAGGCGTTCCTGCTCGACATTGGCGTGCTGCTGTTTTTCCTGCCGTACACCTACGTTTACCACTGGGTGTATGACGTGGTGCGCGAGCGGGTGGTCATTCGCGCGACGTCCAACGCGTAATCTGCTGATACCATCTTTTGAATACGCTCGCGTTTTCTGTAGGAGCTGGCTTGCCAGCGAAGACGTCCGAAAGACCAGCGCCAGGCTGGAGGACGCCTTCGCTGGCAAGCCAGCTCCTACAAAGGATTGGCGTTAAAACAGTTGGGTGAACAGCCAATAGAGACTGCCCGACAACACAATCGCCGCCGGCAAGGTCAACACCCAGGCCATCAGCAGATTGCGGATGGTCTTCATCTGTAAGCCACCGCCATTGGCGACCATGGTCCCGGCCACCCCTGAAGACAGCACATGGGTGGTCGAGACCGGCAAGCCGAACAGGTCGGCGGCACCGATGGTCAGCATGGCCACGGTCTCCGCCGAGGCACCTTGCGCGTACGTCAGGTGGGTGTTGCCGATTTTCTCGCCCACGGTCACCACGATACGCTTCCAGCCGACCATGGTGCCCAGGCCCAGCGCTATCGCCACGGCGATCTTTACCCACAACGGGATGAAGCGCGTGGCGTTGTCAATTTGCTGCTTGAACAGCTGCAGTTTGCCGGTGGTGTCGGCGTCGAAGTTACCGACCTTGTTCTTGTCCATCAGGCGAATGGTTTCGCTGGTCAGGTACATGTCGTTGCGCACGTTGCCCATGGCCTCGGCCGGCACTTTGGACAGCGAACCATACCCCTTCACTTCGTTGCCGATGTTGCCGGCCAGCGCCGCGAGGGCGGGGATCAGTTGCGGCGTGACATCCTTGCTGCGCACGTAATCGGAGAGAATCGCTCGCGGGTCGGCCGGAGCCGGCAACGGTGCACTCTTGACCAGCGCCTGTTGGGTCACTTCAGCCACCGCGGCGAACTGCAACGCCTGATCCGCGGGCATGGTGCGGTTCAGCGCATACGCCATCGGCAAGGTCCCGACCAGGATCAGCATGATCAGCCCCATGCCTTTCTGACCGTCATTGGAGCCGTGGGCGAAGGACACGCCGGTGCAGGTCAGGATCAACATGCCGCGAATCCACCACGGCGGCGGGGTATTGCCCTTGGGCGCCTTGTACAGCGCGCGATTCTTGACGAAAACCCTCAAAGCCAACAGCAACAGCGCGGCGCAGACGAAGCCGACCAGTGGCGAGAGCAACAAGGCGTAGCCGACCTTGGTCGCCTGCGCCCAGTCCACACCGCTGGTGCCGTCACGCCCGTGCATCAGGGCATTGGCCACGCCGACTCCGATGATCGAGCCGATCAGGGTGTGCGACGACGATGCTGGCAAGCCCAGCCACCAAGTACCGAGGTTCCACAGGATCGCGGCGATCAACAGGGCGAAGATCATGGCGAATCCGGCCGAGGAACCGACTTGCAGGATAAGCTCTACCGGCAACAACGCGATGATGCCGAACGCCACCGCGCCACTGGACAGCAGCACCCCGAGGAAGTTGAAGAACCCGGACCAGACCACCGCGAAATTCGGTGGCAGCGAGTGCGTATAGATCACCGTGGCAACAGCGTTGGCGGTGTCGTGGAAACCGTTGACGAACTCAAAGCCCAAGGCAATCAGCAAGGCCACGCCCAGCAGGAGGAATGGCGTCCAGGTGGTCACCACCGTGCCGAGTTCACTCACGTCGTGCATCAGGCTGTAGGCGGTGAACAGCAGCCCGATACTCAGTACTGCAAAAAACACCACCAGGGTGAATACACCGGGCTTCTTGTCGAAATGTGGATGGGCGCTACGGGCGGGCGCCGGGGCGGCAACAAAGGAGGGGCTGGCCATGCCGGACATTCCTGGGAAGGGTAGGAGTGTCGCCCATGATCGTTGCGAAGTATTACAGGAGAACTGCGCTGGATCAGGGTTTGGTTTTTTTGCGGCGACCACCCGTCGAAAGATCGCTCGCGTCTACAAATCCTGACGCTTGCGAAACGCCCAGCGTCCTGCAATCAGGGTAAAGGTCGCAACCAGCGCCACCAGAATCCAGAACCCCTCCGGGTCCTGTGAGAGCGGCACCCCACCCACGTTCATGCCAAAGAAACCGGCAATGATGTTGATCGGCAGGGCCAGCACCGTCACCACCGTGAGGGTGAACAGGGTGCGGTTACTCTGTTCGTTGAGGTTGGCGGCGATTTCCTCCTGCAGCAGCTTGATCCGTTCGCCCAGCGCCGTGAGGTCGTTGATGATCAGCGCAAACTCCTCGGTGGACTTGCGCAACTCCTTGACGTCTTCCTTCTGCAACCAGGGCGGCGGGCGATTGAGCAGGCGCAGCAACGAGCCGGGCTCCAGCGCCAGCAGGCGTTGCAGACGCACCAGCACCCGACGATTGGCCCCCAGTTCCGCACGGTTGGTCGACAGGCGCGAGGACAGCAGTTCATCTTCGACCTGATCCACGCTCAGGCTGGTCTTGCGCACGATCTGGGTCAGCACTTCGCCCTGGTCACGCAGCAGATGCACCAGCAACTCCAGCGGCGAGCGGAAGCATTCACCGGCCTTTACCGACGAACGTAGCTTGTCCACCGAATGCAGCGGTTGCAGGCGTGCGCTGATGAGCAGGCGACTGCGGGCGCAGACCCACAGGGTCGAGACATCCGAGGACGTCATGCTGCTGAGGTTGAACACAACGTCGTTGACCACCGCCAGCAATGCCGAATCCACATGTTCGATGCGCGTCGACCGTGAGCCCTCATGCAGGGCCTCGAAAAACTCGTCGGGCAGTTCCAGATGGCTCTTCATCCAGCGTTCGCACGCGGCATGGGCGAGGTTCAGGTGCAGCCAGAGAAATTGCTCGGTGTCTTGCGGATGTTGCAGGTACTGCAAGGCCCTGGCCGAATCGATCTCCTGGCCGCGCTCACCGGGACGAAAGCTGAAACCGTAAAGCAGGCCGAACAGATCCGGATCGCGATGACTGTGATCGATGCTGTGGTTCATGAGGGCTCGCATGGGGGGGCGCCTGTCGCGTGTTTTACAGGTTCACGTGAGCCGCATCATCGCAAGGCTGGATGACGAATTTGTGACCTCGGCCAGATCGGCCACTCAAACGCAAAAAAGCCGCACGAGGGGAAATCGTGCGGCTTTTTGTGGTGTGCATCAGTCGTCTTTTTTGTTCTTCAGGACTTCGCCGGTGGCGGCATTCAGGTCCACGTCCCATTCAACTTTGTTGGCATCGAGCAACTCGACTTCGTACTCATAGCCGTTGAAGTGGTTGTCCAGCTCGCTGTCAGTAATCGTGGCACCCGGGTGCAGCTTCATTACGATCTGGTTCAGCTCTTCCAGCGGCTTGATCTTGCCATCCTTGACCAACTGAGGGATCTGGTCGACGGGCACGTCTTTGGCCTGGGCCAGGCCGGCGGTGAAGGTCAGGGCGGCAGCGGTGAACAGTGCGGTCAGGGTTCTCATGAGGTTCATTCCTTGGGTGAGCCGTTTAAGTGGGATCAGATTAATTGTGGCAACTTAATTCACGCTTAAATTCCCTTGAACCGAATGATCAATATCCATTATTGCGTAGCACCTGCGCCACACTTGCCGTCGCCGGGCGCTTGTAGAACTTGAGCAATTCGCTGGCGCGGTTGGTGAAAATACCGTCGACCCCGGCATCCATGACCTTCTGGAAGTCCGCCGCTTCATCAAGAGTGTAGGCATGCACCAGCAGGCCCTGATCGTGGGTGTACTGGTTCATCCACGGCTGCACCAGGTCGGCGTAGCTCTGATCGCCACCGTGGGTCAGTGCAGCGGACGGGCCTGTGCCGATCGCACCCTGGGACTTGGCGTAGTCGACCCAACGCTGGAATTCGGCTTGGTCTTTCGGTTGCTGTCTAGCGTAGTAAGCGGCCTTATCCTTCTCGCCGGACTCGGCAAAGCTCACTGTCGATTTTGGCTCGATGCTGCCTTCGCCGACCCACAGCAACAGGATCTTCGGCACCTGCGGCATTTCCTTTTGCAACAGTTCGAGGCTGCTCTTCTCGAAGGTTTGCAGCACCACCTTGCCTTTGCCCTGGCCAACGCCCAGTGCGCTTTTGGCCAGTTTCGACCCCGCCGGGCTCAGCCAGCCGCGATCCTGGAGTTTTTCCTTGAGGTCGTGTTCGATGCCGGGAAACTGCTTTGGCTCCTTGGTTTCGATATACAGGCCAGGCTTGTGCAGTGGATTGCCCTGGGCGATGTCGATGATTTCATCGAGGGTGAGGATTTTCAGGCCGGCAAACGCAGGCTGCGCGCGATCCGGATAGGCCGTGTTGAACCAACTGCCGGCGTCCAGGGTTTTCAGCTCGGCCATGGTGAAAGCGTTGGCCGGGCTGTCCTTGCGTTCGGGGAACTTGCTGGCGACGTCGGTGGTGCGTTGCAGATTATTGTCATGCAGGGCGAACAGCACGCCATCCTTGCTGCGCTGCAGGTCCAGTTCCAGATAATCGACGCCCAGGTCGCGGGCCAATTTATAGGCGGCCGCGGTGGATTCCGGTGCATCGAAAGACGCGCCACGGTGGGCGATCACCGCCGGGTGTGGAATGCCCGCGCGGGTCGCCAATGCGGCGGGGCCGGGTTCGCTGGCGGCTTGGGCTTGGCCCAGGACTAGCAGCAAACTCAGGAGCAGGGCGCTTTGGGTGAAGGTGGCCGGCATGGTCGAGATCCTTTCGCGATAGGTTTCAAAGAGGTCTCTTTTAACAAGTGAACCGGACAAGCGCTATCGTCAGACCGACATAAACCTGTTCAAAGCAGATGTTTACCGCGCTTTTGTGCACTGTCGCTGCTTTTGCGTTTCTTGCCCCCTCACGCCCTGAGGCTGTCACAGGTTATCGGAGCGCCAGCTGAAGTTGCCGTAGGCCGATCACGTTTTTGTCTCGTCCTTGCGCACGAGATGCTGATGCAATTCTGTGGTCAGGTTCTCGATGCGCTCGCTGAGGGCTTTGGTCATTTGCGTAAGGCGAGTGTTTTGCTCAAGCAGCTCCAACAGTTGTGCGGTGTTTTTCGCCGCTTCCGCCTGTCGTTCACTGTTGGCGATCGCCAGTGCTTCGCGGTGCTGCGCATCGGCATCGGATTGGGCTTTGTCCCGTGCGGCCTGGCGGGTCTGGGCCAACAGAATCAAAGGGGCGGCATAGGCCGCTTGCAGGCTGAAAGCCAGGTTGAGCAGGATGAACGGGTAGGCGTCGAAGTGGGTGAAACCAAATAGATTCAGACACATCCAGATCACCACGATCAGGGTTTGCGCACCCAGAAAAGTCGGTGTGCCGAAGAACCGCGCAAAGGCTTCGGCACGCAGGGCAAACTTGTCATTGCCAAAGGTTGGCGCCAGATGGGCATGTGCGCGATGGAACCGCAGGTGATCGACGGGGGTGGGGGCTTCGTTGCTCGAGGAGGTCATGATGCTCTCTGCAGGGCGCTAGGACTGAGATTCACTATAGCCTCAGCGCGAGTTTCATTCTGAAACACATTCCCCCGTAAAAAACGGCGCGATCAATCGTTCGGAGACCCGTCGAATTGTCATTTATTGCAACTCGTAGCAGGCCAGGAACATGTCCAGCGCCGATTCCACCACAGTGCTCCGCATCTCGGCCGACAAGCCCGGCAACCCCATTGAGATCTGCGGCCAAAAGGCAAAGGACTTGAGCATTCCATAGACTTGTTGCGCGGCAAACGCCGGGTCGAGCGCTTTCAAGCGTCCATCGGCCTGGGCGGCGCGAATCCACAGGGTCAGGTTTTCTTCGCGCTCACCCAGTCGGGTCACCATACTTTGCGCGCGCTCGGGAGAATGAATAGTGGCGGCTATGGCCACCCGCGCCAGGTCGAGCAGATTTTCATCACTCAACATCTGCAGCTTCGCCGTCAGTACCTGGCGCATCTGTTCTCGCAAGGGCAGGTCGGGGCGGTAGAGCGCTTCCTGTTCCTCGGTTATTCGTACCCATAGTTGATTGAGGATTTCGGCGAATAACTCCTCCTTGCTGGGGAAGTGGTTGTACACCGTGCGCTTGGACACCCCGGCGGTGGCGGCAATCTTGTCCATGCTGGTGATGTCGAAACCATTGGCACGGAATTCGACAATTGCCGCCTGAATGATGGCTTCGCGTTTACGGTCGGTGAGGCGCTGTGGAGCTGTCATAAATACGTTTCGGCAGGAAAAAAGGAAAATTACACTCAGCAGTTTACTTGTCGACGGCTTTGCTGCAACCTTAAAACTACACTGTGCAGTGTAATGTTTTGTTAATCCTGCCCGGTAAAAATAGCGTGTTCGGCTGATGCGTGCGTGCCTTGGCCATTTATCGTCCCAAAACGAAAAATCAGGAAACCAGCGGTTTTTCTGGAGTCATTTCCTCATGGCCAAATCAACTCCCCCGGCGAACGGCACCTCCAGGCCTGAAGCTTCCCGACAGGCTCAAGGGCAGTTTCAAAACCATAGGCCGATAAAGCATTTGAGCCTTGGCAAAACCCTGCGCATCCTCTGGAATGCGATGTTTCACAAACCACGCAACACCCGCCCGACGGCGCCTGTTCCAGTGCAACCGTTGACGCAAGCGGCATTGATGGCGGCGCCCAACCACAGCGTCTATCGCCTGGGCCATTCCACTGTACTGCTCAAGCTGCGGGACAGATTCTGGATTACCGACCCGGTGTTCGCCGAGCGTGCTTCCCCCGTGCAATGGGCCGGCCCCAAGCGTTTTCACCAGCCGCCGATCAGCCTCGACCAGTTGCCGCCGATTGAAGCGGTGATCCTGTCTCACGATCACTACGATCATCTGGACTATCACGCTGTGCGTAAGCTGGCCGACAAGGCCAAGTATTTCCTCACCCCGTTGGGCGTGGGCGACACCCTGGCCAAGTGGGGTATCGACGCCAGCAAAATTCGCCAACTGGACTGGTGGCAGGGCACTGAGGTCGAGGGCATCCATTTCGTTGCCACCCCCTCGCAGCACTTTTCCGGTCGCGGCCTGTTCGACGGCAACAGCACCCTCTGGGCCTCTTGGGTGATGATCGATGGCGATACGCGGATCTTCTTCAGTGGCGACAGTGGCTACTTCGACGGCTTCAAACGTATCGGCGAACAATACGGCCCTTTCGACCTGACCCTCATGGAAACCGGCGCCTACAACGTCGACTGGCCCCATGTGCACATGCAGCCTGAGCAAACCCTGCAAGCCCATCTCGACCTCAAGGGTCGCTGGCTGCTACCGATTCACAACGGCACCTTCGATTTGTCGATGCATGCCTGGTACGAACCCTTCGACCGCATCCTGGCCCTGGCGTGGGAGCGCAATGTCTCGATCACCACGCCGCGGATGGGCGAGGCATTCAATGTGCTGGCTGCCAAGCGCGGCATTGCGTGGTGGTATGAAGTCGAAGAGCAGCTCTACCAGAATCAACAAAGCCTCGGGTGATGCAGCTACAAAAAAGAGGCGAGCGTTCCTGGATGGATCGGGTCGTAGCACCAGTATTGAAGCTGCGACCTTACTCAACCATTGCAAAATCTTCCCGCCCCACCGGATTCGGCGTAGACCCTTGCACATTCATCCCTCTACCCGGCGCAAACCCCGGGAAGAACACCAGCCCCTCCGATTCAAGCCGATACGCCAATGCCAGGCGAGTGACATCCAGCACCTCCTGCCGCGCCTCGAAGCGCTCAATGGCTTGCACCGAAACCCCGGCTTCGCGGGATAACGTTCCCACGCTCCAGCCCAACATGGCTCGGGCCTGGGCGCAGTGGGCCGGGGTGAACTGGAAGAGGGCGATACGTTCCAGGGTGATTTTCATCGCTTGAGAGGCCATGGGGTTCTCCGGGCTCGAGAGTATTGATTTCAAATGTACTGTGTTTTTGTACAGTTGTTTTCGATCCGGATCAAACGCATTTTTCGATTTTAACTATTTCCTGCCCATGGCCAGACGGAAGTTTGCGGGCTCACCACTGCGCGCGATGTGCTCCCAGTTCAGATGCCGCGAGCGTCCACTGCACCGGCGTCCCGGTGATTTTCAGCGGCACGTGCAAGCGATGCGCCGGGCCCCATGGCGTTTGCTCGACCAGCATGCCCTGATCGTGCTCATCCTCGGCCCGTAGTGGCGTGTTGTTGCCGGGACCGTTATCGATCAACAGTTTTGCCGTACGCGCCAATGACAATCGCGCCGAACCACCCTGTCCGCTGTTCAAGCGTGCTGCCAATAACCTGATCGCACTGGCCGCCATCAAATAACCGGTGGCATGATCGAGCGCCTGCAGCGGCAAGGGTGTCGGTTTTTCCGCCTGCGTGAGGCGCATACCCGCGTCAGCGATGCCGCAGCTCATCTGCACCAGGCTGTCGAAGCCGCGGCGGTTCTGCCACGGGCCACTCCAGCCGTAGGCGTTGAGGCAAACGTCGATCAGGCCAGGGAACCGTTGCTGGCGTTCGGCGGCACCGAAGCCCAGACGCTCCAGGGCATCGGCGCGGTAACCGTGGAGCAGGACGTCGGCGTCCTTGAGCAGGCCTTCGAATACCAATCGATCGGATTTATCGTGCAGATCCAGGCGTGCGCAACGCTTGCCCAGTGTCATTTCCGGCACTACGCCCGGCTCGTTCCAGGAGGGTGGGTCGATGCGCAGCACATCAGCGCCCAGGCCCGCGAGAAAACGGCTGGCGACGGGGCCAGCAAGCACGCGGGTCAAGTCCAGCACCTTGATGGCGGCCAGTGGTCGCGCTACCGAACCTTGCCAGGGTGTGCCGGGTCGGTTGTGGCCGGCGATGAATTGAATCAGCGGTTCAGCGTTGACCGCGAGCCCTTGCGCATGGACCTGCCACTGGTCCCAACTGCGCATTTCGGCGGCACAGCCACCGGCTTCGACCACGGCCTGTTCCAGATCACTCTTGGCCCATTGCGCCACTTTGCTGGCCATCGCCTTGCGGTCGACGCAGGCGCCCAACACCGATTCGGCGGCGGCGCGGTGATGGGGCGCATTGGTGTGCAGGCGGATCCAGCCATCTTTGGTGGCGTAGTCACCGGCGATCGGGTCCCACAGCGGTGGTACGTTCCAGCCTAGCGGGCGGATCGAACTGGAGAACCAGAATGACGCCAGGCGCCGGTCGACTTCCAGGCCGGGCAAGCGACCGGTTTGCTGGTGCAACAATTCGCTGACAGCCTGGCCGGCGGCCGCGATGCTGGCGCAAGCCAGGTCGGTGGCGGCAAACACCGAAGGCAGGGCGCCGCTGGAAGTGAACGCAACAGGGGTGTGCGGCATGCCGAGTTCGGCTTGAATGGACGTGAGCAGATCAGTCATCGACGGGCCCTCCGGAACGAGAGCCCGAGCATAAATCAAAAAACCTTTACACCCTGAACTGATCCATCAGTTTCATCTGCTGGGTGGTCAGGGCATTGAGCTGGCTGCTGATCTGCGCCGATTCGGTGGCTTGTCCGGTCAGGGTTTCGGTGACGGTACGAATCGCCGAAACGTTGCGGTTGACCTCTTCAGCCACGGCGCTTTGCTGTTCGGCGGCGCTGGCGATCTGCAGGTTCATGTCGCTGATCACCGTGACCGCGTCGCTGATTTTACCCAGGGCCTTGACCGCTTGCTGGATCTGCCCGGCGTTGCTGTGGGCCTGGGTCTGGCTCGAGTGCATGGTGGCGACCACGCCGCGGGTGCCGCTCTGGATGCGTTCGATCACCAGGCGAATTTCTTCCACCGAGTCCTGGGTGCGCTTGGCCAGGTTGCGCACTTCGTCGGCGACCACTGCAAAACCGCGCCCGCTCTCGCCGGCACGGGCGGCTTCGATCGCTGCGTTGAGCGCCAGCAGGTTGGTTTGTTCGGCGATGCTGCGGATGACTTCCAATACCGAACCGATCTGCTCGCTGTTGACCGCCAATGCCTCGACTTCAGTCACGGCCTTGCTGACCTCGTCGGCCAGTTGATTGATGTCACGGGTGCTGCGCTCGATGATCTGCATGCCATCGCGGGCCGACTGATCGGCACCCTTGGCCGCGTTGGCGGCGTTCGATGCGCTGTTGGCGACGTCGTGGGCGGTGGCGCTCATTTCATTGGACGCGGTGGCGACCTGGTCGATTTCGCGAAATTGCACCTGCATGCCTTCGCTGGTCTGGCGGGCGATTTCCGAAGACTGGTCGGCGGTGCCGCGGGCATCGGTGATGCTCTGCTTGATCTGCGCGATGGTCGGCTGCAGCTTGTCGAGGAAACGATTGAACCAGTTGACCAGTTCGCCCAGCTCATCCCGCTTGCCGTAGTTCAGCCGCTGGGTCAGGTCGCCGTCGCCACTGGCTATCGCCTTGAGCATTTGCGCCACGCTGTTGATCGGTCGGGTCACGCCCGAGGCGGTCAGCCACATCAGCAGCAGGCCAATCAGGCCGGCAATGATCGCCACGCCCACGGCTTTGATCGTGCCGCTCTGCTGGGCGTCATCGAGTACCGCTTGCAGTTTTACCGAATCGGCCAGCAGCACTTGCCTGGGCAGGTCGATCACCACGGCCCACGCCTTGGCGTCGGCAATCGGACTGACCGGGTACACCGCCCGAATCAGGTCGCCTTGTTGGAGAATCTTCGGCGCACCGCTGGCAAGCAATTGCAAGATGTCCTTGCCGTCCGCACCGAGGGTGTCACCGATGCTCTTGCCTACCTTCGTCGGATCGACGCTGTACGCCGCCACCACACCGGTGCCGGAAACGATCAGCATGTGGCCGGCGTTGTTGAACAACTCACGCTGGGAGTCGACCGCCGCTGCTTGCAGCGCGTCGAGGGCGATGTCGATACCGACTACGCCGATGGACTTGCCATCCACCAGCAGCGGCACGGAAATGGTGGTCATCAACACTTCCTTGCCGCCAACGGTATCGGCATAAGGGTCGAGCAGGCAGGTGCGCTTGCTGTCCCGAGGGCAGGTGTACCAGACGTTGTAGGGCGTGCCGCTGAGGTTCAGGGTGGTCTTGGTCATGTCCTCCTCGACCATGATCGTGTTCAGCGCTTCTCCCCCGGCACGGCTCCAGTAAGTGGCGAAGCGTCCGGCTTCGTTGGATTGGCGGGCCGCGTCATTGACGAACTCACTGTCCTTGCCGTCCAGGCCATTGGGTTCGAATGCCAGCCAGATGCCCAGCACTTTGCCGTTGCGCTCGAAGGCGGTTTTCAGGCTCTGGTTCAACTCCTCACGCAGGGCGCCGGGTTCAAGCGACCGCTTGGCGGCCATGTTGCGCATGTCCTTGATCTGGTCCGCCAGGGCGGTCACCACGGTCTGGGTTTCAGCAAAAGTCTTCTGCACCCGCACCCCTTGCTCGGCGGCCTTGGCCTGCAGCAGGTTCTGCACGCTCTCGGTGAGCATCCTGCTACTGGAAGCGCTGACCAGTTCATCGTTCTGATTGGTCTGGTAGAGGTTCATGCCCACTATCGAGGCGACCACGCCAAGCAGGCACAGACCGGACAGCAGGACGATTTTCAGGCGGATGGACAGTGAGTCGAACATAGGGCGAGCTCGCGAATGGATGAGGGGTCGGCTGTGAGCCATTGCGGCTCGACACGCCAAATCCATTTAGCGCCATTCAATGCACATCGGCCTGGGGCACAGATTGCATGAGCGGGCTGCCGACGAACGGTCATGATTAAACGTTTGCGCGGAAAAATGTGCCGCAAAGTGGATAAAAAAACGGAGAAAGTCGCGGCGACCTCTAAGGTTCTCGCGCCAGTGACTCCGGTCGCGACCAGATCCACAAATTGCCCAGGCCCATCCCGGCAATCGCCAGGTAGATCGGCCAGCCGTGATCGAGCATGACCAGCATCAACGTGGCGCACAGCAGCATGCTGACGGTGGCGCTGACCTTGGCCCGGCGCGCGATGATCTTGCCGTTGCGCCAGTTACCGAGAATAGGGCCGAACAGCCGATGATTTTCCAGCCAGGCGCTCAAGCGCGGCGAGCTGCGGGTGGCAGCCCAGGCGGCCAACAGGATGAATTCGGTGGTCGGCAGGCCGGGTATGACGATGGCGACCAGGCCGATGGCGAGGCTGACATAGGCCAGCAGACCGAAGAGGAGGCGGGCGAGTTTGGAGGAGGCAGGCATGGGGCGCTTGATCGAAATTTATGGACTGACTCGATCCATTGTGGGAGCGGGCTTGCTCGCGAAAGCGCAGGGTCAGTCACATGGATGTTGGATGTGCTGCCGTCTTCGCGAGCAAGCCCGCTCCCACAGGGGAAAGGTGGTGTGTCAGGCGATTTCCGGGGTGCTGGCGTAGGCCTGTTCCAGCAACACCGTGAAGCGGTTGAAGGCATCGATGGCGCCTTTGTCCAGCTCGGATTCTTCCTGGGCGCTGAGTTCGAGTCCGTCCAGGGTCTTGACGAAGTTTTTCCAGCCTTGCGCACGACCACCGGCCGGTTCGCCGAGGTGACGGGCACCGAAGGTCTCGCTCAGGCCAAGGCCCACAGCGCGCTTGATCAGGAACGCGGCGCCCAGCTTCGAGCCTTCAGAGACAAAGAGCCAGCCCAGCGCCTGCGCTGTGCTCGGGTTGTGCACGGCACCTGCGACTGGCGCCGGTACTTCGGTTTCCAGGTCTGCCAGGTCCGCCTTGGCGGCCTCGGCACGGCAGCGTTCAGGCAGGTCGGGGACGATGGCGGTCAGTTCGGCATCGTTGTACAGCGCCACCAGCTCCGACTGAAACAGGTACTGCGCCACTACGAAGCGGGCGAAATTAGCCTGGGTTTCGAACGGTGCGTGGGTTTTGACCAGGGCGTCGAGTTTGCCGTGGGGTTCATGGGTGATCTGGTTCAGGCGTTGCGAGCGCAAGGCCGGGCGTTGAGTCGAGTCCTGAGTCATGGGAAATCCTTGAGAAAGAGAAGTGCCTGGTAACGAGACGAATGAGCAGGGGCATGACAGTAAAAATCCTCGCCAGGCGGCTTTATCAAGTCGCATGGCGAGGCAGTCGGGGTCAGATATCCCACACCAGATTGATCGCGAAATTGCGCCCAGGCTGGGTCAGGCGATCGAGGTTGGCGGGCTGTGTCACCGAGGCTTCGCCGACGCTGTCGTAGCCGCGTACGTCATCCCACTGCCAGTACTTTTTGTCGGTCAGGTTGTACAGGCCGGCATTCACGGTCAGGTCGTCGGTCACCTTGTAGAAACCCGCCAGGTCGAGCACGCCGTAACCCGGTGTCTTGAACTGCGTGCTGGTGCCGTCCGGGGTGTTGAAGCTGGTGCTGTCGACCCGCGTCTTGCGTTTGACCAGGGTCCAGCTCAGCAATGTGCCGTACTTGTCCTGGTCATAGCCCAGACCGAATACGCCGGTCAGCGGGTTGATGCTGTTAAGCGGTTCGCCGCTGTCATCGTTGCGACCATACAGGTAGGCCACCGAGCCCTGTGTGTAGAGGCCGCTTGGCGCGCCGAAGGCATCCAGGTTCAAGCGCCCCTTGAGCTCCATGCCCTTGATGGTGGCGTGCTTGATGTTGTTGCTCTGGAACGTGGTCTCGGTGTAGCCGGGAGTAATGGCGTTCTCGTCGATGAAGTCGCGATATTTGTTGTAGAACACCGCGACATCGAAAGTACCGGCCTCGAACTGCCCGCGCAGGCCGGTTTCATAACTCTTGCTCTTTTCTGGTTCGAGGTCGGGATTGGGCGCGACCTGATAGCCGCCAGCCAGGTTTTCGAAGCGACCATAGAGAGCCTTGGCGGTCGGCGTGCGGAAGCCTTCAGCGTATTGGCCGTACCAGGTGTAGTTGTCATCGAAGCGGTAAGTCGTGCCGAATTTCGGTGACAGGCGATGCCAGGTTTTTTCGTCGTCGTTCACCTCACCGTTGCCGCTCTGGTCGGCAGTGGCCAGGAACTCTTTGGTCAGGTGCGGCTTGAGCTGGGTGTAGTCGTAGCGCAGGCCGGGCACGAAGGTCCAGTTGTTCCAGGCGATCTGGTCCTGGGCGAACAGGCTGTAGGTGTTGATGGTCGGATCCGGAAAATCACTGGCCGGGGTCAACGTGTCGGCAGCGCTTGCAGCACCCATGACGCGACAAGCACCGGCCACGGTCAGGCAGGTGCCGCTACCGGTGCGCAGGCCGGTGACTTTGTCCTGCTTGATGGTGGTGCCATAAGTGATCACATGGTCGGTGTCGGCAATGCCAAACGCCTTGTCAGCCTGGGCATCGAATACCCATTGGCGATCCTTGTAGGTGGTATCGCGGTTACGCAGCACCGTACGTGACGGTGCGTAGATTTCTTCGGTGCGCTGGTCGGTCTTGGCAATCTGGTAATTCAACGTCCACTTGATGTTGTCAGCCAGGAGGCTGTCCACGGCAAAACGGTGATCCAGGCCGAAGCGCTCGCGGGTGATGGTGTCGTTGCCGGTGCGCGATTTATAGAAGCCGAAGCCGCGTCCTGCGTTGAACGGGCCACCCACGGCGCTTAGCTGATTGGTGTCGCGATCGTCCTTGTAGTGCTCGTAAGTCAAGCCGAAGCGCGCATCGTCGGCGTAGTCCCAGCCGAGCTTGACCAGCACGTTGGTGGTGCGCACGTCCTCGGGGTTGGCTTCGGTGCGGTCCAGGCCGGTTCCGCCCGTTTCGCCATGGGACTGCGTTTCATGGCCGTTGCGCTGGCTCAGGTGCAGCAAGCCGTCGAACTCTGCGGTGCGACCGGCCACGGTGCCGGAGGTGAGCCAACTTTCATCGGCCGAGCTGTAGCCGGTCTTCAGGCGAGCACCGACGTCCTGGCCTGGCTTGATGATGTCGTCCGGGTCCAGTGTGTAGTAGCTGACCGCGCCACCAATGGCGCTGCTGCCGTACAGCACCGAAGCCGGGCCGCGCAGGATTTCCACGCGCTTGACGATTTCCGGGTCGACATAGTTGCGGTTGGTCTGTGCGTACGGACCATTGAAGAAACCATCGGGCACCTGGACCCCGTCGACCTGGGTCAGCACACGGTCACCGTCGATACCGCGGATGTTGTAGCCGGAAAGGCCCGCGCGGGTACCCGTGCCGCCTCCCGATACACCCGGTTCGTAGCGCACCAGATCCTTGATGCTGTTGACGTTGTTGCGGTCGAGTTCCTCGCGGGTGTGGACGGTGACGGTGCTGGGCACGCTGCTCACGTCCTGTTCCTGGCGCGTGGCGCTGATGGTCACCTGTTCCAGGTTCAGGGTCCCGGCGCTGCTTCGGCGCTCCAGCACGATGTTGTTGTTGCCGAGTTTGCGATAGCTCAGGTTGGTCCCCACCAACAGGCGATCCAGGGCTTTTTCCGCTGGCAGCGATCCGCGCACGCCCGGTGAGTCCATCCCTTGCGCCAGTTCGGCTGAAAAGCCGAGCTGCCAGCCTGTCACGGCGGTGAACGAATTGAGTGCCGACACCAGCGACTGTGGCGCAATGGCGAATGCGTAATCGCCCATTTTGCGCGCCGACTGTTCAGGGGCCGTGGCGGCCATGACCGGCACAGCACCGGCCATCAGAATGGCGGCGGTCAGCAGCGACAGTACGCAAGAAGGTGAACTAACTGGGCGGGTAAGGCGAGAGGACATCGATAGCGCTCCGTGTCGCACGAATCTTTATAGGTGCTGATTGGCATGTAGAGATGCGAATCAATTGCATTGGCTATAACGAGACGTACGAGGTTCAGCTATCGAGTAAAAATAATTCTCATTTAGTTCAAGATGACCAGCGCCGGGTATTCCTTGAGCTGTGCCGAGGTGATGTGAGCCAGCGAGCGGACCACGTCCAGCGGCTGGTCGAGACGATAATTTCCGGTCACGGCAACATTCGCCAACTGCTCATTGTTGTTGATGATCCAGCCCGGATAGTAGCGACGCAGCTCTGCCAGCACCTGGCTCAGCGGGCAGTTTTCAAACACCAGGCGACCCTGGACCCAGGCCAGGTCGGTGGCCGCATCCAGTTTGGCCGGCTGGTCGAAACCATTGGGGCCGATGCGGATGCTTTCCCCGGCTGTCAGGCGCACCCTGGCGTCGTCGCCGGTGGCGCGCAAGTCGACATCCCCGCGCTGCACTCGAACCTGGGTTATGCCGTCGAGGTAACGCACGGCGAATGCCGTATCGCGAACACTCGCGGTAACCAGGCCCGCGTCAATTTCCAACGGCAGACCGCGATGCGGCTGCACGTCGAAAAACGCCTCGCCCTGATACAGACGGGCCACGCGCTTCTGGTCGTTGATGGTGCTGGAAAACGCCGAGTTGGTATTGAGCAGGACTTTCGAACCGTCCTCCAGTTGCAGGCGCTGGCGTTCACCGACCACGGTCAGGTGGTCGGCCTGCAGGCGCATCGGCAGATTGCTGAAGCTGAACAAACCGAGGATCAGCACGGCGGCGGTGGCCAAGGGTTTCCAGTGCGGGCGCAGACGCGACAGCACAGTGACTTTGACTGGGCGCGAGGCCAGTTTTTGCGCGCATTGCGTGACTTGCGCACCGTTCCATATCGCCTGCGCCCTGGCGAATGCCTCGGCGTGCGCAGGATCGGCCGCGAGCCATTGGTGGAACTGGCGGGACTGTTCTTCGCTCGGGCTGTCCAACACGATCAGCCAGTCCAGGGCCTGGTCCATCGCCTCGGCTGTGGCCTGCGCCGGTGAGGGCGAAGGGGCGCGGTGGGTGTCCGTCACGGGGTTTCCTCGGCGTGTCTGTGCAGCTGTTTTTTTAGTGGAGCGCAAAAGAGGGCCAAGGGTAGCCCTGATGAACAAGGTCGTCGAGCCACGGGTGGCTCAGTGGCCATTCGACCGGTCGGCGACGCCGATGCAGATGGTCATGATCAACTTCAGCTCCTTCTGCACGGTACTGAGTGAGACGCCGAGTTTCTCGGCGATCTCCAGATAGCTATGGCCGTGCAGGCGGCTGAGGATGAAAATTTGCTGCTGGCGGGAGCTGAGTTGACTGAGGCGCACGTTCAAACGCTCGAGCAATTGTTCGGCATGGGCGGCGTCCTCGGCACTGCTGGCGGGGGCGGCAATACTTTCCACCACGTCCGGTGGCACGTCATCGACCATGGTGCGCGAGTGGATGCGCCGCGCGCGCAAATGGTCCAGTGCCAGGTTGCGGGCAGTCTGGAAAACGAAGGGTTCCAGGTGATCGATGGCCCGCTCGCCGAGTGCACGGCTCACCCGCAGGTAGGTCTCCTGCAAGAGGTCTTCGGCGGTGCTGTGGTTGTTGACCATCCGTTCCAGCGTGCGCAACAGAGAGATTCGCTGGGAGATGAAGACGTCGTTGAAACGCGATTGACTCACGGGAGGACCTGATCCATTTCGAGTGAATGATAATGCTTATCATCCGCTCGAATGGTCAAGCCTTGATTTGTGAAGGACTACGCCCGACCCTGCAGATACATGGGGTAATCCGGAATCCGATGCCCGTGTGCCTGATCCATCAGCGGGCTGCTGAGCAGGTAGTCGGCGCTGCATTCATTGCACGCCACGGGAATGTTCCAGACCGCCGCGACCCGTAGCAATGCCTTGATGTCCGGGTCGTGTGGCTGAGGTTCGAACGGGTCCCAGAAGAACACCAGCATGTCGACCCGTTGCTCGGCGATTCGCGCGCCGAGCTGTTGGTCACCGCCCAGCGGGCCGCTGATCATGCTCTCCACCGGCAGGTCGAGGCGTTGTTGCAATAACAAACCGGTGGTGCCGGTGGCGACCAGTTCATGTTGCGCGAGCCGGTCTTTCTGCCGTTCCGCCCAGTCCAGCAAAAACACTTTGCAGTGGTCATGGGCGACCAGGGCGATACGCTTGCGCGCTGCCATGGTTTTTTGGGTAAACGTAATGCCGATCATGGGTACAGCTCCAAAGCTTTATGCGTCCTGTGTAGGAGCTGCCGCAGGCTGCGATCTTTTGATCTTTTTTCTAAAAAGCAACATCAAAAGATCGCAGCCTGCGGCAGCTCCTACAGGATTGCGTCAACGCGGAACGAGTCGTCGTAATTCATCGCTTATTCGGCGTTGCACAGCGCCAGGCAGTTATCGAGCATGCGGTTGGAGAAGCCCCATTCGTTGTCGTACCAGGCCAGCACCTTGAGCAGCTTGCCGCTGGACTTGGTGTGGTTGGCGTCGAAGATCGACGACAGCGGGTTATGGTTGAAGTCGCTGGAGACCAGCGGCAAGGTGTTGTAGCCGAGAATTTTCGAGTGCTGGCTGGCCTGCTTGAGCAGCGCATTGACCTCTTGTGCGCTGGCTTCTTTTTTCAGCTGCACGGTCAGGTCGACCAGGGATACGTTGATCACCGGCACGCGCACCGCCATGCCGGTCAGTTTGCCCGCCAGCTCCGGCAGCACCAGGCCGACCGCTTCAGCCGCACCGGTCTTGCTCGGGATCATGTTCTGGGTGGCCGAACGGGCGCGGTACGGGTCGGTGTGGTAGACGTCGGTCAGGTTCTGATCGTTGGTATAGGCATGGATGGTGGTCATCAGGCCACTTTCGATGCCCAGTTCGCGGTGCAGCACCTGGGCCACCGGGGCCAGGCAGTTGGTGGTGCACGAGGCGTTTGAAATTATCTGGTGCGACTGGCGCAGAATGTCGTGGTTGACGCCGTAGACCACAGTGGCGTCCGCACCCGTGGCCGGGGCCGAGATAATCACTTTGCGTGCACCGGCCGTAATATGCGCGGCGGCTTTGGCGCGGTCGGTGAACAGACCGGTACATTCGAACACAACATCAATCTTTTCCGCGGTCCAGGGCAAGTCGGCCGGATTGCGAATGGCGCTGACCGCGATACGGTCGCCGTTGACGGTCAGGCTTTCCTGATCATGCTGGACATCGGCGTCGAACGTGCCGTGAACCGTGTCGTACTTGAGCAAATGCGCATTGATTGCGCTGTCACCCAGGTCGTTGATGGCGACGATCTGCAAATCCTGGCGATAGCCTTGGGTATAGAGTGCTCGGAGGACGTTGCGACCAATACGGCCAAAACCATTGATTGCGATTCGTAGAGTCATTTGTCAGCGCCGCCGTCGTTTTGTTGTTGGAATTACAAGATTATTCGCAAAAAAATAGAAAACAAGCCTTTTTAATGGCAATATTTTGTTCAATCTACAACGAGTGACCTGAATCAACTGGTCCGAATGGTCAGAAAAGCCGTCTGTCATCCCATCGACACCGGTGTTTGATCAGCATAGACAATCAGGTCGCCACATCCGTTAGCCTGGAGTTCTACACATGCATCCCCGCGTACTTGAGGTCACCGAACGGCTTATCGCCCGCAGCCGCGCCACGCGTGAGGCTTACCTTGCACTGATCCGTGATGCCGCCAGCGACGGTCCGATGCGCGGTAAGCTGCAATGCGCCAACTTCGCCCACGGCGTGGCCGGTTGCGGCAGCGACGACAAGAACAGCCTGCGGATGATGAACTCCGCCAACATCGCGATTGTTTCGTCATATAACGACATGCTCTCGGCGCACCAGCCGTACGAAGTCTTCCCGGAGCTGATCAAGAAAGCCCTGCGCGAAATCGGTTCCGTCGGCCAGTTCGCCGGCGGCACCCCGGCCATGTGCGATGGCGTCACCCAGGGCGAGCCGGGCATGGAACTGAGCCTGCCGAGCCGTGAAGTGATCGCGCTGTCCACCGCCGTGGCGCTCTCGCACAACATGTTCGATGGCGCGCTGATGCTCGGCATCTGCGACAAGATCGTGCCGGGCCTGATGATGGGCGCGCTGCGCTTCGGCCATCTGCCGATGATCTTCGTGCCGGGCGGACCGATGGTGTCGGGTATTTCCAACAAGCAGAAAGCCGACGTGCGCCAGCGCTACGCCGAAGGCAAGGCCAGCCGTGAAGAGCTGCTGGAGTCGGAAATGAACTCCTACCACAGCCCTGGCACCTGCACCTTCTACGGCACCGCCAACACCAACCAGTTGCTGATGGAAGTCATGGGCCTGCATTTGCCGGGTGCTTCCTTCGTCAACCCGAACACGCCATTGCGCGACGCCCTGACCCGCGAAGCGGCGCACCAGGTGACGCGCATTACCAAACAGAACGGCGACTACCTGCCGATCGGCGAAATCGTCGACGAGCGTTCGCTGGTCAACTCCATCGTTGCCCTGCACGCCACCGGCGGCTCGACCAACCACACCCTGCACATGCCGGCGATTGCCATGGCGGCGGGTATCCAGCTGACCTGGCAAGACATGGCCGACCTCTCCGAAGTCGTGCCAACCCTGAGCCACGTCTACCCGAACGGCAAGGCCGACATCAACCATTTCCAGGCCGCGGGCGGCATGTCGTTCCTGATCCGCGAATTGCTGGACGCCGGGTTGCTCCACGAAAACGTCAACACCGTGCTGGGTCACGGGTTGCGCCGCTACACCATGGAACCGTTCCTCGATAACGGCGAACTGGTCTGGCGCGAAGGCATCACCGAAAGCCTCGACGAAAGCATCCTGCGTCCGGTTGCCCGGGCGTTCTCGCCGGAAGGCGGCCTGCGTGTGATGGAAGGCAACCTCGGTCGCGGCGTGATGAAGGTGTCGGCCGTGGCATTGGAAAACCAGATCGTCGAAGCGCCGGCCATGGTGTTCCAGGATCAGCAGGACCTGGCCGATGCGTTCAAGGCCGGTTTGCTGGAGAAGGATTTCGTCGCGGTGATGCGTTTCCAGGGGCCGCGTTCCAACGGTATGCCGGAACTGCACAAAATGACGCCGTTCCTCGGTGTGCTGCAGGATCGCGGCTTCAAGGTTGCCCTGGTCACCGACGGGCGCATGTCCGGCGCGTCGGGGAAAATCCCGGCGGCCATCCACGTCAGCCCCGAGGCTTACGTGGGAGGGCCTTTGGCGCGGGTGCAGGAGGGCGATATCATCCGCGTCGATGGCGTCAAAGGCACCCTGGAGCTTAAGGTGGACGCCGAAGAATTCGCAGCGCGCACGCCGGCCAAGGGTTTATTGGGCAACAACATCGGCACCGGTCGCGAACTGTTTGGTTTCATGCGCATGGCCTTCAGCTCGGCAGAGCAGGGGGCCAGCGCCTTCACTTCTGCCCTGGAGACGCTTAATTGAAACTGGCTTTGGTCGGTGACATCGGTGGCACCAACGCACGGTTCGCGTTGTGGAAAAACCAGCAGCTGGAATCGGTCCAGGTGCTGGCGACGGCCGACCATGCGAGCCCGGAAGAGGCGATCAGCCTCTATCTGGACGGGCTTGGCCTGGCGCCGGGTGCGATCGGTTCGGTGTGCCTGTCGGTGGCAGGCCCCGTGAGCGGCGACGAATTCAAGTTCACCAACAATCACTGGCGCCTGAGCCGCAAGGGTTTTTGCCAGGCCTTGCAGGTGGATCAACTGCTGTTGGTCAACGATTTTTCGGCCATGGCTCTGGGCATGACGCGTTTGCAGCCGGGCGAATTCCGCGTGGTCTGCGAAGGCACGCCGGAGCCGTTGCGCCCGGCGGTGGTGATTGGCCCGGGCACGGGCCTGGGTGTCGGCACCCTGCTAGATCTCGGGGAAGGGCGTTTTGCCCCGCTGCCGGGGGAGGGCGGTCACGTCGATCTGCCGCTGAGCAGTCCGCGCGAGACTCAACTGTGGCAGCAGATTTTCAACGAGATCGGACATGTCAGCGCCGAAACGGCATTGAGCGGCGGCGGTTTGCCCCGAGTCTATCGGGCGATCTGTGCGGTGGACGGCCACGAGCCGGTGCTCGACACGCCAGAAGCGATTACGGCTGCCGGTTTGGCGGGTGACCCGATTGCAATGGAAGTACTCGAGCAATTCTGCTGCTGGCTCGGTCGCGTGGCGGGCAACAACGTGCTGACCACCGGTGCGCGCGGTGGTGTGTACATCGTTGGCGGGGTGATTCCACGCTTCGCCGATTTCTTCCTCGAAAGTGGTTTCGCCCGGTGCTTTGCCGACAAGGGATGCATGAGCGATTACTTCAAAGGGATACCGGTGTGGCTGGTGACGGCGCCGTATTCGGGGCTGGTTGGCGCGGGTGTGGCGCTGGAGCAATCAATCCCGACCTGAAATGCGATCCAGTGTGGGAGCGGGCTTGCTCGCGAATGCGGTTTCATATTCAACTCATTCGTTGACTGACACATCGCATTCGCGAGCAAGCCCGCTCCCACAGTTGTTTCTGTGGTGTTTGTAAAATCGGTGCTTAAGGCATAATCCGCCCAATTCAAACAACAAGGACGCCGCCCCGTGAGCTCAGTCAACAAGTCGATTTTGTTGGTCGATGACGATCAAGAGATACGCGAGTTGCTGGACACCTACCTGACCCGCGCCGGGTTCCAGGTGCGTACCACACCCGATGGAGCGGGCTTTCGCCAGGCCCTCAACGAGGCCCCCAGCGACCTGGTGATCCTCGACGTGATGCTGCCGGACGAAGACGGTTTCAGCCTGTGTCGCTGGATTCGCCAGCACCCGCGCCAGTCGCAGGTGCCGATCATCATGCTCACCGCCAGCTCCGATGAGGCCGACCGGGTCATCGGCCTGGAACTGGGCGCCGACGACTACCTTGGCAAACCCTTCAGCCCTCGCGAATTGCAAGCGCGCATCAAGGCGTTGCTGCGCCGGGCGCAGTTCGGTCAGGAGCGCTCCGGCAGCGAAGTGCTGGCCTTCGATGACTGGCGCCTGGACATGGTCAGCCATCGCCTGTTTCACATCGATGGCGAAGAGGTGATTCTGTCCGGTGCCGATTTCGCCCTGTTGAAGCTGTTTCTCGACCACCCGCAGGAAATCCTCGACCGCGACACGATTGGCAACGCCACCCGTGGCCGCGACTTGATGCCTCTGGATCGCATCGTCGACATGGCGGTCAGTCGCTTGCGCCAACGCCTGCGCGATACGGAGAAACCACCGCGACTGATTCGCACCGTACGGGGCAGCGGCTATCAGTTGGCAGCCAGTGTGGTTGCCTCCAATGGTCACTGATTTCTTGCGCAAGCTGGCCGGCCGCGTGCCGGTGCCACGCTCGCTGCTCGGGCGCATGTTGTTGCTGACGCTGCTCGCGGTGTTGTTCGCCCAGGCGTTGTCGAGCGTGATCTGGGTTTCCCAACTGCGTGCGACCCAGCTTGAAGGCCTGGTCACCAGTGCGCGCAGCCTCGCTCACTCGATGAACGCCAGCGTCAGTTACCTGCGCTCGTTGCCGGTGGCGTACCGCCCGTTGGTGCTCGACCAGCTGCGCAGCATGGGCGGCACGCGTTTCGTGGTGACGCTCAATGACAAACCCCTGGGCATGGAAGTGCTGCCGATCACCCCGCGCAAGGAGGCGGTGATCAACGCGGTGGACGAAGTGCTGCGCCAGTCCCTGGGGCAGGACACCGACATCTCGGTGACCTTTGTCAGCCCCGAAGACCTGCGGATCTTCAATGGCGGTCTCAAGCTCGACGAACTGCCGCGTTCCTGGGCGCACTACGCATTGACCCTGGAACCGGTGAACCCGCCGGTGCTGGTCACGCAGATCCAGATGGCGCCGGGGGAATGGCTGTACATCGCCTCGCTGCTGCCCGAACCCTACACCAGCCTCGAAGAGCAGGGTCTGCCGGCGCAGCAAGTGTGGTTCATCGTCCTCACCAGCGGTTTCCTGCTGTTGTTCATCGGCCTGCTGGTGCACTGGCAGAGCAGGCCGCTCAAGCGCCTGGCGCGGGCGGCGCGCGACCTGTCGCTGGGCGCCGACGTCGAGCCGGTGGCCGAAGGTGGCGGCAGTGAAGTGGTCGAGGTCGGCCGCGCCTTCAACACCATGCGCGAACGGATCAGCCGTTACCTGACCGAACGCAGCCAGTTGTTCAGTGCGATTTCCCACGACCTGCGCACGCCCATCACCCGTTTGCGACTGCGCGTCGAGTTGTTGGAAGACGAAAAGCTGCAAGCCAAGTTCGGTCGCGATCTGGATGAGCTGGAGCTGCTGGTCAAGGGCGCACTGCAGTGTGTGAAAGACACCGACATCCACGAGAACATCGAACCGGTGGACCTTAATCATGTGCTCGAGTGCCTGGTGGAGCCGTACCTGTCGCCCACCGGTAACGGTCGCGTGACCCAGCAAGGCCGTGCCCTGGCGGCCTATCCGGGCAAACCGCTGGCGCTCAAGCGTTGCATCGGCAACCTGATCGACAACGCCCTGAAGTACGGCCAGAACGCCCACCTGTACATCGACGATGACGACAGCGCCTTCGTCCTGCATGTAGACGATGAAGGACCGGGGGTTCCGGAGCAACGGCTGGAGCAGGTGTTCGAACCGCACTTTCGTTTGGCCGGGCAGCAGCAGGGGTATGGGTTGGGCTTGGGGATTGCGCGCAACATTGCCCATAGTCATGGCGGTGAAGTGAGCCTGCAAAACCTGCGTGAAGGCGGGTTGCGGGTGACGCTGCAATTGCCGCGTTCCGTCGATTGAAACACGAGACCTGTAGGAGCCGGCTTGCTGGCGATGGCGTCCTTGAAAACGCCATCGCC